>NZ_WUMG01000019.1:0-93400 GCF_009827015.1 Delftia sp. CH05 | reverse complement strand
TGGGCACCGTGTGGGCCACTGGCCGCACTGCCTGCGCCAAAGCGGGTACGGTCGCCATTGGGGGCGTGGTGCCGGCCATGCCCTGCAGCTGCGTGGCCATGCTCCACTGGCCGCTGAGCACGTGCTCGATCGCAGGAAAACGGTCGTACCAACTGATCTGGAAGCTGTCCGTCAGCAACTGCTCGCATGCCCCGAGGAAGGGCCCTCCTGCGATGGCGTAGTCGGCCATCATGTCGCCCGTACGCTTCCCTCCGGGCCGGCCGGTAGATGACGGCATCAAGCCTATCGCTTCCATCTTTCCGGCCCACTCCTCGTTGTGGTAGCGCCCCCGCCCCGGCTTCCCGAAGTGGTGCTGCCATAGATGGGCCATCTCGTGCACCAGCGTCTGCAGCGTCTCGATGATCGGCACGGCCGCGAAATAGGCGGGGTTCAGGGCGATCTCGTCCGTGGTGCTGCCGTCCAGCGACGCAAAGCGCGCGGCCGAGAAGTACCCGCAGGTACGTTTTTCTCGCTGTAGCGTGATCAGGCAATGGGGCAGAGCATCGTCGAACAGGCGCTGGTTGAAATGCTCGTACGCCTGCTGCAACTCGGAGTAGGCCGCACGAGTGGGCGTGGCGCGCAGGGGCAGTGCAGATGCTGGCAGAACGATGTGTGTGGCGGGATTGGCGACAAGCATGTTTGTATTGTGCAATACAAACATGGCTTGACCCAGCCGTCCAGGAACTGCTGCCATGGGGAAGTTCGTCTAAATCCTGGCATAGCGCCGTATACTGTACATAACCACAGTATCGATAAAACCCATGACCAACGCTCACTTGCTCCCCCCAGAGCCGCCCGTCCAGCTCAGTGAGGCTGCCTGCTACGTTATCGCCGGCGATGCTTGCATCCGAGCGGGGTTTCCGTCGCCGGCGGCCGACTTCGGTGGCAAGCGAATTGACCTCACAAGCACGCTCATCACGCATCCCCAGGCGACCTTTCTGCTGCGGGTTGCCGGGAGCTCCATGTGCGAGGACGGCATCGATGACGGAGATCTGATCCTTGTAGACCGAGCGATCAAACCTCAGCATCGCCACATCGTTGTTGGGGTGGTGGACAATGATTTCACGGTCAAAAGGCTCCACTGCGCGGGGGGCAACATCCGCCTGCAGGCGGCGAACGCGACCTACCCTGACATCGTGCCTAGGGAGGGTCAAACCTTGGTGATTTGGGGCGTGGTCACCGCATGCATCAAGCGCTTCCGGGCATAACCTGAAGGCTGTCCAATGTTCGCGCTCATCGATGGCAACAATTTTTACGTCTCGTGCGAGAGGGTGTTCCGGCCCTCGCTGGCGGGCCTGCCAGTGGTAGTGCTCTCGAACAATGATGGATGCGCGATCGCCAGGTCAAATGAAGCCCGTGCCATCGGGGTAAGCATGGGCCAGCCATGGTTCGAGTTCCGACATCTCCAGCACACCCATGGGCTCGTTGCGCTCTCCGCGAACTTCGCGCTTTATGGAGACATGAGCGACCGGATGATGAGCATCGCTGCAGGCTTAGGTCCCACGCAGGAGATCTACTCGATCGACGAGTCCTTCATCGGTGGGCTGGAGGGGATACGCGACTTGAGCCTTCGGGCCGCAGCCGTGCGGGAGCGCATCCTGCAGTGGGTGGGCATCCCATGCTGTGTGGGCATCGGCCCTACAAAAACGCTGGCGAAACTGGCAAACCAAATCGCCAAGGCTGCGGAGCGCAAGCCAGGCAGCTATCCCGGCGACCTGGCCAGGATCTGCAACCTTGCAGAACAGTCTTCGGAACGCCGGCAGCAGTTGTTGCGTGCGACCGCTGCAGCCGACGTGTGGGGGGTGGGCAGACGCATTGCTGCTGACCTGGCGGATGTCGGCGTGCTCTCGGCCTGGGATCTTGCGCAGCTTGACTTGGCCATGATCCGTCGACGCTGGAGCGTTACGTTGGAACGCACTGTGCGCGAGTTGCGAGGTCAAGCCTGCATTGAACTGGACCTAGCGCCGGCGCCCAAACAGACGATCGCTTGCACACGATCTTTCGGCCGGCCGGTGAGCGAGTTGCAGCCTTTGCTTGAGGCTGTGAGTGAGTATGCAACCCGCGCAGCTGAGAAGTTGCGAATGCAGGATGGTCTGGCCAGCCAGCTTCAGGTTTTCGCGCACACTTCGCCGCACCGGCCTGGGCCGCGCTTCAATCGTTCTACGGTCATTCCACTACGACCTACAGCCGACACGCGGCAAATTGTCTTAGCAGCCATTTCGGGTGCGCGTGCAATATTTGAGCCAGGCTTTGACCTGATCAAAGCTGGCGTGATCTTGCTCGATATTACTGGGACCGATGCAGTACAGGCAGAACTACAACTTGAGGAGGCACCTGGCCGAGATCAAGGCAGATTGATGAGTGCAGTAGATAGGATTAATAGCCGATTTGGTAAGGGTACGGTGCACGTCGCAAGCACGGGGCAACAGAAGCCAGATAAAATTTGGGAGATGCGTCAAGAGCGCCGCACTCCAAGATATACAACTGAAATTTCTGAAATCCCTTTGGTGCGCGCTTGATTATTCAACCAAGCTTTAATGTTTTATTGCATTCTTGAACGATTTTTCCGTACTGTACGGTACGGAAATTAATCGTTTGTAACGTAGGAACAAACGAGTATTCAATTCTGCCGATTTCGGGTTTTTCGCCAAAAATAGCGCAATAATTAGGCAGATCAGTTTGTTTTCCATTGCTCTGAGGCCAAGGCGTAACACGCAAATTGCACACGCTGTAAATATCGTGGGAACTCGCGCCGTTGGCAGGCGGATCGCAACGCTCTGACCCCGCACTGGAGAACATACTAAAAATGATTCGTCTAGGCCCCTTGCGGACATCACCAATCAGTAGAAAGACAGGGTAAAGACCTCTCTCATTCCGACGCACCCGAGAAAGGTCTTCGGACCAAAGCTGCTTAAGAATCTGCTGCTCCTCAGCAGTTCCAGTAGATGGAAAATTTGTACTATTGAGTACCACGGTGCGCATGGGAGTCCAAATCAACGAACTTTTTTCCTGCGCTTCTGTGACAGACGCTGTTACAAAAAAGAGGGCGGCGATGGCCGCGGGGAGCATACGAGTAGAAGGCATAGTCAAGTGTTGGAGCCGCAAAAGCGGCGGACAAAGAGGATGCACAGAACTTTACACGTTCGCGTGCAAGCGTTACGATCTGTCAACCGTTGAGGCTCACGTCAGCGGTGGCTTGAGAGCTAGGACGGATCAACCTAGCACATCGGGAACGCTCCTTATGAGGCGTCGGGTTTGGGCCTTGTGCCGCACCGTCGATGCCTGTGGTCCAGTTCTAAACTCTAAGGACGCTCATGTTTGGTTTTTTTCTTCGCTTTTTTATCGCCTCCCTGAAGCTCATAGGGAAAATTATTTTCATCCTCGCGGGAGCCGTTTTCTCGGGAATTGCAAATGCGTTTTTCTCGATGATCGATAGTGATGATGGCTCCGCTGGTGAAACAGAACCGGAACATCAAAAGCCGACTATCGTTGATAGAAACAGCGCGATGCAAGCATTTGGTTCCGGTGAATGTGGCGCAGCCGAAGTGGCTCAATACTGGAATTTTGAAGATAAACGCTGAAAGATCATCGACCAATCTTTCTGGCAATTTTTCCTCCACCGGCTTTTGAGCTTTGTGCCGCGCTGTTGGCCATGTGGCTACCACCTTTTATATCGTCTATGCCTGCGGTCATATTATAACCAATCCAGGTCATCATACTCGTCCAAATCACTGGGAGACCTATAAAAAGAAGTAGCAAGAGTATATTTAATATCATCCGCTTATATAGTTGTGGTTGCCCGGAACTAAATACTTGGGTAATTTCTTGCATGATGGCAGAACCTGAAAATCCCGGGTACATGGCCTCTATAAGCCGCGCATCAATCCATCGCGCAATAAACCACATCACAGCCCAGAATTTCACGGTAAAAATTGCCATCGCTCCGATGAGCATCATTTTTAGGTCGTAGCCGCTGAGAAAAACGATTAGCGGTAAAAATGTGTATAGCGCCATTAATACCAAGGCCTGCACCATGGGCAAGGCGTTGAGCAGAGGAATCATGGCTAAAGAGGCTTCCAGCGCTTTATTTGCCACACCGAATGTGCTCGCCGCCCCGACGATGGACCTGCCGATATTCGTGGCAGTACCGTAGTCGTCACCCATGATCCGATCTGGTGATACGAAGGTTGGATTGGCCTTCTCAAACCCTAGCCGCGCAACGCTGTCCTTTGCTTCGTCGGCATTGGCGAAGGTCAGCGTGTTCTGAACTTTTTGGGTCAGGTTTTTCCAGGTGCTGGTGTTGTTGATCAGGCGATCACGCAGACCTGTCGATGCAGATTCCCACCATTGCGTGCAAGTGGGTCGGCCCCAGTCAGGGTTGACGTAGCCATGCTCCGGGGAGCCTTCAGGCGCCGGCGTCTGGATGTACTCGACGTCGCGCGAGAAATCGATCGCCCAGCCTGGCACCGGGTTGTAGGAGCGCATGTTCGGATAGAAGCCTGCCTCGGTGCGGAAGAACTGGCTGCCGACCCAGTCCACATCGGTCGGCCCGTAGCCGCTGCCCTCGGCGAGCAGGGCTTTGCCGGTCGGGGAGATCTTGCTCTTGTCCATGGCCAGGTACTGGCTGCGTGCGGGGATGAAGCACTCCGAGTAGAAGCGCTGCAGGTCATAGAGCAGGCCTGGATCTTCGATGGTCGCCATCCTGGCCATGTCCTCGATCATGCGGAGGTCGCGGCCTGCGTTGCTCAGGCCGGCGCGGAAGGCACCATTGACACCGGAGCTGATAGCCATCGTGGAGTACCACCACAGCGGCACATACGACAGGTTGCCAGCCTTGCTGAATGAGCCATTGACGGCATCCGCCATGGCCGTGTCGTAACCCGACCTGGTGCCGCCCTTGAGCGAGACTGGCTGCGGTTCCGACCCATCGAAGCTACGAGCGGGCACATAGGTCATGTTGACGTTGTGCAGCGACGTGATGGGTGTCGTTGCAAAGCACATGGACATCACGAACAGGGCCGTGATGATCCGGGTCTGGACGGACTCCAGCAGAGACCTCACGCCTTCAAAGCCTTGGCCGCGGTCCTTGGCTTCATGCCAGGTGCGGAAGACGATCAGCGCGAAGGGCAGGGCCACCAGGCCGGTGCCGACGATGATCTCGCCGATCAAGTTGGCGAACGCCCAACCGTACATGGTCGTGAAAAGCTCAAGATAGCTGTCAAGTTGCATGCGTCACTCCTGCATTAGTTGAACCAGCCGAGCACGGCCCGGGCGAGGTTGCCTGGCCCGATGGGCAGGGCGATGAGATAGAGGGCCAGGAAGCCGGCCGCGCGCCAGCGCATCAGGAGGATCTCGCGGTGCTCTGCCTTGCTGACGAAGCCACGGCGCCGGCCGTAGGCCACCAGGCGACGCCAGCGAGCGATGATCCACACGCACAGGAGGACCTGGGCAAGGGCGCCAAGGCGGGACGCGTTGCGAAACCAGGCCATGAGCTCCAGCACCTGGGCGGGAGCCAGGCGGATCAGCACGCTGGCCACCAGCGTTGCGATGGCCAGAAGGCCTATCGCGCAAAGGAGCCAGGGAATCCAGCCGCGCAGCCACCAAGGCGAGTGGTGAACGCTCGGGGAGGGCGGTTCATGCACGTCGATGTCGCTGCGAAATTCCTCGTTCATCGCTGAGCTCCCACATGGCCATCGACCAGGGGTGCCCGATCTGCACGACCGCCGCCGGCGGCGCCTGCTGCAGCCGCGCCAGCTGCCAGCTGGTTTTGCATGATCGCCAGCGCTGTGTCGCCGGTCATTTCCTTGCGGATGCGGAACTCGAACATCATGTCGTCGATGTACTGCGTCAGCCGGTCGATGCGCTGCTGCACTTCGTTGTTCACCTGCTTTGCGGCCGTGGCCTGGGGCAGGCTCATGCCGGAGATCAGCGCGTTGCGCGCGATCAGCGCCTTGTCTATGACCTTGTGCATGGCGATCTCCTGCGACAAGCGATTCACGGCCACCGAACGCATATCTGTAGGCAGCTTGCGCACAGCATCCATGAGTTGCGGGCTCACGGCCATGCCCGGCGCGCTGACCTTGGCCAGGTCGGCCTGGCTGGCAGTCTCTGCCGTGGAGAGGGTCCGCATCGTGGGCAGCACGCTTTCGAGCTCCTGCTCGTACTTCGGCGCCAGGCCTGTGGCGGTCACGGTCGCTGTGGGGTTCGGGCAGCTGGCGTCCTGGGTGCAGAGATAGATCTTCTGGTCGCCCAGCACTTCGGTGCTCCATTTGGCCAGATCCTCGGGAGCCTTGAAGGCCTGGACCAGGCGCGTCGATGACAGCGAGGAACTGCCGTAGTTGGCCGTGGCGATGGTGCTGGCCGACTTGTTGATCGTCACGTTGTAGCCGGCCACGGCCAGGTCACGGATGGGCTGGATCGGTGCTGTGCCGATGCCACCAGCCCGGGAGCCAAACACCCAGTCCAGGCCCTTCTTCTGCGCTTCCTCGTTCTTGTTGATGTCCACCTTGGCTTGGACCACGTCGCCGGACAGCGAGGCCTTGATCTTCCAAGCATCGCCCTTGGCCAGGGCAATGTAGTCCTCGTAGGGGTCCTTGCCGGACTTGATCATCGACTCCATCTCTTCGCAGCTTTTGAGCGAAGAGGCGACCAGCAGATCCGCCTTCTGGCTGAAGTTCTGAAAGAGCTGATACAGGCCTGGTTGGGCGCGCTGCAGGAAGTACAGAGGCAGGGCGGCGATGCCGGCCTGCACAGCCCCGGCGACCGTGGCACCGAGGTTCTGGATGCTGTTCATCAGCGTGGACCAGGACATGCCGATGTCGAACTTGCCGCAGGAATAGTTGGCCCGCACGCCAGCGCTGAGCTGGGTGGACAGGGAGCCCCGGTTGGGTGCCATGCCGCTGGGCGAGCCGCCGCCCATGCGGTAGTACAGGCTGGAGGACGAAACGGGCTGTGCTTGCGCGGGCACGCTGAGGGCGGTCAGCGCGCAGGCCACGGCGACACACGAGATGGCCTGCAGCGCCTTGGGCTGCCGGCGAGATGAAGCAGTCATCGGTGATCCTTCAGGGAACGGAGAAGAGAAAAATGCCGCGACGCTGGCAGCAGATGTAGTGCTGCCAGAGATTCCAGGCGTAGCCATCGGCTGGATCTGTCTGGCCATCACCGAAGGTTGTCAGCGACAGGGAGTCGTTACCGCCAAACGTCAGGCAGGAGGAGGCCGGCCTGGGATGCAACATCTGCCACTGGTGGCCACGTCCGCCAAAGTAGACATGGCTGCCGCTGGGTGGCTCCACCTTTGTGTAGATGTGGGGCTGGGCCGACTTGTAGATGATCGAAGCGATCCGCTCAGCCAGCACCGCCGAGGCCTTCACGGGGTGCGACTGGATGATCTCGCCGGTACGCGGGTAGGTCGGCCCCCAGGTCTGGGTGTAGCCGCTTCCGACTTCTCCGAGGCCAGGCACCCACGACTGCGGATACAGCATTTCCAGCGGAAGCACGCCGCGCCAGAAAGGGGCATCGATCTCCGTCTGGATGTGCAGTCCGAAAAGCGTGGCGCCGCCAGGGCAAAAAAGCATGGACCCGCCCGTTGCGCCGGACACCATGCTGCCCAGCTGCTGGAAGCCTTCCAGCCCGCCCTGGATCTGCTGCACGGTTTCGGCGATCTTGATGACCTGGCCAATGCCCTGGATGGACTTCATGATGGTCTGCAGGCTCTCCAGCATCTGGGCGGGTGCCTCCAGCATCTTCTTGGCGTCCGAGGCGACGGTGTTCGCGATGTCCTTGGGCACTGATGCCCACTGCCGGCCGATATTGGGCATCTCCTGCGTGGGGAATTTGGCAAGCTCGGTGACGGACGGAATGGTGAGCGTGGTGGGCATGGAAACGCTGCCGCCGGCGACCATGGCAGCCAGCGCACCGGCTGGGTTGCCGATGGCATCGGCGCTCTTGTAATTGGTCATGGCGGAAGGCGTGTCCAGGCCTCCAGCGGACGAATCAAGGGTCCGGCCGATGATGGAAGAGCCTGCGGCCGTCAGCGTGGTGGCCACCAGCGTCCCGAGATCGGCCCATGGGTGCATCAACGGGTCGTTGTAGGTGCTGACAACCACGTCTGGCACGTAGTGGCTGATCTTGATACTGGTCTCGATCCAGCAGAAGGTGAGCTTGCAGCGCAGGAAGAAGCAAACGCCCTCCACCATGTACGACACGCACGAGGGCGCGGCCGCAGCGGTGTAGCCGACGACGCCGGGCGTCGTTATGGCTTTGGCGGGAGCAGGGGCCAGCGCCAGGGTCATCGATGTCACCGCTGCAGCGATCGACGTGAGGAGGGTGCGACGACCACGCTGACTTGTGGGACGTGTGGTGCTCATCGACGGCCTTTCGACTGCAGGTACAGGCCCACGGCGTGGTCCACGTCTGCCACGCCATAGATCACCGAGTTGCGATTGATGACGATCGCAGGCAGGCGGTCCAGGCGATAGTGGATGGCCAGGGACATGCCGTTGGCAGCATTGACGATCTGGTCCTTGTAGCGGGCACGGATGTTGGCCTCCTGCTGCAGCATGTAGGCCTTGGCCTGGGCCTCATCCATAGGCAGGCGGATGCTCATCTGCTGGCTGATCTGGGCCATGGCATCGAGCCGGAAAACGCGCAGCGCGTAGGGTGAGTTCTGCTGGGCCCGAACATGGGTAGCGGAGTTCGCGAACACCTCGACGGACGTGACGGTGGCGGCACTTTGGGCAGCGGCGCCGACGGCGGCCATGCTGAGCAGGGCTGTGGCAAGGATCTGCTTCATGCCCGTGCCTCCGCCAGCCGCTCGGCCACCTTGTATGCGGCCTCGACCATGGTGCAGCCATGCTCTTCCATGATCCGGCGCCGCTGGGCTTTTTCATGGCCTTCGGTCATGGCCAGGGCGATAGGCAGAGCCGGTGGCACATTGCGGAACAGCCATTGGCCCAGCGCGCTGATCAGCACGCCCTCGGTGTATTTGGGCGGCTCCTTCTTGGCGGATTCCATCATGGCCCGCTGCTCCGGGGTGAGGTTTCGGAAGCGCGCCACTTCGTGGATCTCGGACTTGTCCATGGTCAGCAGCATCCAGAACTCGCACATGGAGAGCACGCGCTCCATGGAGTCGGGGAAGTCACGCAAATTCTGGGTGGCGAGCCAGAACCAGATGGAGAGCTTGCGCCACATCTTCGTGGCCTTGGCCAGCTTGGGGCCGAGCAACTCATTCGTGGTGATCAAGTGGCCCTCGTCTGTGAGCTTGACCAGGGGCCGGCCCTCGGCCTGGTACTTCTCGCCGCGCGATTGCACCGAGTCGATCAGGCTGGAGTAGGCCAGGGCCAGGGCATCGCCGTAGCCATCCTTGGTGAGCGTGCCCATTTCCACGAGCGTCACATCGGCATCAGGCCAGTCGCCGCCATAGCTATTGAACAGCGTTCCGCGCAGGCCGATGGTGAAGTTCATCATCGCCTGGCCCATGTCCTCGGCGCGGCTCTGCCGTTGCGAAGACAACGAGGGGTCGCGTTGCATGCCCATGAGCTCCAGGGCCACGTCCTGAGTCAAGGGGTGCTTGCGTTGCTCCTCCTTGGCGCGGACAGCGGCCCGAATGATGGCGCGCGATACCAGGTAGCGGTCAGCACGCGACATGCGATCGACTTCTGCTTTCTCGCCACCCGTGATCATGAGGATGGCCGAAATCAGCATCTCGCCCATGAAGTCGCGCTTTTCGTCCTCCTCATCCTCCTCCGTCACTGCAGTCGCGGCAGCTGCCGGATGCGCCGGCGCCAGGGCAGGGGTGCTCAGCGCGTTCTCGACGGAGGCCATCAAGGGCGTCCCATCTGCAGCCTCATCGACCTGGACGCCGGCCGAGGCACGGGCGCGCTCCTCGGCGGCATGGTAGGAGCCCATGATGTCCTGGTCTTCCAGCAGCTTGAATGCATGGACGAAGGGTGGCAGCGATTCCTTGCAGTCAGGAGAGAGAGTGACGCGGTGCACGCTCAGCCCCTTGGCCGCCATGTCGGCCACCAGCAAATCGAAGGATTCGCCGGCATCGACGATCACCATTCTTGGGCGGTGGATGGCCATGGTCATCATGGCCAGGTAGTTCAGCGTGGCGGACTTGCCCGCGCCGGTCGGGCCGAGCGTGAGCATGTGGGCGTTCTTCTTGCGGTCGCGCTTGTTCAGGGGATCGATCCACAGCGGCTCGCCGCCACGGTTCCAGAACCAGAAGCCCGGGTGGGGCGTGCCGCGTGAGCGGCCGTAGACTGGCATCAGCGCGGCAATGTGGCTGGCGAATGTCAGGCGAGAACGACTCAGGTACTTCTTGTCGAAGTCCACATCGAAATTGAAGGGCAGAGCCCGCATGAACGTGTCCAGCGGCACCAGGTCCTGGCGGGGATCGATGAAGCGCAGGCCCGATGGCCCCAGCAGCGCATTGGCCTCGGTGACGGCCTTGTCCAGCTCGGCCTTGTCGCGGCCGGTGAGGTACAGCGTCATCATCATCGGGAAAAGCTTGTCTCGATTGCCGATCATGTGGTGCAGCACTCGCTCGCACTCCGCGTGTGTCTCCATGGCCTGGGGCGTGTGGGCGCGCGACTTGTCGCGGATGCGCGTGATCTGCCGCTCGACCTGGTCCTGCCGGGAGATCACCACGGTCATCGACAGCATGGAGCCGGCCGGCAGGCGGTCGAACCTGGCGAAGGACTCCTTGCCCGTCTGTGTTTCTGCCGAGAAATGCCCAATCGACGGCTCGCTGCGCATGTTCTGGAGCGTCAGCGCCTTCACAGGGATGCCATCGAACTCGAAATAGCCACCGGCATGGTCGGCGCGCGGCTGGGACAGGGACAGGGACTCGGCCAGATCCCAGTCGAGCATGGTGGCGGGCTTGGGACCGGGGTAGGGGTAGGTCTTGATCAGTTCGCCTGGTGTCGGTGCCCACGGCACATCACGGTTGAAGAAGGGCAGCAGCCACTCGTAGAAGTCCTTACCATCGCAGCGCCTGGCAGCGATGCCTGCTTCGTTGAACGTGGCCATCAGAGTCGTGGCCACGGATTCCATCTGCTGCTGGGGTGTGCCTGGCTCGGATGCCGCGCTGGTGAACTTGCGGTAGATACAGCAGCGCACGCGCCGCTGCTGGCCCCGCCAGACCTGTCCCGTGACCTGCGTATCCGTGAACAGGCCCTGGGGCCGGGAGGCCTGCTCCAGGTGCTTGCGGAACTCCTGCAGCACCGACTGGGTGTATTCGGAATTGATCACATCCTGGCCCCGCGCCGGGTTGTCCTTGTGCTGGCTCAGCACGTAGTCATGGAGGTGCCGTTGCAGCTGCTCGATGTTGCGGTCGTCATTGACAAACCACTGCACGATCCAGGGCGTGGTGTCGGATTCGGGCAGGGCCGTGATCGCTTCTCGCACCTTGTCGCAGCGCTCTTGCAGGTAGCTCAGCGGCTGGGCCTCGGTGGCCACCGGATCGAGCTCGAACATGGCGCCCCAGGTGGCGCCGTCGCGCATCACGAAAACCTGCTCGCCCGGCGAGTAAGTCACGTAGGGCAGCATTTCGGTGAAGGAGGGAGGGCGCTGCGCCATGCGCTGGCGGTCCCCTACGGTCATCGGTCGCTCAGCTGCAGGGGCGGACACATCACGAGCAGCTTGGCCAGACGAGGGCGCCGAGGTGGACGGATTCGACGGGGTGGACGAAGTCTTGGCCTTGCCACCCAGAATCAGATCGAGAATGTTCATCAACGGGCCTCCCCGCCGACGGCGCGGCCACTGAAGGCGGCGCGGCCGCGCTGCAGATCCTCGGTGGACTCGCCGGGCATGGCGTACTCGGTGGACTCGTACATGGGGAAGACCGTCACGTAGCCCGGCACCGGGTATTTGCCTCGGGCCAGGTGCGGGTAGACGACCATCACCAGGTCGGGGTTGGCCACACGAGCGAAGCGCTGCTGCATGGGTTCCAGCGCCGACCAATAGCGGGCCGTGCCGCCGTCGCCGTGGGCGATGGGGCGGGCCTGGGAATCGCGTTCCAGCCGGTCGCGTGCGGTCTCCTTGGCCGAGGCCTGCCTGGCCCCCTGCTCGGCCCTCTGGGCGACTGCCTGGCCGGGCAGGCTCTTGCCACGGTAGATGTCCAGCAGCGTGGGGCTGTCCTTGGTGACTTCCTTGAGCGGCGATTCACGCGGGCCGGTGACAGAACAACCGACGAGGGTGGCCGCGGCCAGGGCACAGGCCAGGAGTCGGGTGGTGAGGAAAGGCTTATTCGAGGCCATAGCGGGCTCCTGACAGGGCATTTGTGGCTTGCGTGCGGTGCACGACCTTGCGTGGATTGACGGGCTTGTCGATCTGGATCTCGCGGTCCAGGTGGACGACCAGCTGGGCTCCGGAAGGCGTCACGACCGCGTCGAAGCTGCTCTTGAGGCGCTCGGTGAGCCAGCGGGTCAGTTCTTCGGTGGCGGCAGATCCCATGCGGCCCAGGGCGAAGCTGCCGGCGTTGCCGGTGACCGATGCAGAGGTCGAGTCGCCGCGGTTGAGCGTGGTGGTCTGGGCCTGTGCCAGTGCCTCAGCGGCCACACCCAGGCCCTTGGCGCCGATGATGTCAGTGAGGTAGGTGGGCGCATTGGTCACGAACTTGCCCTGGATGCAGGGGTTGCCGTGCAAATCGCTGATGAAGCCGAGATCGGCATTCGATGCCGAGGACAGCCCCCCGCTGGTCGATGAGCCGCTGCGGCGTGCTGACACCGTGCGGATGGCGCCGTCGGCGAAAACGAAGGTCATGCTGCGCACCTTGCCCTCGGTGCAGGACAGGGCCATATCCCCGATGGCCACGCCGGTGATGATCATTCCGGCCAGGTCCTCGGGCAGCTCCCAGCCATTGGCCGCCAGGTTGTCGCGGCCCACCATGGCTTTGAACTGCATGGGATCGGTCACGCGCCCGTTCACGGGCACGCGGCCGATGAGGCTGGTCATGGCCGTCACGCCGGCCAGAGTCGAATTTTCCGGCAGGGTGTAGTAGGGCTCGGGTTCGGGCTTGACGGCAGCTGCAGCCTGCGCTGCGCGCATTGCGGAGCCGCCCTGGCCTGCAGGGCCGGGAGCCACCTCAGCTGCTCCCGGTGCACGCACGTAGCGCGTGGTGGACTTGCCATTGGCCGTACTGGTCTGCTTGGTGTAGCCCATGGGCGCGAGCACCTCGTAGCCCGACCCGGAGCCCATGTCGAACGCGGACCCGGCGCCCGTGCCATACGAGCCTTGAAGGGGCGGCTGCGAAGCACCTGCAGGGCGTGGACCGCCGATGTTGCCGAAGGCATCGGAGGCGTTGCCCCAGGCATTGGCGATCACATCGACTGGGCCGGTACCAGGCTGGCCGGAACCCGTGGTTGTGGCAGGCGCAGAAGGCGAGGAACTTGCTGCTGCAGGAGCTCCATTCATCGTCATGCGCTGCTGCATTTCACGGTTTTCGCGGGCAAGCTGCTCGTTGGCCTGGATCACCTTCTGGATATCGGTGCGGAGCTCTCGATTGCTTGCTGCCACCGTGGCCAGGGTCTCGGCTGCCGTGTCTTCGTCCGCGCCGGCCGTGGCCGGCAAGGGCACAGCAGCCATCGGTGCAGCGGCTGGTGGCGCGCTGCGGCCCATGAAGAAAATGCTGACCACGCCCGCGAGCGTGAGAGCCCCGAGGATGGGGATAAGTTTGTTTCTTGGAACAGCCATGTGTCTCCCCTACAGGCAGGACTCGAAAGAACGCTCGCAGACCAGGTAGATGGCCGTCGTGTCGGTGTCGCTGCCGGCGGGGCCGAGCCGGCCGTGCTGGGCCGTCGCCGCAATCCAGCGGCCGCGCACGCTCTCCAGCGGCACCTCCATGGCGAAGCGCGATTTGTTGGTGATGCGGACCGCAGTGACGTACAGCGCGCCGCCCTTCCACTGACCCACAGGCGCAGCATCAACATTGGCGCCGCGCAGCAGGGCGGGGACAGGATCTGTGCTCACCGCCACTTGCATGACGCCAGGTGCTGCGTTGGCCAGTCGGCGCGGTGCATAGAGCTGGCGTGCTGCGTGGCGCGTCAGCTGCACCATGTCGATGCCCGCGCCTCCAGCTGCAGACGTGACCTCATCGGCAGAGCGCGCCGAGGGGTTGGGCACGCTGCCGGGCTCGATGACGGACACCTGCAGCTCGCCTTTGGAGGAAGTCGCGCGTGCTGGCTTGTCCGCGACTGCGACCAGATCCATGGGGATCTGCTGGCCGCTGTCCACGAGCTCGGCCACGATGCGGATGGGCACAAAGGGCACTAGGGCGGTCACATAGATCGTGCCGCCGATCGATTCGATGCGCGCCACGGCCGAGATGTCGCTGGGCACATGCAGCAAGGCGTCCGAGGGCAACGTGACCAGGCGCTCCTGCCCCACGGTCAGGTTCACACGCACGGGCTCCCGGGCGAACACTGTGCGCTCGGCAGGGCCAGACGCAGTGCCGCTGAGCGGGGCAGGGCCTACGCGGCGAAGCGTGGCCTGGGCCGCTGCGCTGCGCGCGATCGAGCCGCGTGCTGCTGCCGCCAGGGGTGCCGGCACGCTCATGCCGGCGACGGTGCTGCTTGCGCCAGAGGAGGCAGCCTGGCCCAGATCGATGTTCTCGGCAGGCTGGCTAGCCTGGGCATTGGGCTTCTCGTTGGCGAATTCAGGAGGTGGACCTGAAACATTCAGGGGTTCGACCTGTTGGGCGAAAGCGCCCTGCAGGGGCTGGAACAGCAGCAGGCCAGCCAGGCCGCATGCGAGGATTTTGCGGTGTTGCATGGTCAATCGACGGAGGTGTCGCGGGGCAGGCTGGACGGGGAGATCACGCTGGGTAGGCGCGGCGCCGCAAGGGTGGCCTGCACCGGGTTGCCGGCTTTGAGCTCAGCGGGGTTGAGGCGCGCTGGACGGTTCGCGCCAAAGCAGTCCAGGGCCAGACGCCAGGGGTTGCGCTCTCGGTCCACGTCGAAGCGCACCACGCGCAGCGGGTAGCGGATGAACACATCCTTCACGCCCTGGCCACCGAAGGTTTCTGTGACCTGCATGTCCAGCAGCACGGTCCAGGCGTCGGGGCCTTCGCTCAGCACACGGTTCTCGGAATAGGGGAAGCCGGGGATTTCGGTGATCTGGCGCGTGCGCTTGCGCAACTCGCCCTTGCCCTGGCGGGTTTCCATATCGGCTTGCAATTGCGCCTGGCAGCGAGGCGTCAGGTAATACTGCATATTGAAAATTTGCTGCCCGTAGTCCTTGACACCATCGGTCTGCCAGCGATTGATCTGCTGCCAGATGTAGTAGGCAAAACCGTAGACATTGGGCTTCGGCACGGGGGAATGACCACCTGTGACATGCACCGTGTCACCGGCGCGCACATCAGGCGCCAGGTGCACGTCAACGCTTTTTGGCTGCCTCCAGGCAAACCAGACAGCGAATATGGCCAATACAAGCAGCGCAAACTGGCTGGCCATTTGCCTACGGCTGTGCCTCCGCTCCATTTCTAGAGCGTTCATATATTTTTCACTGCTCATACTTTTTCTTTGCTTTTTTGGCTGAATGGATCGGAATCGATTCTCCGGCCCAGTTCCATATAGCCGTCGTGAGTGATGTACCGGCTTTTGACTATGCCTTTACGGGCAAGATAGATGCGAAATGCCTGGACATACCAGCGTTCAGGCTTTGAACGTTTGATGCTTTGTAGGTAAAAGGATGAATACCAGATGGTCACCATCGGCAGGGCAATCCCCAGCACGAAGATGAAGTGCCAGTAACCTGTCAAGAAGAACAGGCCGCCCCCCAGCACAACGCTGATGGCGAGAGAGGCACCGCCAATATAGCTGGCCTCAGTAGCCGACATGCCATTGATAATGGCAGGTTCCGCGTTGACTCTGTCCGTCAAGGGGGCACCACGTCTTTCTTGCGGTTGCTGATCGCTGGCCATCGTTAGTTAAGCGAGGACGGACAGGGCGTAATTCGCCATCATGACAATGAAAACGATCAATACGAGACCGACAATGAAGAACTCTTTAAGATCGGCGAATTCGGCCTGCCCCCGAGAATATTCATTCCATTTCCGCAAGCCACCGCCCATCACTTTGATGAACGCCCAGCCAGCCAGGACGAGCGCAAGAATGCCAATCCCAGCCTTGAACCAGGCGCCCATCTGCCCCATCCAGTCGCCATCTTGCACCTGGGCACCACCGATGCCGCCGCCTTGGGGTGTCGGGATGTTGGGAAGAGCAGCGAACACGCTTTCGTGAATCATCACCGATACCAGAAGAGTTGTTTGAACCAATTTGGAAAAAATCGATTTTTTCATAACGTCCATCCTTGGAGCATAAAAGGTAGTTGCAAATACTAAATCCAGGCCACGAATGCAAATATTGCACAGACGATAACAATCACGGTTATCACCGATTCGATTGCATCATCCTGCTCGATCTCGCCATCGGTATAGGCCTCCAGAATCATTTTTCCGAACCATGCGGCAATAACCAGAATCACGCCAAAAACCAGCGTGATAACAAAGACTTTCATTCGCGCTGGATCAACGCCCGATGCGTCCATGAATCCCGCTTTCATATCGCCAAACATGGGTTCGCCCCTTGATTACTGCCGGTAGTCGCCGCGCAGCGGTGCCACGGGGCGAGGTTGGCGGGGTGCGTCGATGTGGGTGGTGATGCCTTGGCGCAGCATTTCCAGATCGCGCTGCAGCCAGTCGTAGCGGAACTTCACACGCTGGCCTGTGGGTGCGCTTTGCTCGGCCTGGCCCACCATGACCTGAACCTGCTCGATCTCGGCGGCGATGCGCGCCAGGCGCTCACGCTCCAGATCGTCGTCGGACACCGTGGCCCAGGCCGATGCCGTGGTGGCCAGGATGCCGATCACGAGGATGGCGAAAAGCGGGCGGGGGGATTTCATCAATTTCTCCTTCGGAAAAGTCATGCGTATTTCTTGAAAGCGCCCACGGTCGTGGACAGGGAAGCGGCCACCAGGACCGTGAAGATCAGCACCATGTAGGCGGGGTTGAAACCGGGGAAGGGCCATGCGAGGTACAGGCTGAACCCGCCCGTGAGAGCCCAATGCGTGTAACGCTTGCTGTGGTGGTACACGAAGGAGGATTCGCGCCCACCGATCCAGCGGCGCCGGTCCCGGCGCACCAGGCCGTCGATCACGCCCATCAGGCACGCAAGCACGAACGCCGGCATGGCATAGGCCGCGATGCTCAGGCGCAGCACCACGTCCTGGGCCACGAGCATGCTGATCACGGCCCACTCGGCCGCGATCTTGGAGACAACGCGCGTTGCTGCGCCCACGGCCTGCAGGGGTGCAGAAAGCTTGGCCATGGCCTGCATGGGCTCATCGGTGAGCGATCGCTGATACCAGCGCAGAACGCCGAGCTTCTCGTAGGGCCAGCGGACATAGCCCAGCAGCTGCAGAGAAAAACCCACCGTGTCGGGCACCAGCACGCTGCGCGGAGCGACAGCGATGTACTTCAGGTCCTGCTGGAGCACAGACTGGGCGTGCGGGATGCCCTGGCCTTTCCACACAAACATGCTGCCGCCGATCTCGATGACCATGCCCACCAGCCAGCTGGTCAGCGTGATGCTGACCAGGCCGAAGGCGATCTTGACCACCAGGTCCACAGGACCGACCGTTGGAGCCTTGGAAGGCATGCGCTGCGCGGTTGCCATCAGCGATGCCCCACGATGCTGTCGATCACGCCGGTGCTGCGCAGTGCACTGGACTGCGCGCCTGGCGCGGCGGTGTACTCGGAATCGGTCTTGGCGCCGCTAGCCAGGTCTGTGCCTATGAGCTCATGACCGCCAACACCCAGATGGTTGTGCCCCATCCAGTCGGTGTCGGCTGCCCAGGTCTCGCTGGTGCGGTAGCGCCGCTTCATATCCTCGGCAACAGCCTTGAGGGACTTGGGCACGAATGGATCGTTGGTGGTGTCGGCCAGGGGGATGCGGATCTTGAATGGCCGGTTGCCTTCCAGCAGCGCGAAGGCCTGGCCCTGGGGTAGCTCCAGGATGTCCGAGGGTTCGATCAGCGGTGCCTTCGTTGTGGTCGCAATGTCATCGTTGCGACTGGTGAAGTCCACGCCGTTGCCCGTGGCAGCCGTGTCCGAGACCCCGGACACTGGCGTCAGGTGCGTCACGTTGACCTGCGGCACCTGGTCGGTCAGCAGGCTGGCCGTCGCGGCTGAGCGCACGCGCAGCATGCACAGGTGGTTGAAGTTGTCCAGGATCTGGCCGGCCTTGGCTTTGTCGCCCACGCGGGCCTCGATGTCGAACACGGACTGCGTGTAAGCCGTGATCTGGAACCCTGAGCCACCGAGCTTGTTGACCATGGGCACGAACTCGGGACCGGCGATCTCATTGACCTCATCGAAATGGCAGCAGACCTTGGGCAGCTTGAGCTTGCCCTCGGTGGCGTGCGGATCGAGGCCGGTTTTGTAGAGCCGGCCGCCCACGCTCACCAGGTCAGACAGCATGGAGTTGCCCACGGCCGAGGAGACCACCGAGTCGGACAATGCGTCCAGGCCGGCGTAGACGATGCCGCCCTGGCGGAAAACCGTCATCCAGTCGAAGATCGGCCGCTGGTCATTCGGGTCGAAGTAGTCAGGAGAGATGAGCTTGCCCACGGCGCCCGAAGTGAGCTTTTCCAGGAACGGACCGAGCGAAGCGATGATCTTTTCGTAGAAAGAGCGCTCGTAGCTGACGGCAGCGGCCAGTCCCAGCAGCACCTTGTCAGCTGGCTGGGACTCCTTGATCCACACGTACATGGCCTGGATCTCGGGCGGGCGGTCTTGCATGCTGCGAGACACCGGGATCGCTCCTTTGACAGGGAGCAGCTTTTGGATCTCTGCCAGTCGTTCCTGGTAGTTCTTGTACCGGCCCTGCGCGGCCTGGGCGCGGTAGAACATCGCGGCATAGTCCATGAACAGGGGATCAATGCCGGTCACGTCCTTCAGCAGGGACTCGTAAGTTGGAATCCGGCCCAACGCGACTTGGGCCTGGGCCACGATGTTCGTGAAGCGCCAGGAGAACTCCTTGAACGCTGCGCTGTTGCCAGAAGAGGGCAGGGCGTTGGTGGCGCGCCCGGCGACTTCGGTGATGCGCGCAAAATTCCCGATGCCGTTGTAGCGGGCACTGATCTCGGGGTAGCCCAGGTGGAACAGGTAGAAGCTCTTCTCGCGGCCGGCGCGGCGCGCTTCGGCATGCATGCGCAGCATCAGTTCAGCGTCACCCTTGGGATCGATCACGATCGTGACGTGGCCGGCGTGGATGTCCTGAGTGCACAGCAATTCCAGCAGGCGCGTCTTGCCCACACGCGTCGTGCCCATGACCAGCATGTGTCCGTTTCGAGAGCCCTGGCGCAGCAGCACAGGCTTTTCGTCCTGAACGCCCACGCCATGCAGCACGGGTGAGCCGCCCAGATCCACGCCCGAGGCAAATGGATTGGCTGGTCCACCGATATCCACTGCACGACGAATAAGTTGGCGAAGCAGGCTATCCGTCTTGGTCTCGGCCCATTTGCGAACCTGCTCGCCGGCATTGGCCAGGCGCATTTCGGCAGGAGAGGGCTTGACGTACTCACGGACCTTGACAGCCTGGGTGTCCAGCTTGCGCTGTGTATGCAGCTGGGTCCAGGCGAAGCCTTCGCCGAGATACAGGTGGTCCTTGGTACCCGGAAGCTGGTGTGGCGCCACTCGGGTCATCTTGGTGAATTTGAGCCCGCGTTGATAGGCGTACACCGAATAGGCTTCGCGTGCGCGCTTGCATCCGAAGCCTGCAGCGATCGCAGCAGTCACGGCACCAAGGGAATGGGGCATCATCAACGCCCACGGAGCAGCTGCAGCCACACCGGCAATCCCGAAGGCAGTGGCAGCGCTCCAGGCCTCTACCGGGGGCCGCAGCAGGCCTTCCATCACCCCCTCACTCATGGCTGCCTCCTGTGACAGGGCTGGAACATGTTGCGGACCAGCGCGTTCCAGAAATGTTCCAAGCGCAGGTTTTCATTGGGAAGACCTCGGCGTTTGCTGGAACATGTCTTGGAACAGGATCTGGTACGCACGTCCGTTGGAGTGCACCAGCACCGGGTACGCATTGGCGCCTGCAGCGACCAGTTGCTCGGACATCCAGCTGCCCGTTTCCGGCGCCAGGCGAAGCGGCATGGCCAGCCGCTGCAGAGACTTGAAGGCCAGGGGACTGCCGGCCTGCACCACGATGCCAACCGCCTGCAGCTGCACCAGCTGGTCCTTGTTGTGAGCGAGCCAGCGCATGGAAAGCTCATCGGCCGCCAGGACAAACACCGGCTGTGTCATCCAGGCGCCGTCGAAGACTTGCAAGCCCTCCTGTGCCAGCACGCCTTTACGCAGGATGCGTGCGCCAAACGGGAAGCGAAGTCCGTCGAGAACCCCCGGGTCGTCCGCATCTCCCACCAGCTGAGCGACATAGGGTGCGAAGGGCACACTGCGGCCGCTGTCGTGCAGCACCTCCAGTTGAGGGGACTCGGGCACTGGCTGGCCGGCGAGGGCTGGAGCCGCTGCAGCAGCAGCTGAGCACAGGACAAAAGCACAGAGCATGCGGAGATTCATCGCCGAAGCGCTCCACGCGTTGGGACCGGCGTGCCGGCAGTGGGTTGCGGCTCGATGATCTGGGTGCGTGGCACGCCCAGCATGTCGGCGGCGCCGACCGAGCTATGCACCTTGGGCATGCCCTCGAAGCTGATCATCGGGTCGTTGGGGAACAGCCGTGCCATGGCCGCTTGCATCTCGCGCTCCCACGCAATGGAGCGCTCAACGTCCGCGCGGAAGATCCGCGCCATGCGCTCGGCATACTGCCGGCGCTCTGCTTCGGAGCGCGCGTGGATGCCCAGGATCTCCAGCGGCGAGAGCTTCTCGACGGAGAAATTCGCCCGCGGCCCGAGGGCCAGCACCTTGGCCCGGCGCATTTCTTCGGCGTTCAAGCCCCACATCTGTTGGATCTGGCGGTCGGTTTCGTCGGCCTGGCTGCGCGCCTGGGCGGTGTTCGCTGCTGTGGAGCTGCCTTCGGTGGCATGGGTGGTGCGGACCTGGGCCACCACCGGCATGCATGCCACCTGTGCCAGCAGAAAGCCCGTGCTGAGGCAAATAGCGGCTCGCATGCTCAACCTCCCTGGCTCACGGAGAGAGTCAGGCCAGGGCTGCCCGGGGCCACAAAGGTCGCTGTGCGCGACACAGGATCGGCAGATTTGAGAGCCATGCCGTTGACCACGTCGCCAGGGCGCAGCACGCGCATGCGGCGGTCGCCTGGGATGCCCGAGGCCACCACGACGGAGGGCTCACCGTTCCACATATCGACTGCGATCAGTTGGCCGGAGAGCGCAGGCACCGCTGGCTTATCGGCGGGCACTGCCTTGGAGGGGGAATTCTTTTGCTGAACTGCAGGCCGCGAAGTCGCGGCCCTGGCGGGCTGGGCTTTGACCAACACGCGCGGTGCTGCTGCAGCGGGCCGGGCCGCGATGGGTTCGGTGATGGTCGGCGCGGGCGCAGGAGCCGAGGAATGGGCCGGAGCGACTGCAGTAGCAGTCGTGGGCGAGGGGGTAGGCGCGGGCGCAGCCTGGACCACGGCAGGAGCGGTGGATCGCGCTTTGGCATCCTGCTCGCGCATGCGGGCGAGTTGCTGGCTCAACTCAATCATCATCGCTTCCATGCGCTGCATGCGAGCTGCAAGCTCTGGATCAGCGGCAGTAGAGGAAGCGGCAGGAGACTGCACGGTGGGGGCCAAGCCAACACTCGCCTCGGAGGTAGAAGCGACGGGCATCTGCTGCTGAGGCTGCGATGGCTGAGCCACGGCGAGCTCATCGGGGCCGGTTGCAGTTTCAAGCGCCGATATGCCCAGTTGGTCCAGGCCCCCCAGCCGTGGATCGATCGGTGCACGGAACTCGTCCGGACCACTGGGCTCAATCGTGCCCACGGTCGGCAGATTGGTCCCAAGAAGATCGGGAACCTGGCGGATGGATGGTCCGTACTGGAGATAGCCCAGCAGTGCGATCCCTGCCAGAGACACGGCCATCAAACTGCGCCTTCCCGTGGAAGAGTTGAGGATGGATTTTTTGGCTGCCCTGGCTGAACCGGGAGGCGCGGAAGGCTCGTCAAACTCAGGCGCATCAGCTTGGGCCAACGTGGCAGCAGCCGAAGGATCTCCGCCTGCAGCATTGCCGGGTCGATCCTGCGCCTCAGGAGCCGGGTCCTGCCGCGCTTCGACGTCTTGCATCCACTCCAGCCCGCCGATGTGGGGGGCGAAATCCAGGCCTGGCACAACAGGGTGCCCCGGTGTATGTGCTGATTGCCCGCTCATTGCTCTTTACCCGATTTGGCAGGAGACACGATGGGCTGCAGTCGGCGCGGCGGCTGTGCGCCGCCGGCATTGCCCAGGACGAACCACACGCGGCGCGTGACATGGTCGGTTTGCCAGGTCCAGGCCTTGCCCACCAGCACAGCCAGCATGTCCTGGACGGAGTAGGGACCGAGGGTGCGATGCGCCTCGGGCAAAGGAAGTCCCAGAAAGCGCCGGGCTTCGGGAGACAGCGCCGTCTGGTCGGCCAATGCGTATCCAGTGCGCAGCAACGTGTAGTCGATGGCCTCGCCAATGGTCGTGACCTGTTCCCGGGGAAAGGTGATCTGTGCAACGAGCGCCAAAGGCTCGCTCAGGCCCAATTGGGGCTGCGCATCGGCGGTGGTGTAGCGACCGAGTTGCAGGCGCTTATTGCCGTCCACCAGGGGCGTGTTGGCGTAGCAAACGCCGGCCGCCAGCCATGCCATGCCAGCGATGAGAAATCGGTGCGAGTGCCGGGACATGCGGGAGAAACTCCAGAAGAAAAATCCCGGGCCGCATGACGAAAGAGGAGGAGAAGACATGCGGCCCGGGGAAAGAACGCATTCGCGTCCGCCGGTCGGCATGTTCGGATTTGGTGCACTTGCTCTCAAGCGTAAAACGTGCGGTGCATACCGAACGTTTTACGCTTGACATGCAAGTAAAAAAAGGGCAGGTGTTGAAATGGCTTAGCAGCCCACAAGCAGAGGGCTGCTTGCTACAGGGAAAAGGCTTCTACCGGCTTACAGGCCCTACCCAAAGGGCGCGGCTGCTCCTCAAAATTGAGGAGCAGCCGCAAAGGACTTACTGGTACTGGGAAAGGGGTCTGACAGGATAGGGGGCTGGATTGCTGCGCCGGGGCGGCGCAGCAATCCAAAAATGGCCCATGGCCAGAGCCATGAGGCATATAGTCCCGATCGCATGAGAGCCCGGTTACACGCCTTAACACAAACGGGTTTGAATATCAAGCGTAAATCGTGCGGTGCGAAGTGATCGATTTACGGCTGACTGCATCGACGCATCCCTGTACCGTGCGCGGCCATGGATTCACCGTCGTTTCGCAGCCAGCACATGCCTGTTCGCCCTTCACAGGAACACCCATTTTTAGGTCGTGATCCGCTCGATCATGGCTGCGCAATCTTCACAGTCATCGAGTCCCTGCAGCAGCTTGGGCTGGAAGGCAGGACCGCGCGGCTGCTCAGCTGGCTGGGCCGATTTGAAGGGCTGGAGCGGCACCTGGAAGAGGACTCCGATCCGGTGCTGTCTGTGCGCCAGATTCTCCTGCGGCATGTGGCTGATCAGCCAAGATGCGAGGTGGCCCAGAAAGGCCTGGCAGATGCGACTTGGCAAAGCATCGTCCACACAATCGTGGCCCAGCCCTTCGTGCACGTGTGTTGCGATTGGAGCATGGACGGGCTGCGGCCTCGGATCCGCTGGGACCCTAGCGAGCACACATTCCTGCAGTTCGTTGGTCTTGGCCAAGCTCAAGAAGACCTTGCTGTCTGGAGTCCGGCTGAGTGCATATCCAGCAGGGTCCGACGTTTCAAGGCTGCTCTGCAGCATAGGCCTTTGTGAGAAAAACCAATCCGCACCAGCGCCGGATGGAGAGTGCATCTAGCGAGCAATTAAGTCATGCAAACATGGCGATATGGAGCTGTCTTCGAAAACAGGAAAACTGTCCGCTGAAATTGTCGAAGGCGGCAGAATCTCTTGCCCTGCAGGTCTAGCGTAGCAGCGAAACCGTATTTAGGACCAGAGGAACATTTTTGCGACAGCGCATTCTTTATAAAATGACCTGTATTAACAGGTCATTTTTACTCACCGGTGAGACACCAAGCAATTTATGTCAAACGTTGAGTGTCTAAGCTATCAAAGGGATGCACACGAGCAGTCCTGTCTTGGCTTACCGTGATGATAGAATCGTTCAGCTTAAAAAATGCCACGGCGTGGACCAATTCTTCGGCTTGCGTATTCAACGCGGTGGCTGCAGCAGCCATTTCCTCGACCAACGCAGCATTCTGTTGAGTGACATGATCCATCTGAGTTATGGCTTCACCCACTTGACCCACGCCGGCACTTTGCTCACTACTTGCTGCGCTGATCTCACCCATTAAGTCACTTACTTTACGAATAGAGGTGACTATATCTGTCATAGTGGATCCGGCATTGTCTACTAGTGCACTTCCTTGTTCAATGCGCTCTACACTTGAAATAATCAGCTGCTTTATTTCTTTTGCAGCTTCGGCACTACGTTGTGCCAGGTTTCGCACCTCTCCTGCGACAACGGCAAAGCCCCTTCCCTGCTCACCCGCACGTGCTGCCTCGACTGCAGCATTAAGCGCAAGAATATTAGTCTGAAATGCGATACCATCAATTACAGAGATAATATCCGAGATCTTCTTGCTGCTATCGTTGATGCCCTTCATTGTCTCTATGACTTTAGCAACGACCTCACCACCTTGCGCGGCGACTGTTGAGGCACTCAGTGCCATATGATTGGCTCTGTGTGCGGAATCAGCATTCTGTTGCACTGTTGCGCCTAGTTGTTCCATCGAAGCAGCTGTTTCTTCTAGTGCAGATGCCTGCTGCTCGGTCCTGCCGGAAAGATCATTGTTGCCCGAGGCGATCTGTGAGCTGGATGAAGCCACACCCTCAGCATTTTGGCGTACTATAGATACAGTATTTATTAGCTCCTGTTGCATTTTCCGGATTGCGAGCAATAGTTTACCCATCTCATCTTTGGAGCGAATAATAATGTCTCCAGAAAGATCTCCTTTTGCAATCTTGTTGGTAACATCTATTGCATAGACTAATGGACGTACAATTGAGTTGGTGATACGTATTGCCAAAAAGATAGCCATAACTACAGCAATTGATAAAGCGATGGCTATATCTCGCTGCAGTGTTTTGGCACTGCTTTCCGCGCGATTACCAGCCTCCAATGCTCTTCTGGCTTGGAGTTCAACTTGCTCCTGTATCGAATGTTGATACTCCATTTGGGCAGGCCTATATTTCTCCTCCAGCACCAATAGTGCTTCCGCAGTTTTACCTTCATTTATCAGATTCAGATATTTAATGCCTGCATCTGCGAATACAAAGCGAAGCTTCGTCATGGATTGCAATATTTCCCTCCCCTTACTTGTATTTATAAGTTCTTCCAGCTTCTTGTACTGTTCGTCAACTACGACTCTAGATTTTTGTATTTTATCAATAGCAGATTTCTTGATAGGATCGCCAGTAAATATTGCCATGTCTCTTACGAGTATAGCTTGCAAATTGACCTGGTCCACCACGATATTTAAGGCTTCCGTAATAGGAATTCTACGGAAAAGCACATCATTGAGTTCTTGACGTTGGCTGGCTGAACGCCATAAACCAATGCTTCCAAGAATAACCAGCAACACAACCATCGCAGTGAAGGCGGTCTTGAGTCTTGTGGAAATTTTTATAGAATTCAAAATTTATCTCTTCTAATTTGCCGCCAAAATCTAACCAGCCTTGAACTCTATAGCGTCTCTGAATTTATGGATCATAGCCCATTCTTCTTCACTGATGCTAGTAAATACTAAGCTGTCGTCAATAACTTTAGAAAGTGATTCAAAAGTTGTTTTTAAATTCTCTGCATCGAAATGATTGGCGGCCAAAGCTGTTGCCAGCTGGTAAGTTACCTGATTCTGCGCTAGCAATGTTTTAAGCATGATCGCCATTGCGTCGACATCACGGCGTAAACGTTCATAATGTTCTAAATTTTCCATAAATATTTACTATTCTTGCAATCTGAGCTTGAAATAACGAAAGTTCAAAATATCATTTATATGCTTGGTGATTTAAATCGCCTTTCGTTGATTCAATCATAAATATAGCGATATTTGCTTGGTGCAACTCTTTGTTATATGGCGGGTTAATGATTTTTTGGGATATTCGTCAATTAATATTGTTAGCCATTTCCGATCAGCAGCTCACACTACAATACGCTGCCAATATTTAGACGTCCGAATATTCGCCGCATTTAACTATCATTTTTTAGAACTTTTCCCTGAAAATCTTGCAGAGCCTTTAGCGATTTCATAAATTCATAAGCGGTCAGATTTTCATTCCTTGATACAGCAATAGTCATCAAATCATCCGTGCGCGAGGGAACATTGCTCCGCTCAGTCTCTGATGCTTTGGTCGCCCCATCGTAATTAATAAAATCAGGATAATACCTCAAAACTAATACGCGCAAAGATAGCCCATGGTCCATATTCATATCAACTTCGTTTATCAAAATTCTGTCTTTCTCATCAAGCATATTTTTAAACCACTGAATTGCAGAGATAAATACATTCCCCCAATACTGATTATTAAAAATACTGATCCCGCAAGGGCTACGAAAGAAATTGCGTCTTGCTTTTTCAGTTTTAGTAAAGCTAGATGGAAGATAATGGGCATCTACACGAGTATTACTTTTTTGGGTTTAATTTAATCGAGCTCTGCCGAAAGCTCCCGAATTGTCTTATGCATCAATGCGACCTGTTCCGGGGTAAAGATATGCAGTTTCAAAAGTTCAAGCAGAAGAATTCCGTCCAGGGCAGCTGCCAGGATAAGTGTCAGTCCAGGATTGCCACCACAATCTAGCCCGTTATATCCTTTGGCAAACAGTGTTCTCACTGGAGGCATAAGGTGCTCATGTGTTGATGCGACCGCCAACATATTGGCCAGAAATCTCTTTTGCTCTGGCGGCATGTTGAATGTCAAGTTCTCCATACTGCTAAGCAATGATTTAGGCGTAGATTCACGTTTTACCTGTTCACTACCATGGGTCTGCGAATCAAGCTCCTCAACCATATTTTCAACAAGTGCGCTTAGCAGCTCATCACGAGTCTTGAAGTGATACACCAACCCCGCCTTTGTCACGCCAGCGTTGGCAGCCGTGCGTTCAATAGTGAGATTCATCACGCCGTCCTCAGCGATCAAATTTGCGGCTGCTGTCAGTAGCTTCTTACGGGAACTGGGGCGTCTTGAAGAAGGCATACAACTCTTTCTATAAGTGTACTATACGTAAAGTAAAGTAATTTTGTTTTCTACTCGTGTGACAAGGCTCATGCTTGACCTCGTCAAAGCGGCGGCTGTGGCTACAGCGTCGTGGTAGGTTCTGCACCGCGGGGCCGACGTTGACAGTCCTTGATGCTCGACCTCTCTGAATCGCCCCGGGTTCTGCGGAGGCCACTTGGTTTAAGTCAGACGGTCGCGGCCTGACCAGCGCGTTGTCGATGGTAGTTGGCTTCGAACTCAGCAGGCGGGACCCAGCGGCCCCATCAGCCGATGATGGTTGAACCAGGCCACCCATTGCAGCGTCGCCAGTTCCACCGCCTGTTTTGTCTTCCAAGGCCCGCGCCGATGAATGACCTCGGCCTTGTAGAGCCCGTTCATGGTCTCGGCCAGCGCGTTGTCATAGCTGTCGCTCTTGGAGCCCACTGAGGGCTCGATGCCGGCTTCGGCCAAGCGTTCGCTGTAGCGGATGGACAGGTATTGCGAACCCCTGTCGGAGTGGTGCGTCAGGCTGCCGTCGTCAGACGGCTTGCGGTCGTACAGCGCCTGCTCCAGCGCGTCGAGCACGAACTCGGTGTGCATCGAGCTGCTTTGCCGCCAGCCCACGATGCGCCGGCTGAACACGTCCACCACGAATGCCACGTAGACCCAGCCCTGCCAGGTCGAGACGTAGGTGAAGTCAGAGACCCAGAGCTGGTTGGGCCGCTCGGCACGGAACTGCCGATTGACCCGGTCCAGCGGGCATGGTGCCTTGGAATCAGCAATGGCGGTTCGCACCGCCTTGCCGCGGCGCACGCCCTGCAGTCCGAGTTGGCGCATCAGCCGCTCGACGGTGCAACGTGCCACCGCAACACCTTCGCGGTTGAGTTGACGCCAGACCTTCTCGGCGCCATAGACTTGGTGGTTGGCCTGCCAGACGCGCTGCACCTGCGGCAGTAGCTGTGTATCGCGCTGGGCTCGCAACGAGCGCAAGGCCGGGCTGCTGCGCTGACGCGCGGCGTGGCGCCAGTACGCCGATGGGGCGATCTGCAAGACGCGGCAGATCGACTCGACCCCAAGCTGCTGGCGGTACTGGTCGACGAATGCCTTCAGGACTTGATGCGGCGCAGGAAGGCTTGCCCGTCGAGCTCCGCCTGGACGAAAAACGCGCTGGCCAGCTTCAATATCTCATTGGCTCGACGCAGTTCCCTGACCTCCCGCTCCAGGTCCTTGACCCGCTGGGCCTCGCTGGTCGTCACGCCTTCGCGCACGCCGGCATTGACCTCGGCTCGCTTGATCCATTCGTTGAGCGTCTGCGGCACACAGCCAATCTTGGGTGCGATGGACTCGATTGCGGCCCACAGCGACGGGTACTCCCCACGGTGCTCGTGCACCATCCTGCCTGCGCGTTCACGGACCTCGGGCGAGAACTTGTTCGACTTCTTCATGGCTTCATCTTCTCAAGAGTTGAAGCCTCCTCAAAACCCGGGGCGATTCAAGGTGGTTGCGCGACCTACTTGAAAGTGAGGACGACTCGACCGATGGACGCTGCCATCGCACTCCCAACTACGATGCCGAGCTGTTCGCCGACCAGTCTGTGCCAGGAGATTGCGGACTTGCCCAGCTGTGGCAAACAACGTACCTGTGCCTTTGTGAACCGCCAACGCACTGCACAGGGAGCGCGGAGGGGCAATGCCAAACGCTTCTATCGTGACATGGTGCAAGCAGTTCTGCTGCTGCCCGAAGCGTCTCGCCGGTGCCAGTCTGCCCGCACGCATGAGGGCCGCGTTGCGTTCTCGAGCACCAACGCAGGTTGGTGCTCCGCTGGTGTGAAAATCAAGTCGGATTCGTACCAGACCCTGATGGCCACCTTCATCAACAATTGTTGAGACAGCGAAGTGATGGCGTGGCGCGCTCGGTAGGGCAGAGAGCTGCCAAGCGGTCCGATGCGTGAGATGCCCATCATGGCCGTCGAATGCAACTTCCGCTCCGATGATGGCATCCATCCTGCACATGCACTGGAGTTCACGAGTGACAACTGAGGTGACTACATTGCCGCCGCAACGAGGACACTGGCACGCGCACTGGACCTGGAACTCATCAACACGTCTGTCTGCTGCCCAAAGAACATAGACTGCGCGAATCTTCAACTCTATGTCGATCTGCTGTTCAGCAAGACTACGTCGAACCGACCGAAATAGTGACGTAGGCTTGCTTCACACTAAACATCTAGCTTTGTTTGAATCCAGCGCAGCAAGTAAGGTGTTGACAACACACCAAGGAAGCGGGCCAGCTCCTGTCCATCCAACCCGTACAACACAAGCATAGGCACTGAGGCGACTCCTAACGAGTTCAATAGCTGGGAATCGGTGGCGGCATTGACTTTAACGAATCGAACCTGATCGCCCAGAGCTTCGGCGGCCGCTTCCACTGCCGGCCCCATTGTTGCACACGGCGGGCACCAGGGCGCACCGATGTAAAGCAGCAAGGGGCCCGTATTGGAGCGGGTCAAGCGATTGAATTCTGTGGCGTCCAGTTCTTCCACCTTCCCGGCCCACGAAGGGACAGATATCTTCATTGCTTAACCCTTTCTCCATAATCGATTATTCGATCAACGTAATGTCGCCTCAGTTGGCGCTGACCAGATCCTCACTCTTCGCTTCGTACACCGGGTAATCGGTGTAGCCTTTCGCGCCGACAACCCCGTAAAAAGTGGACCGATCAGGCTCTGCCAGCGGCCAGCCGTTCTGCATCCGTTCCACCAAGTCAGGATTGGAGATGAAGGCTGTACCAAAGGCGATCAGGTCAAGCTCCCCCTTGGCCAGTTCGGCTTCGGCCAGATCCTGAGTGAAGCCGCCAGCACCAATCAATGTCCCCTTATAGGCTTTACGGAAGGCTGCCCCAAAGCCCGTCGGCGTACCTGCTGCCGAGATTGTGGTCTGATAGTTCAGGTGCACGAACGACAGCGTTCTTTCGTTCAACGCCACGGCCATGCTCTCCCACGCCTCCGCTTCGCCTTCAAAGGCGTCCATGTCGTAGATGCGACCGAACGGGGACACACGTACACCCACCTTTTCTCCGCCAATTGCATCTGCCAAGGCATCGATTGTCTCCAAGAGGAATCGTTGACGGTTGGCGATCGAACCGCCATATTGGTCTGTGCGCGTGTTGAGCTTGCTACTCAGGAATTGGTCGAAAAGGAATGCGTTGGCCGCCATCACTTCCACTCCGTCAAACCCTGCATCGATAGCACGGCGCGCGGAGGATACAAAGTCCTGAGTGACGCGCTGCACTTCAGCAGTGGTCAGGGCGCGTGGCTTGCTCGGCAAGACCGGGCCTTCTTTGCCAGGCTCAACCCAGGCATAGACCATGGTTTTGGTCGCCGGCACTTCGCCAGACGACACCGGAGCCCCGCCGCCAGGTTGGAGGGAGACATGGGAAAGTCGTCCAACATGCCACAGCTGAGCGAAAATCTTGCCGCCCTTTGCATGCACGGCGTCAGTTACCTTCCGCCAGCCTTCCACCTGCTCGTCGGTGTACAGGCCGGGCGTATACAGATAGCCACGCCCTTCATCAGAAACAGGCAGGCCCTCAGTGATGATCAGACCGGCAGAGGCACGCTGAGCGTAATAGAGCGCTGTCAAGTCGCTGGGAATGTTCTCAGGTGTCCGCGTCCGAGTCATTGGAGCCATGACGACTCGGTTGGCCAGCGGAAGGCCGGCGAGGTCATAGGAGTTGAAGAGCTTGCTCATGATGAATCTCTGTTTGGGAAGGTGAGTGCAGCCTCATGTCTGGGGCTGCTGGGTTTAATGGCGTGCTGGGGGATGTCTGGTCTTAGGCTTCCAAGACTTCCAGCGTGGACACCAGGCGAATGGCCTTGGAGAAATTCGCCCGGTTTACCGAGGTCTTCGTAACGACTTGGTGCAGTTCTTCCAGGCGCTCTGGCGAGGCGTCAGCGCGCAGGCGCACTACGTAAGCCACTTCGTCGTAGCCGGGATTTACGCTTTCATCCAAGCCAAGGAAGCCACGCAGATCCAGCTCGCCGTCGGTTTCGATTTCTAGGCTGTGTACCGTGATACCCATGGCTGCGGCGTTGACGACGTAGCCAACGGTCAGACAGGCATTGAGCGCTGCCATCAGCAGTTCCTGTGGATTGGGAGCGGAATTCTGACCGAGCAGTTCATTTGGCTCATCCGCGGTAATCTCAAAGTTGCGCTCATATTTCACGCCACTGAGAGAATAATGGTTGACCGTCGAAACCGATCGAGTCTGGCCGTCCCACTTTGTCTTGACATTAAAGCGTGCATTTCGCTTAGAAGCGTCTTCGGCAACGCCCTTAGCAAATTGCTGCAGGGCGGCGACGTCGATACCATTGGGTTTATCAGTCATTTCGCTTTTCCTTCTCTGAATGCGCTTTTGCGCGTAGTGAACCTACCGTCCGATTGGTGACAGTAAATCCTGGGGATTATCGGAATTTTTGCCTGCCGTGGCAGTACTTCGCTTAATGCGCGCAGCCGTCTATACCGCAGCTTTCGCCGTCGTCTGCACCGGCCACGACTTCCGGAGTATGTCGCGCTGCCTCCAAAATGGCGCGTTCGAAAACGCCTGTCTCCTGTGCGCCTGAGAGAAAGAATTTTCCGTTGAACATGAACAGGGGAACGCCATTGGCGATCCGATTTGCTTCCATCTCATCGAGTTCAATATCAGCAATTGCACCTTTTGAATTGAAATCAAAGTGAGCATTGGTCAAACCGACCTCATTTGCCAACGATGTCAGTACCTTTTGGTCAAAAATGTCAAGACCGTCCGTGGTTGCAGCCTTGTAGACGCGCTCAACCATCGATTCAGCGAGCAATGGTGATTTGATACTTTTGATCAAAGCATGAGCTGCTGTGGTGTCGCCGAAGCGCATGGTGTCAAAGTTGTAGACCAAGCCTTCCGAGATCCCGTTTGCACTGACTGCACCCATCATTCGGTCCGCGCTGGTGGCATTGCCGAACTTCTGGCGGATTGCAGTTTTGTAGTCTATCGGCCGCATGCCTCTAGCTAGTCGATATGCCTTATTTGTCACGACTACTTGCACCTGGCCAGCCAAAGCGCTAACTGCTTTTTCGAAACGCTTCTTTGCAATCCAGCACCAAGGGCAAACAAAATCCGACCAAACTTCAACGTTGACTGTTTGCATCATTATCTCCATAAGCTCAATAAATGATAGCCTACCATCCAGTTGGTAGATTGTTTGATTAAAATAAATCGCCATTCTTCAACGGCGACGATCTCATGCTCTTAGGCGTTATCTACGACGAGCCGTATAACGCTGGGGCTCAAGGGGTCTTCGTCATTCGTCGCCCAGTTGATGAAACAGGAACCCTCAAGAATGCTCAACAAAATGAACGCCTTGTGCTTGGCTCCACTACCTTCTGGGATCTCTTTTAGAGTTATGCCATGCGCGAGGGTTTTGGTGAGCCAATCCAACTGCATGGCAAAGAATTGCCGTGTCAGCTGCTGCAAACTCAAAGGCAATGCAGACATCTCGGCTGCGAGAGCGCCGCAAAGTGGTAAGAGACCGCCATCGGAACTTGACCTGAATATTTGCAGGAAGGCTTCGAGGCGCCCGATCACATGCTCGTGCTGTAATTCAATGCGGCCAAACTCGGCGCGAACGCGTTCGATGTACTCCTCAACTATTGCCGCTCCCAAGTCCTCCTTAGCTGGGAAATGATGATGGATGCTGGCCTTACGGATGCCTACCGCTTCGGACAGATCCGCATAGCTAAACGCGGTGTAGCCGCGCGTACGCATCAGGTTCTCGGCGGTCTTGATCAAGGCGTCTCGTGTACCAACAGCCATTTCTTGTCCTCAGCTTAAAGATAACATCAGCAACATGCTACCTATCACATGGTAGATTGTCAACGCGCATCCCGGGAACGTTTGCACTCAGGCACCGAGCTCGTCGTAAGCTTCAAGCGCGCGAGAAGAGTAAACGTACGCGGCACCTGCATTGAGCGCGATGGCAGTGCCCAGAGCAGCGGCGATTTCTTCCTTGCTCGCACCAGCTTTTTTGGCTGCGCCAGCGTGTGCGGCGATGCATCCGTCGCACCTGGTTGTGACAGCTACTGCGAGCGAAATCAACTCGTGCGTTTTGGCGTCAAGCACGTTGCCTTCTCGCGTGGCAGTCTCCAACTTGTGAAACGCACTGGCAACAGGCGCATTTGCCTTGTTGAAACTACCTACACGCTTGAACAACGACTTCAACTCTTCAGTCCACATTTTTTCCATCTCAGTTACCTCAGCAAATTGAACAACAAACCATCTAGTAGGTAGGTAATATAATGGATGGTTGAGATGTTGTCAAGCGACCTCGTCGAGGTCGCTGCAGATGTGAGCATCGAGGTGTGTGCTGGGACCATGGCAGCTCCGCACCACCTACAAGCGGCATAGGCCTTGTCCCCGAGCCCCCCCGAAGGTAGGGTCACAAGTATCAAGAAAGTCAAGCGTAAAACCTGCGGTCTGCATCGAACGCTTTCAGGATGACTTGGGGCAGCATCGTCCGTATGGTGCTCGGCCATGGCAATCGACCGTCTACACCCATATAGCCCCTTCACTCAGCACGAACGCACAACGCGAGGGGAGGGTGCTTTGCACTCTTCTTTGGAACTGTCTCACTTGCAGCGCATCTTCCGTCCATGCCTGAGGGCAGAATGAAAAGTTTTGCGGCAAGGCTGCTGGCTATGACACCCTGGTCAAAACAAGGCGGACTACTTCGCCAAGCCGATCGCGGTCGCGGGTCTGACACGATTGCCGGACCAGTAACGGCCCACGTACCCGTTGTAGCTGGCACGGAATCTGGTTGGCTTCGGGTGTTGACCTCCGATCAACTGCTCGCTGTCGTTCGCGCAGAAAAGGCTGTGGATGCCATGTGGCGCCAGTCGCACCAGAGCCGCGAAGTATGGGAGCGGGATCTGTTGCCGGCCATCCATCGGTACGCAGCGTTCGTGCAATTGATGCCTGCGTCAGAGGCGCACCACCATGCCCACGCCGGCGGGCTACTCTCACACACCATCGAGATGGTCCTGGCAGCCCTGACCTGGCGCAACGCCATGCTGCTACCCGGTGGCTCCCAGATCGAGGAGATCGACGCGCAACGTGACCAGTGGAGCTATGTGGTGTTCTTCGCCGCGCTGCTGCACGACATCGCAAAGCCCATGACCGACCTACGCATCCAGTGGCGTTGTGATGGCATGGCCGACTCCATTCGCTGGACACCTGCTGGCGGCAGTCTGGTCCAAATCACGGCCCGGCGTGCGGCCGCCGAGTACCTGGTCGATTTCACGCCCAAGAGCCAGCGCGACTACAGCGCCCACGGAAAACTGGCGCAGCTGCTGCTGCCGCGCATTGCGCCAGAGTCAGCACTCGTGTTCCTGGCCCAGACCCCTGCAGCCATGGACGCCCTGGAGCAGTATCTCAGCGGCCAGGACCGCGAAAGCTTGGTGGCCCAACTGGTGCGCCGAGCCGACCAGGCCTCGACACAGCGCGCTCTGCTGTCAGGTCACAAAGGAAGGTTCCCGACTTCGAAGTCCAAGCCGCTGATCGACTTGCTGATGCAGGCCATCACCAGCATGCTGCAGGCCGGCACCGAACTGCCGCTGAACCGCTCAGGTGGCGCGGCCTGGGTGTTTGAGGGAGCCATCTGGTTCGTGGCCAAGCGATTGGCGGATTCGGTGCGCGAATGGATCAAGCGCAATGAGCCCGATGAGGCTGTACCAGGGGGCTCGAAGAACGATCGGCTATTCGACACCTGGCAGGACTATGGCGTCATCGACCTGAACCCGGCCACGGGGCAAGCAATCTGGCATGTGACAGTGCAGGGGGAGGCATCCGAAGCTGCGGCAGATCGAGGAGGTTATGAGCACGACCTGGCCATGCTGCGATTTCCCTTGGCCAAGGTCTTTTCGCACGAGAGCAAGTATCCGGCGCCCATGCAAGGCAGATTGGTCCTGCGGCAAAAACGCAAGGATGAGGCAGGGGATGGTGGGGCCTCGGCGCAGGCCGTGCAGCTGCAGATTCCTGCGGCAGGGGATGGTGGTAAGGAGGATGCGGCAGGACATGCACCCGAAGCTGCAGCACTACCAGCCACTGCTCGCGCGCCTGCAGCTGCAGCTGCGCCCAAGGCTCCCAGCAAGCAGGAATTGAAGCTTGCGGTAGTCATGCGTGAACCTGCGTTCAGAGCACCATCTGTTGCGGCAAAGTCACCTTTGGTGAAATCCGAAGCTGGCACAGCAAATCAGGCACGAAAGAATGATGCAACGCCAGTGAGCCCCCGCGAAACGCCTGCACCCGGACGTGCCCCTGCAAGGGCTCCAGCAGAAGCTGGCCCAGCAACCAAGGCAGAACCAGTTCCTGGTCCAGTTCGGCAACCTGAGAATGCGGCAGTACCAGCGCCGCCGCCAGCGGCGGGATCTTCAATCGATTTTGATCCAGGCGAGGCAGCCTACCTACTCGACCAGAGTGACTTCCTCGACGAGGCTGAAACTGCAGCAGCGATGCGACCGAAGAAAGGCCCGCGGCCGCCGAAGCCGGCGCGGGCCAGGGAGGAGGGCGGTGCGGTGCGCGAGCAATCATCAGAAGTTGCCGCAGGCCTGGACGCGGCGGAGGCGTCGCCAGAGCCTCCAGCACCACCCACCGCCCAGATCCTTTCATCTGAAACTGCAGCAGTCCCTGCGCCCAGCGCGACGCCCCCAACGCCTGTGCCGCCCACTCGGCGCGCCGCGAGTGTTGCTTCGGAATTTCGGAGCCTGAGCGACGAGCTCGATGACTTGCCCACGGTAGTGGTGCGGGCCAAGGCCGAGCCACAGGCCCAACGTGCAGAAGAGCCCCAGCCTGTGTTGCTCCTGCAGCAGCTGCCCAGGATCGAAGGCCAGGAAAGGCCTGCGCACGAGCCCAGCGAGTTGGCGATGGACTTCATGCGGTGGGTCCAGCAAGGCTTGGTTGATCGTGAGATCAAGTTCAACGAAACGGGGGCCGCTGTGCATTTTGTCGAGCAAGGCATGGCGTTGGTTTCGCCGCTGATCTTCAAGAAATTCGCTCAGGAACATGCTGACTTGGCGGAAAGCCCGACCGAGCTGGCCACGAAAGTGCAGAGGGAAGTCATCAAGTGCGGCTGGCACTTGCCTGCGGCCAATCGGACCAACATCGTCGCATTCGAGATTTACTCGCGTGGTGATGTTAAAGGCCGGCTCTCGTGTGTGGTGCTGGTCGAGCCTGGTCGCTGGGTTCAGCCAGTTCCGCCGAGCAATCCCGCACTCAAGATGATTTAGAGATTTTCCAACCCGCTATTTCCGTAGGAGAAAACATGCAATTTTCCATTCAGCCATTCAGCCATTCAGCCATTCAGCCATTCAGCCATTCAGCCATTCAGCCATTCAGCCATTCAGCCATTCAGCCATTCAGCCATTCAGCCATTGTATACCATTTCGCAGGGCTGTATTGTACATTCCAATAATAATTGCGTCTATTTTCTCAAATAATTCATTCGCTGAGAAGATATTTGTGACTCCTGGCTCTTTAGCTGGTTATACCTATTATCCGCCTGTAAAGAATAACGGAGGTGGCGGCGGCGGAGGTGGCGACGATTCAACCACCTTGCAGAGGTGTTTATTCACAGTAAGCGAGGCGGATAAAACCGTGACCGTAAATCCTGAGAAACTCTACGATTATGAGAAACCAATTCAGATGCAGTACACGATTGTTGGTGGAGACGGTGGTGGAGGGTTTGCAGGTGGTGGTGGCGGTTCATCAGCAATAATTTTGAATGGTGCTGCGGCTGTGGTCGCGCCTGGTGGAAACGGTGGCGAGAGAGCGAAAGAGTTTAGAGGGCGAATCGCTATCAATGCCAAGGACCGGATTCGTTTTGTTATAGGAGGCGGTGGAGGAGGGGGAATTTCCTACTCTGACAGCTTTGGCACCAACGTGCTCGTGGGTGGGGGTGCTGGATGGCAAGGTGGAGGTGCAGGCGCATCTCACGTGAGCGAGAGCATCACCTACGTGGACAACAAGCAGGCGGCAGGTAAAGGTGGTGGAAGCGCGCCAGGGCAGGGTGGCTATGTGCTGGGGGGCTTGTCGGGTACATCGGGCAGTGGGTCTCAGGCAGGGGTTGCGACCTATCCGGATGGTTCGAGCAATAGCCAGGGAACGGATAACAATAGAGAGTATAAAAATCTTGGGCAAATAAATGGCGGTGTAAATACTTTTAGACTTCAAGAGCCTCAGATTTCAAGAATTCCTGCGACGGCATTGCGCCAGGGTTCCATGTCGAGGCCGTTTTTCAAGACATACACTCCGAACTACTATGTGGATTTGCCTACAGCGGTGGTCAACGGCGTATTCAGGAAATTGCCTAATGTAGAGCAGTTTGTTGTGATTTACGGCGGGGGTGGTGGGCAGTCGGGTCGGTCTGGTTTTCCTGGCTCGGTCATCATTGCTGGATGTGACCGATGCTTTGGCTATGGTTACGGTATTACTTACACATTCAGGGGGAAAACCAATGAATATTTTGACAACACTGGGATAAGTGGCCCAACTGTCGAAAGTTTGCAGCCACCAACGTTAGATCTGAATTTAACGAGGCCATTTGTAAATGACGATCAGCCTGCGAACCCTGGACAGGTTGCGATTAGTTATCAAGCGCCTGTCTGCGGGTTACTTGAATAATGAGGTTTACTTGATTATCAATGATGAATTCCCTGGAAGCCTAGTTAAGCCACCAGGTCGGGCCTGGGCGTCATCGAGCTCAAGGCCTCATGGTTGAAGCTGAGAATTTACGAAAAGACAATATCAATCAACAGCTTATGAGATTCAACGCACTTTCTAAAAACCAAGAACCGAAGGTAGGTCTGGAAGCGGACCAGCGCCTTGGGCTGTGGAGATCGAGGCCTTGGCAGCACCGGGCGCTGTATCGCTGGAACGTCTTCTTGGCCTATGCCGGCGGGCTGGTCACGGCCAGACATGTCTGGGATGCCTTGCGCCATCCTCACCTGGTGATCATGTTGCCGTTGCGGCCGCCGAAGCGCGGGATGATTTTTGTCTGTCCTGCGGCGGTGCGTGAGTACACGGAGATGTGTGAGGCGAACAGCTCGGCTGCGAGCGCTAAAAGCATAGCGCCGGAGGAGCCTGAGCAGCCATCAAGCGCTCGGGTAAAACTTCAAACGGTTGACAGTTTGGAGCGCAGCCCATAGAGTCCGAACCGTGCGTCAACGAGGGTTTGTGGAACGTTCAGAGCAATCGTGTTAGTGACCGCTACGACTGTGAGCCGCTTCAAAGCTCACTTTTTTTGGCGATCACCTACTAGATACGATGTATATTCTCTAACAAGTTGTATTGAATTTTGACAGCTTGTTGCGTGTAGTTGGCATCTTTTGCGGGCATTTATAGAGTCTTCCTTGTTGTTTGGTTCAACCATTCAACAAGGTATCTATGCTCACAATCACCGTGGTCTCCACCAAGGGCGGAGTCGGTAAAACCACACTTGCTGCCAACCTGGGCGGCCTCCTTCACGACCTGGGCCTCAGTGTTCTGCTCATCGACGCAGACATCCAGCCGTCGCTTTCTCGCTACTACGAACTCAGCCACCAAGCTGATAAAGGCCTCACCGAATTCGTGAGGTCGGGCGTGCTCACGAGCGACTGCATCTCTCACTGCAAGCTGAGCCCGTCTGGCTACCTCGGCAAGCCCGTCATCAGCCCCGCCCCCAACGCCAAGTTGCACCTTGTGCAGTCCGACACCAGGGATGGCGTCCTCCAGGACTGGATGGCCACCCGCAATCCCATGGACATGCTGTTGAGGCTCAACAGGCCTTTGCAGCATGCCGATGTCACCCACACCTATGACGTGGTGATCATCGACACACAGGGCGCTGTGGGGCATCTGCAAGACGCTGCAGTGATGGCTGCGGACCTGTTACTTGTTCCGGTGTCGCCAGATGTGGTCTCCGCACGTGAATTTCTCCACGGAACAGCTGCGCTCATCGAGCGCCACGAATGCGTGGCCAACTTCGGCATGAAGATGCCACCCATGAAAGCTGTGCTCAGTCGTTCGGAGAAAACGAACGATTGCCGCATGATGACGGACATCATTCGCGAGAATTTCATCACGATGCGTGGCCGCGTCAATATGCTTAATACGGCTGTGCCATCAACGGTGGCATATAGAAAAGCTGCAACCGCTCAAGTTCCTGTGCACTGGATCGACAGCATTAAAGCATCCGAAACGATGCATGAACTGCTGTGGGAGCTCATTCCCAGCGTCGCGGAAATGTACGCGCCAAATCACAAGAGCTTCGTAAATTACGCTGCTTAATCCTCCTTATTAACCAGGAGGTTATATGCGTACACCCGTAACGCTGAATGCAGCGCAGCGCGCTGCGGATTTGCAGCGAAACAATTCGTCAGAAACAGGCATCAGTGCCAAAGCCGATTTGCCGACTGCACAGCCAGAAGTGAATTCAAAGAGCATGAACGATTCCGCCACAAAACCAAATAAGCAAGCCCTGCAACTCGAAGCGGCGCGCAAGGCTCTGGCTGCACCCACTGCCATCCCTCGCAACGCGACGGCAGGTGTTGATCCACTTGCAGAAGTGGACGGTGCGGTATCTACCCTTGATCCCGACGAGATCGAGATCTACAAGCACAACCCGCGAACTCGCCCCAACCCGAAAAGAGAAGAAATCAAGGCGAGCATGATCGCCGAAGGTCGTATCACAAATACGATCATGGTTACGCGCCGCTCCCCTGCTGAAAAATATTTCCCGTATGGTGGTGGCAATACGCGCGTGTCCATTGCTCAAGAACTCAAGCGTGAAGGCGATACACGCTTTGACAAGCTGACCGTCATCACTCGTAAATGGCCAGGTGAAGCCGCTGTTATTTCCGCACATCTCAGCGAGAACGACAATCGCGGTGATATTTCCTTCTGGGAGCGCGCCAAAGGCGTTGCTTCATACAAGGCGAAATATGAGGAGGAGAATGGTTGCGCACTTTCCTCGACGGAGCTCAATAAAGCACTTAAAAATCAAGGACTCAATTATGGAGTCCGCATGATCCAAAATTTTGCATTTGCAGTCGAGCACATGCACTTCATCGGTAATTGGCTTCGCACGGATGAAGTCCATAACGTATTGAAACCGCTTGTCAGCGGTATATACGAGATTGCTGAGAAATTCGATAAAACGAAGGAGGCACGCGCTGCACTTGAGGAAATCTTCCTCATGCACGGCCAAGATCTTGAAAGCATCGAAGCATCCAATGTGTCCAAGGACCCGGCTGAACGCCAGGATGTAGTTGTTGATTTGCAAAGTCTCGTTCTTGATCTCCAAACCGTTGGAGCGAAAGCCATTGGCATAGATATTGATAATCTCCCCGCTGCTTTTTCCGCAGTGGTGGCTAATCCCAAAATCACAGCGGAGGAGCTCGTCAGCGTGAAGGCTGCTTCCCCCGAAGCGAAACCGAGTGGGCAACAAGCACCATTGAGTGGGATGCTGGGTGCTGTGGGAGGCGGGGCCAACAATCAACAGACCGCAGCTTCACGCAAGTCCAGTCAAGTCAAGCCTGCAAATTCGGATCCAGATGCATTGGCCAGCTTCGCCAAGCGACTCTCTGACGATATTCTCGCGCTGAATGCCGTAGTGCCTATTTCTGATTTCATCGTCGTAGAGAGCCTGATGCCTCTGGGTTTCATTGTGGATTTCCCAAGTGATGTTCAGATGGTGGGCGGGCAAGCACTTGATGAGGAAAAGCAAGACCTGCGCACTGCACTTTGGTCAGTCCTGGCAGTGTTCACGGGTCAATTCAATCAAGAGCTTTCTAGCCTGTGCACCAAAGATACTCGCTGGAGCCAAGCATTGAAAACGAACGAAGCCGAAATGCGAGAAGTATGCGCTGCCGCTGGTCTCGCGTTCAAATCGGGCGTTTTATATACGCATTCGCTGCATTTTGCTCGTTTGCTGGGTTCTCCGGTAATCGGCACTCCGTTTGTAAAGTTTCTCGGAACGGTTTCTGATTTTTTTGCTGCCTATCCAGCGAAAGCACAGATTCCTTATAAACCTTTGTTTTCCTGATTTTTGGTGTGTGCAATGACAAGTCGAAGTGTTCCTGTCGATATTCGTGATAACGAGAAGTTCAATTTTATTGTTCTGACGGAAGTTATTCGCGTGATTGAAACAGAGGCCGGACTCGATCAGTTGTTGCTGCTAGGACTGACTCCGGAGCTAATTGATACGCTCCGGACTCGTCAAACGCGCGATCTGATTGATCTGGCATCACGGATGCGAAGTATTCGTATAACTTTAGCTGTGAATGAGATTGCTGGACATTTGGATGGAATTGATCGTCAGCGTCGTGATGACGAGATGTGCGAGTATTTTGTTCGCAACGGTGCAACCAGATCGCTGGTCACAAGATTATTTAAGCGTTCCTCGGACGAAGTTCGGAGATTGCGCGATTTGCTGGGTGGTGCCAGTGTTGGGAGAACAAAGCTCCCCAAAGAACACGATGTTGTTGACCATATTCATATTGTTTGGCACGAAATAAGGCGGAATACCGGCCCTGCTGAAAATTTGAGGGATTGGCTTTATGCGCTTCATCAGAAATTTCCAGACTACTCCATAGATTCACTTCATACGTGCGTGAAGGAATATGAAAGTTTCTATGGTGATGATTCCAATTCAAGCGCCAAAGCACTAGGTAACCACTGATTCGGTATGACGGACGAAAACTATCTTCAATCCGCAATGCTTCTTGACCTAGTTGGTCAGGCGCCAATAACTATTAATCGAGCATTTGTTGATTTGACCGGGAATGTTCTCACTGCTCTCTGGCTCTCATATGCAGTTGAGAAGGGGTTGGATAGGGACAATGGACCTTCCTTTGTCCTGGAACTTTCCGCCAGTGATGTGGAAAAAGATACAGGCATAACGCGTCCTCAGCAGCAGACATGCCGTCGCACCCTGGCCGCAATGGGTCTGCTGACCGAAGAGGGCGGCAAGGGTCGCACGCTGAAGTATCGCGTGCATCTCGATCGGCTGATGGAGCAGCTGCAGAAGCAGGCACAGCCCCTTGCTGCCGCCATGGCCAAAGGTGATCTGGGGATTGAGCTTGCAACCGCCGATAGGCCTGCAAGCCAGGACTGAGCAGGAGTCACTCAGTGCGTCTTCAACCACTGCTTGCTGAGCATGCACCTATGGCGGGTGGCAATGACTCCGGTGCAGTCGAAAGCTCCGGGCCTATTGCCCAACAGATCATCCTTCATCTCGAAGATCGCGGCTTCGTACCCTTCCACCCCGCACTATCGGAGCGGTTTGGGCACAAGGCAGCCATCTTTGTTGGCATGGCTTTGTACTGGACACGCCATAGCCTGCGCAACCATCCACAGCGCGGTGGATGGTTTCACATGTCCATCGCCCAATGGCAAACCGCAATCGGTCTGACTAGGACTGAGCAAGCCACTGTGCGAACAGAGTTGATGGGGGCTGGGGTTCTCGAAGAACTGCTGATCGGCCGCCCTAGCGTGCTGAACTACCGCATCAACGTCAAGGCGCTCACCGCGGCCCTGGGTGCCACAAAGCACGGACCATCAAAGCCTAGTCTGGAGGCGGTCGCATCCTGGATGCGAAGCTGTCGGGTCTACTACAAGCCCCTGGCAGATATCGCCAGCAACATCGCTGCCGGCCTCTATCTCTCATACCTTCTTCAATGCCATCGCGATCAGTTGAGGGCTGGCCAGCTGGACAACGGCTGTATCTCTGCCTCTCAACTCGACATCAGCGAATCCCTTGCACTCGGAACGAAGGTGCAGCGAAACGCCAGAGACCGCCTGAAAAAAGCCGGTCTCATCCAGGAGAGCGGCGCTGGCGGCTCGCTTGTCCGGCTCAACTTTGAAGCGCTCCTGCTGTGCTTGCGGGGCCAGGCCATCAAGCCACTGAAGAAATCGGCGCCTAGCGCGGACCTCGGTGTTGGTGCCGCCACAGCCACGCCCAGGGCCAGCGCGGCACAACTCGCCTCCATCGCGCTGCCCGAGCGTCCCGCTGCGTCTGGGCCTGGTCTGGACTTGTCTGGTCTAGGCATCGGGCTGCAGCAACTCACCCTGACTCTGGAAGGCGTCACAGCGACTTGCCCGCCAGCGCCGAAGCGTTCTCGGGATTTGCTCCTCCACTTCCTGGAGGACAGCTTTCCTGCACCTGTCGGAAATCGACAGGTTGGCAAGGTGACCAATGACTCCCAAAAGCCGCTGGATTCTGCCGTAAAACGCAATAGCGACAGTGACTTACGTGATCTTCCGCACCCCCTTGAACGGGCCCAAGCACCACGTCAAAAAAATGCCGTTTCCTGCATCCTTGGGTCTTCGGAATCTGCCGTTTCCTACAACGAACCTCTGCAAAGTTCTGCCCAAACCTGCAGGCTCAATTTGCCGTTTCCTGCAACCTATATACAAGACGATATTTCAATAACTACTACTACATCCAAGGTTGCTCAAGAACTTGAAGGTAGTAGTAGTGGTCTTGAGTTTGCTCCGGAAGAAGGAGAAGTTAGTCTGCAGGCGGAAAAAGCCCAGCTTGTCTTCCCTATCGCACTGTCAGCCTCCCAACGTGAAGCTGTTGAGAGCGTCATACGCGGACTGGCCTTTCCTGACCAGCAAGAACTGCTGGATGAGTTGCACGGGCAAATGGCGCGCGGCAAAGAGATTCGCAGCCCAGCGGGATGGCTGCATGGAATCGTCACGAAGAAGGCCCAAGGGCAACCCGTTGCGCTGGTCTATGCAGCCGAAGTTGCGCAAGCTCGCATGGAAACCATGACACGCGAGAAATTTGATGAGCTTGGGGAGCGACTTGGGCAGCCAGCGGAGCCGAATCAACGGTTTGTGCAAAACATCGAGATGAACGAGGTGTTTTCCAAACTGACGCCGGGCGTGGTTTACGTCATTCGCTCTACGGGTTCGCTCGTGCAGATTGACGTTTCTTCAAACGTTCTGCGTATCAAAAAAGCGGATCAGCGAGCGTGGTTTGTCTGGCTGAACGCTGGCCCTGTGGTTCGTGCCTTGCGAGAGAACGATCTTTTCCCAGCCGAGGAATGATTTGATGAACTCGATTTCAATTCAAGTCAACGATCTAAAGACTGACTCGGTACTTCCTCGGTTTGTCCGCGTAGCCCGATTCGGGCCACCGCGCAAGGCTTGCCGTGTAGCTCGAAGCGAGCCACCGCGTCAGGCTTACCGTGTAGCTCGAAGCGAGCCACCGCGTCAGGCTTACCGTGTAGCTCGAAACGAGCCACAGCGTCAGGCTTACCGCGTAGCTCGAAACGAGCCACCGCCTCAGGTTTGCCGCGTAGCTCGAAACGAGCCACCGCGTCAGGCTTACCGCGTAGCTCGAAACGAGCCACCGCGCATGGCATGACCCGTAATCGAGGAAGCCTTCATGGCTTAGCCGCTGACCTATGTAAAAGCAGTTTTGGTTTGTTCATATTTTAGAAATCGAGAATTGGAATGTTTATGAAAGCAAATACTTTGTTCCTTCAGTTGGTGCAGCGCTTGCATAACTATGTTGACGCTTCTGTTCTTTGGGTTCTTTTGAAAGAAGAGGCAGATATCAAAGAATATGCTATGACTGCCGGCAAGATGGCCGAACAACAACTATGTGGAACTATTTCAATTGCGACTGCTAAACGCTCGATTGAGCGCCTTGCTGGGGCGGGGTATATCTCGGTGCGAACTCATAAAAACACCAAAACGCTTGTAACCGTCAATCGCGAAGCGGTTCTGGATTTGCTTCGAGAGAGCTTGCCTGAAAGACTGCCCGCTTTTAGTAAGAAGGAATTCGATTTTCTAGATGCTTGGAAAGCAGACGAGGCAGCGTAGGCTAATGATGAATGTGGAATTTATTTTTTGGTGCTTATGTTTAGCTGCGCTACTGCTTGTGGAGTTCCTGATCGTAAAGGGACTTATGGCTTATGTGGACTTGCTGCCCTGACCGAGGGGCAATTTTTAGATTAACACGGACTGGGAGAAGAAGATGGCGACAAACCAAGGTAAACAAGAGACAAGGCGTGGCAGTGGCATTGATGCCATAGACCTACAGAGCATTTTGGGCCCCGCAAGAATGAATTTTGAGAAGGAAGCGAGCTCGCCTTTCTCCGATGGATATTCCATTCGTGGTGAAGAATTGGCGTTGGCGGACTACATCGAATCCGGCGCATCTGAGAGCGATCCTCGCTTTGACCGGTATGTCGAACTCCTCGACCGCCGTGAACGCTTGTCTCAAATGAAAGCCGAGCACCGCGAGCGCAGGGGGGCTGATCCGCTGGTGCCTATCTCAGATGCACAAGCCATAGATGATCTGGGAATGCTGATCGATGATGGTGTTGATCAGATGACGATCCATACCATTGAAGCGCTGCGGATGTTCTATGGCCGTGCTCGTGAGCCTGGCTCGAAAGTGGCTCCCATCATCGGTGGCCGGCGAATTGCTGCCTCTCTCCGGAATTTGTGGCTGCTGACGGCCAACAACAATCCATACGCTGACTGGGCGCTGGTTCGGTACGAGCGAGGTCTGCAGGAGGTGCAAGAACACCTGCGCGGGGCCATCCAGCACTGCGAAGAGCGCCTCGATCAACAGCGCAAGTTGGGGCTCAACTACACGGTTGCCGCCTCTTCGAATCCCGTCAATGTGAACCTTGGCTTCAAGAGTCCATATGGCTACGACATCTCGACTCTGATCGTTCAATACGACTACTTCGTCCGCTTGCAAAAAACGCTCAACCGCAAGAGCCTGCAAAGCGATTCGCAAATGCGGGAGTCCCTGAGCATTGCCTCCCGGGCAATCCTAAAAGTGTTCTATGACACGGCGCGCTTTTCACGGTGGTTGTCTCGAAGTGAGATGGCTGATCTCAACCGCGCAGACTGGGTCGGTGCTGACGAGCAAGCACGTAAGCGCATTGAGTTTGCCATGCAAGTTTTCGGGCCTGTACCGGCAGTGATTTACAAGGTCGAAGTTGCACCTTCGCATTCACGCCGTCGTTATTCGCTCTCAGATGCTGAGCGTGCAGTGTTGCAGCAGGTCGGCGCACAGCTGGAGGCCGATGAGCAGTCGGAGCGCCATGACGAGGCTGATGCTGCTATGGGAGCTCCAGCCGAGCCAGCGACCACGATCGTGTTCGATCCCAAGGGCGACTCTGAACGGGCGTCGCGTATTCATGCAGAAGCACACAAATAGTGTGTGTTGAATAACGGGAGTATTGGTATGAAAGGGGATGGTGTGAAAGGGCAGGTGATGAAAGGGCAGTCCCAGCATGCCGGCGATGAACGTATCGTCAATCATGTGGTTTGGGCAAGGCATACCGCAGTGAATCAAGACTGTCAAAATCAGGTTGACGTAAAGGCCCTTACGGGTAGGGGCGGGCTCGCCGCCCTGCGCCAAGGGGTTGCCAGTCTTGATGCGGTGGCTGACAAGATGCGGCTCCTCTCGGAGCAGTCCAAAAACGTCAAGGGTGTGGGCGCCTATCTGGTGGTCCACCAGCGCAGTTCGCGCGGTTCCGTGTTTCTGCGCTGGCGTCAGCGGCTTGGCGCAAACCGGCATCTGAGCTGGGAAGAACTCGAAGAGATTGCTTCAAATCTGCCTGGTGATCTTCGCGCTTGGTGTATTCGCGCATCCAGGGAGGCCCAGCTACTCAACGAAGAACACCTTCAACTGCGCGCAAAGATCAAGATTGCGCGCAGGGTTTTGGAGGTCTCTGAGCCCCATCTTTACCCTCGTTCCAGTTTTTCTTCTTAATCGAGTTGCCTGGCAGTGGTGCAACCGGGCAATTCGCCAACACGCACCATGGGAGTTATACATGCAGAATATTTTTATCGGTAAGGGAAACCTGGCCCAGTCGCCAGAACTGCGCGTTATTGCCGGAACTAATGGCGATTTTGAAGTTGCAAATATGCGCATCATGTTTGGCCGCTATGCGCGCAACAAAACTACTGGGGACATCGAGCAAGTTGGGGGTTTCTGGCGGGAAGTGGAAATCTATGGGCAGAAAGCCCGGGATGCTGCGCGCCTACTGCGCAAGGGAAGTCGCGTACTGGTCTTCGGAGAAGAGCGGGACTTCATGGCCAAGGATGGGGCAACTGGCGCTGAGGTGCAGGTCATCAAGGTCGTCGCTGAAGACATTGCCCTTCAACTGTCCCGTGTGAAGAGCATCGAATTCGAGACGGCTCGACGGCAAGCACCAGAGCCCGAAGGTGAGCAAGAAATGGCGCCCGCCGCTTGAGCGGCCTTTTAAGGACTGTGGAGCAACTGAAGGAGAAAGCCTTGAAAAGTACGAGTCAACCAGCAAGCTGCGATGAGATATGCGTCCTGGACGATGGCCGTTTCTACGTCGTAGTCGTCAAGAGTGTGGGTCAGCGTGAAGAAGACGCTTCTGCTTTTCTGCTGATGCGCGAGGCTAGGGGTGGAAAAGATCCATGCGTCGGCAGCGCGATACTTGAGCTCGATGGCGCTTGGAATACTCGAATCACCGTCACATACGATGAAGTTTCCGATTCGGATTCGGTTCACGTTGGCGATTTTGATAGCCGTGTTGAGGCCATTGTTTTGATGTGGCGCCGCCGTCACGAATCAAGCTATTTTCCTGCACAATAAAAAATAACTCCTAGTGACGCATTTGCGACCGCCAGCCAATATATAAGCTGTCACAGGAGTAGGTGGTGAATTTAAATTGTTGCAGCGACTTCAATGGGAGACCGTTGGTTCAAGATGGTCGTTTGGTCGAATCGAATTGGGATGATCTTTGCAATGCCATATTTGAGAGAAACATTATTGAGTATGGCGCATCGTTCGATCAATTTATCCTGATGGCATGCGAAGAGTTTGATGCCGCGATAGCCCTTCTCCCTGTTGCAGTACATAATCAAGCAATAAAAATAGCCAAAAACTGGGGTTATGAATCGTCTGATATTAGGCTTCTGAGAATAGATGAATTGAAGGGGCGGGGGCTGTACCCCATTGAAAAGCGTACCGCTATTGACCAGGTGGAGTGGGTGGCCTGATGGTTGATCGTGCGAGCAAACCTGTGCATATCGGCCCAGTCACCATTACTCCCCCGGACCTGCTTTTGCAGGCTGCCTTTGACGGCCTCAGGTTTGGCTTGCAGCTCACGCACGTGCCAGGCCTGAAACGGCCCTTGGCTGCCTACGATGCCTGGTGGTGTGCATCACGGCGCATGTGGATGCTGGATGTCAATGATCCTGCGCGCGTCGAGCAGATCCTGCAGCACGCCTTCGCCGGTCAGTTCGTGGACCTGGAGCGCATTGACGTGACGCTCCGGGCCGCCGCGGCAGCGCCCCAGCAGGACTACATCACGCAGTTGCTCGACGTGCAGGTGTTCCCGCTTGCGAAGGGTGATCTCAGCCGAGGCAGGTACGCCGTCAGCTTCACATACGACCCGCTGTGCGTACGCGCCATGCGCGCCCTGGGTGGCTACTTTCACAAGCATGCCTCTGCCTGGCAGGTCAGGGCCACACCGCAGGAGATCCAAGCGCGCCTGAAATCAATTGCTGGGGTGGCGCCAGAGTTCGTGTTTGTGCACGAGCAGCCTGTTGTCATTGAGGAACTGGCAAGCACTGGCAATCAAGGCTCTCCCATCAGCGTTCCGTCTGCGCCGCCGCCCTCTGGAGGTGGACCTGGCTCAGGCGAGGAGGAGGGCAGTGGCTTCCTCTCGACGGAACGTGGCCATGTCGCGGATCTGCCGTATGACGCTGTGGCCCTGGCCAGCATGGTCGCGTGCGGCACGCTGCGCGACTACCAGGCCGAGGGCGTGGCCCACATGTTGCGCCAGTCGGGTGCATGCATGGGCGACGACATGGGCCTGGGCAAGAGCCGCCAGACCGTGGTTGCCTCGCGCATGGCCGCCGGCACCGGCCGGGTGCTGATCGTGTGCCCTGCATCGCTGCGATTGAACTGGGAGCGCGAGATTCGCATGATCTACCCGGACGCCCGCATCGGCATGGTGGGCGAGGATCGTATGGCCACGCTGCAGGGCTGCGACTGGGTGATCGGCAACTATGAGCGCATGGGCGGACTGGTGCGCGAAGTAGGGCTGGATTTTGCTGTGATGGCTGTTGACGAGGCCCACTACCTCAAGGAATACCAAAGCGGGCGCACGCGCAACGTCTTCCTGCTCGCTGCTCGCATCGAGCGCTGCTATGTGGTCACGGGCACGCCGCTGCTCAACCGGGAAGTCGAGATGCACACGCTGCTGCGCATCACTGGCCACGAGCTGGGCCACTTGACGTTGGCGGACTTCCGAAAGCGCTTCGCCGGTGCGCCAGAGAAGCGCGCGGCCCTGGCCGAGGCCATCAAGGGCTGGATGATCCGCCGCAGCAAGTCGGTGCTCAAAGACCTGGGCAGCAAGGAGCGGCAGATGCGCTACCTGTCGCCGGCCGAGGGCTTGGATGCCTACAAAGAGATCTATGGGGACATGAGCCTGCAGGCAATGCCCAAGATCGTGCGGCTGCGCAAGGCCCTGGAGACTCTCAAGATCCCATTCCTGGTCGAAACTGCAGAGGCACTGGGCGAGGACGACAAACTCATCATCTTCTGCGAGTACATGAGCACCGTGGAGGCGCTGAAACAGGCCCTAGACGCGATGGGCATGCGCAGCGTCAGCCTGGTAGGCGCAGACAGCGCAAAGCGCCGCCAGGCCGCTGTGGATGGCTTCCAGACCGATGCGGGGATCAAGGTGTTCATAGGCACCACCATGGCGGCCGGCGTGGGCATTACGCTGACGGCCGCGAACATCGTGGCCTTCGCGTCTATGCCCTGGACGCCAGCCCTGATGCGCCAGGCGGAAGATAGGGCGTATCGCCTGGGACAGAAGAGGGATGTCCTGGTGCTGGTGCCAGTGATTCCCGGGACCATCGACGAAGGAGTTCTCGCTCTGCAGGAGAACAAGCGCACGACCGAGGAGGAGGTCATTGAGGCTGCCAAGACAGCGCTTCCCACAGCACAGCGGCCACTGCTTGTGATGGTGCCACCTGAAGTAGTTGAGGAGCAGGCAGCGATGTTGGTGTGAGGTCATGCTGCAAGGTCCATTTGTTCATGAAGATCGGCCAGCGCGGATGGCCCACTGCACCGCCCTGCTGCTTACCGCAGCTGCAGGCGCTACAGCCGTCCTCGCCGCGTCTGCGGTGCTTTGCCTCGCCATGGTCTAGCCGGCTTTCCGAGGCTTGCTGGAGGGCCGGCGGCGGTCATGCAGCTGGCCAAGCCTCGGTACCGGGCGCGCCGCCTGCGGCGCCAGGGATTGCAGAAATTATCTCGAATCTCTTGTAGTATGATGCGCTACACACTACAATACATGGCAATGATCAAGAGCTTTCGACACAAGGGCATACAACGCTTTTTTGAGACTGGCAGCAAGGCAGGCATCCAAACAGCCCATGCAACCCGGTTACGCCTTCAGTTGGCTGCTCTGGACCAAGCAGTGAGGCCTGAAGACCTCTCAGCCCCAGCATGGGCGTTGCACCCGCTCAAGGGCGATTTGAAGGGTCTCTGGGCCATCACCGTTAATGGAAACTGGCGGCTAGTATTTGCATTTGACGGGACGGATGCCGTACTCGTAGATTACCGGGACTACCACTAAGATTGAGGTAATAAAATGACACGTATGCACAACCCGCCCCATCCTGGCGAAGTCCTGCGGGAGTATTTGGGTGAAATTTCTGTGACTGAAGCCGCATTGCAGCTGGGCGTCAATCGGGTCACGCTCTCTCGCGTGGTGACGGGATCCTCTGGTATATCTCCGGACATGGCCTATAGGCTGGGCGATGCATTTGGCACCAGTGCGGAGCTATGGGCAGGGATGCAGATGCAATACGACCTCTACCAAGCCGGAAAGCTGAAGCGCCCGAAAATCCATCGGATGGGACTAAATTCGCATAAGTAATGCAAAGGCATTTGCTTTCAGGCGCGGCGGTCGTCACCTTGCGTTGAACATCGCTGTTTGTACCGTAGTGCCGATTCTTTCACTGGCTTGCTGCAGCCTTCGTCTAAAGCATCTGAACGTTTAATCAAAAAGGCTACCGAGGTAGCCTTTCTTCATGCGATAGCAAACTGCGTGCGATCCTTGTCCTTGATCCAGTCTGGCGGCTTGCCCCGTCCTGTCCAAGTCTTGCCGGTGGAGGGATCTCGATATTTTGGCGCGCTGACACTCGCTTTGGAAGTGCGCTTTGATGTGAAGATGTCTTCTGCAGTGAGACCGTAGTCCGCCACAAGGCTACGAACCTTCGCAACCACCTCACTGACTTCCTGTTTGCGAGCGGCTTGAATCTGGGCTTCCAGTGCTTCACGCTGGGCGAGAAGTTCTTTGTATGAGTTGCTCACGGTGTTAGCCTTCAAAGTTAATAAAGTCCAAATGATAACTAATTTTCAGATGGGGTGTTGATATTAAATTCATTGTGGGTACTACGTATTGATGACACCTTTGTCTTGAGCTTTCGCTGTTAGTTGAGAGTTGATACAATTGGCTCGTGATCGCTCTCTGAGCACCACGTAGCGTCTGAGCCCTTGTGAGACGCGCACCTGCAGTTGCAGGCAGGGCACACCTCTTCACCTTCCCACCGGGACCAACGAGTCCCAGCTGGGGGTCGTTGTCCTTCACTTGAAAGCAACGACATGTCCTCCTCCACGCGTAAACCCCAACAAGCCACATCCGCTTTTGTCAGCGCCTCCCAGTGGGACGCCAAGCATCTGTCAGATATGGTTTCACGGGTTCAAGATCCCCTGGTCGCTGATATTTTGATTGGCCTGCTCGAAGAGCATCCCGATCTGAAGATGCAGTACCTGGGTGTCTACACCAAGGCCTGGGAAACGCTGCGTCGAGCAGAGCAGATCCGGGAAAGAGCTTACGAAGCAGGTCAGAAGTACGCAGAGCGGCGCCGCAAGGTAGCCAAGTGCGTGACCTGGTCAGTGCGACTCTTGCGTGATTTCTACCGCCTTGTGCGACAAGAAATCCAAAAAGCTCGTGCTGAAACAACTGTGAAACAAGCTGAAAAAACTGCACCTTTTAAGCCGAAAGGCGATAACGTGATCTGCCTTCCAATGGCTCATCGGCCTACTGGAACCGACCGCTAAGCCTTTTGGCTTCAAACGAATCCCATCATCGAGCATGCGCTTGGTGATGGGATTTTTACTGTGTACTTTCCTTTGAACTTGGGGAATAAAATGATCAAAGCTGAAGAATTGGCCAAGGGGCTGATAACCAAGAACAGTAGCGCGACGAAGATGCAGGCAACTACCATCATGCGTTTGGTTGGCGGACTGCGAAATTTTCACAACGGCGAGCTTGTGTTAGATGCTGACGAATCCAAGGCTGTTTTTGAGGCAATCGCTGTATTGGAAAATGGCGCTCAAGTTCTGAGAAAAACTGCGAAGCTCCGGCTGGAAGATGAGCAGCGTAAAGCTAAGCGCCGTGCAGAGGTGGAGAAAGCTGTGGCGGATAGTTTCTTTGCTAAGCTTAATACCGTTGGCGAGCACATCGCACTTTTGAGTTTAACAACCCCTTATAAGATCGCTTGGTACAGTGACGACAGACTGGGCTTCTTATATCTTTATAGTGATTGCCATAAAGAATGCCTGGAATATATGGCTGATAGCATTGTTCACCGAGATGAGCCAATAGCCGAGCAACTGGATAGAGCGTGGAGCAACTTTCAGGAAAAGCTCTCATCTCTTAAACAGAAGCATGCAGCATTGATCTTGCGGATCACGGACTTGCTGGAACAGGACAAGGCTCGGCGGCAGGAAACCGTCAACCGCGTTTGACTTAATGAAAATGTTCTGTTAGCCTTCTTTTCGTGAATCGCCGCAAGGCCCACAGTGACTGAGCTCTTTCTAGTCACAGCATGGTCTCCCAAGGACCATGTAGAGCATTTTTCGCAACCCGGATGGGGACCAGCTGCCCCATCCAGACCTCGCGGTCCGGTGCATGCATCTGCGCTCCCTTTCCACATTCTGGAAACTTTGGAGATCACCATGCAAGCATCGAACGCACAACGCGAGTATTTCAACCTGCACACCAGCGGTGTCGGCTATCTGAGCCGTGTCCGCTGGGTTACGCCGCAAGGCCGTGGCCGCAAGTCTGAGCCTTTCCTCGCATGCGCCATCAGTGCGTTGCGTGGGAGCTCTGATTCTTCCGACACGACCTACTTCGACCTCCGTGTAAGCGGGGAAGAAGCCATCGGCTTGATCGATAGTATGAAGCAAAGTGTTGACGAACGTCGCAAGGTCACTGTGACCTTCCGCATCGCAGACACCTATCCTCATGTCTACGAGCGCGATGTGCGCGACCAGCAAACCGGACGCCCTACAGGGCAGAAGGAAATGGCCGCGCTCATCAAAGGACGCCTGATTCTCATCTATTCGATTTCGGTCGATGGGGAGTCGGTGTACAAGCGCAACGCTGATTCTGATGCTGCTGCACCTGCAGGTGAGAATGCTCCTCGTGAGCATGCACCACAGGGCGAAGGCTTCTACCAGGACGAATCCTGGCCTGAAGACCAGCAACAGCAGGAGCAGCCACGTCAAGCTCCGCAGCATGTGTCGCAGCAAGAGGTCCGTCAGGGCGCTCAGCAGCAACGTCCTGTGGATGCACAACGGGCGGGCGCCGCCTCGCAAGGCTACGCTCAGCCGCGTCAAGCAGCCGCACCGGCTGCTCGTGGCCATGGTCCGTCGGCATATGCTCGTCGACCTGCACCGCATAGCGGAACTGGTTACAGAGAGCCTGCTGGTCAGCGATAAGCTGAGTCAGTCAAAAGCCCCCGCACTGAAATGCAGTGAGGGGGCTTTTTAACGATGACACTAATGCCGCATCTCTCTGGGCTACGCCGAAGCCAGCCACCGCAGGTCTATCAATAACTTAGGCGACTTCATCATATGCCGGGCCTCTCTGAAGCCTGACCCGGCTTGCGTCCTCATGGGCCACATGTGGCACCTCGGCTCTCGGTCTTGCGAGAAGTCTTCGCGGCAAAAATCTAGCTCACTGAAATTGCCTTGGAGGCCGCACAACCCGAAGCACAGGATGTCGAAATGATGTGCACCGTGGTGCCTCGCTTCCTGTGCGAGACTCCACCAGCGGGCCACAAGGTGTTCATGCGCAAATCTGCAATCCCTGGAATGAGATAGCCCCCTGATTCCCCGGCCCCGTCCTATCGCTTATCTTTGAAGATAGGAACAGGACTGTGCATATGACTAGGCATACGGAGTCAATCGAGGTAGTCGTGAAGGACCAGCGCCGCAGGCGCTGGTCTCTCGCAGAGAAGGCGGCGCTGGTGCGCCGAACCTACGAACCAGGCATGAGCGTGTCATTGGTCGCTCGGCAGGAAGGCGTTTCGGCTGGACTGCTGTTCCAGTGGCGCAAGCTCGAACGCCAGGGGGCTTTGACCGCCGTCTCCGCTGGCGAGGCAGTCGTGCCCGCATCCGAACTGGCGGCTGCCCGCGCGGAAATCGCCAAGCTGCAGCGCGTGCTCGGCAAGAAAACCTTGGAGAACGAAATCCTCAAAGAAGCCGTGGAGTACGCCGCAGAAAAAAAGTGGATTGCGCGCTCGCCTTTGTTGCCCGGGGACGACCAGTGAAGACGGTTTGCCGGACGATGGGGCTGGCGCGCTCGCATGTGCGCGACCCGCTTGGGCGCGGTGAAGACTGGACCGATGGCCGCAGCCATCGCACACCCAGCGACGATGCCGGGCTGCTCGCCGAACTGCGCCAGGAAATTGCCGACTTGCCCAGCTATGGCTACCGACGTGCCTGTGCCTTGGTGAACCGTCAGCGTGCGGCACGGGGCGCCCCGAGGGTCAATGCCAAACGCGTCTATCGCGTCATGGCACAAGCCGCTCTGCTGCTGCCCAAGGCGCCTCGCCGGCGCCAGTCCGCACCCACGCATGAGGGCCGTGTTGCGGTCTCGCGCAGCGACCTTCGATGGTGCTCCGATGGTCTGGAAATCAAGTGCAATTCAGGTCAGACCGTGACGGCCACCTTCACCAAGGATTGCTGCGACCGTGAGGTGATGGCTTGGCGTGCATGGGAGGGCAAGGGGCTGCCAGGTGAGCCGGTACGCGAGATGCTCATCGAGGCCGTCGAACGCCGATTCGGCTCGGTCGAAGCGGTCCCGCAGGGCCAGGAATTGGAGTTCATCAGTGACAACGGCGGCGCCTACATCGCAGCCGAAACGAGGGCACTGGCACGCGCGCTGGGCCTGAAGCCCATCAACACGCCCGTCTGTAGCCCGCAGAGCAACGGCACGGCCGAGAGCTTCGTCAACACATTCAAGGGCGACTATGTGGCGCGCATGGACCTGAGTGACGCGCAGACGGTACTGGCGCTACTGCCAGCGGCCTTCGAGCACTTCAACGAGGTCCATCCGCATTCTTCGCTGAAAATGCTTTCGCCTCGGGAGTTCAGGCGGCAACAGGCTGCAGGGGCTGACCAGGCGCTTTATTGCGACTAGGGCGGGGCCGGGAATACGGGGGCAACATCACATTTCCTGGCCCCTCGGGGGCTTGGTACCGAGGAGCCATCAATGCTGGCCCGACTCCAATCAATCAGGTCATGTGCTTGCAGGCGAGTTAGCATTGCTTGGTGTAACTGCTCCCCGACGCCAGAAGTATTCCAGTCGCGCAGGCGCCTCCAGCAAGTCATACCGCGACTGTACAAAAAGAGATTGGGCAAGCTCTTCACATGCAATGCGTTTTGGCAGTATGAACATGATGCCGTTAAGCCTGCTTCATTGCTGGCTGCGAGCTGGTGCGCACCGCCTTTGGCAGAAGGCACGAAGGCTGGGATCAGGGGTTGTGGCTGTCGCCAGAGTTCTTTGCTTACGGGCCGCCGTGCTATGAGGGCCGCGAGCATAACCGGTCTGAAGGCCCTCTATGGAAGTAGAGTTAGGCACTCTAGCAGATGGCCCGCCAGAGGCGAGCCTCCTCCGCCGACAAGATGCCCTGACAGCGACAATGCGCGACTTACGGGCGGCAATGAAGGCTATGCTTAGATTGATAGCGAGCGCAACTCCGCAATCATCCTGCTGTGTACAGAATGCGTCGAGCCTCGCGCTCTGCAGGGGACTCATTCAGCATTTCATCAATGACCTGCTGGCGGGATTTGCCTGATGGGGTTGCCGACGCGGGCCGTGGGTAGTTGCTTTCACCGTATGACAACCGGCCTTGTCGCATTGCAGCTTCTGTTTCGGCACGGACTTGTTCGCGAGTCTTATCGCTCTTGAAATGTTCCTGGTGAACAACTATTCCTTTTTCGTTGTTTGCGGGATGTTCGTATGCTGCGGAAGCCAAGCCCGGCAGACCCAATACGGCCACGGCGGCGGCTGCAGCGAACATGGAAGAGAGAGAGAGACGACGTTGGGTCATGGTGTAGCTCCTTGTAGAGGTAGATGAAACTTGCATCTCCCGATGGCCTGGTCAGGCGTTGGGGAGATGTGTTCATAGTAGAAAACTTTGCCCAACAGAACTGCGACTGCGCGGTGATTTTTCTGTCAGCTTCTTATGCGCTTGCCGTGGCGATAACGGGTGCAATCAAATGTGCCGATCCGACTGACTGACATACGGATGGGCGAAATCGCTTGACATTGCCATCGTGTCAGGGTTGAAACTTCTTTCACAAACTTAAAAGGATCATGTGATGGCAATTTTTCATGTAGCCGATATGACATGCGGCAATTGCGCTGGCCGTATTAAACAGGCGCTCGTCACAGTCGATGACAAGGCCCAAATTGAGATTAATCTTCATGATCGGCTGGTACAGATTTCTGGTGCTGCGACTGAGGCTGAGTTTGCCGAAGCCATTCAGGAAGCCGGCTATACGCCTGAGATGATTGACCGGCATCCGCGAGAGGGCGCCGATTAGATCATGGGTGAATGTCGAAGATTGGCTTCCACCAATTCCCTATGCTGCGGATAGATGGACCTCGACTCAATCATGATCAGTCCACAGGGCCCATCATGAATCCACGCCTTGCCAAGGAAACTTCAGAGCGAAACGCGTTCGCCCGCGGGCCGATGTTACGGCGGCGCTCCCGCCATGCGCCTCGATGATCGCACGGGTGATAGCCAAGCCCAGCCCGCTGCCATCGGTCTCAGGGTGAGTCCTGGAAGGGTCGGCGCGGTAGAAGCGGTCGAACAACCGGGTCAGGACTTTCGGATCGATGTCCGGCCCCGTGTTTTCCACTGCAACCGTAATAAATGAAGCAGTCTTAGAAATGGTGATCGTAACGTCGCCCTGATCAGGTGTATAACGTAGAGCGTTGGACAGCAAATTGCTTAAAGCACGCCGAAACATCAAGCGATCGCCATTGATGCTGCCATCGCCGTTTAGCTTGAACTGGATATGCTTTTCATCGGCTACGGCCTCATAGAACTCCAGCAGTGCCTGCGCCTCCTGCCGCGCGGAAAATCGCTCCTTGTGGGGAAGGTCGACTCCCCGCTCGGTCTTGGCCAAAAATAGCATGTCGGACACCATGCGCGCCAAGCGTTGAAACTCCTCGGCATTGGACGCCAAGATGTCCTGATAGGTGGCGGCATTCCGCTTGGTGGCCAGCGCCACCTGAGTCTGGGTCAACAGATTGCTGATGGGGGTGCGCAGCTCATGCGCCAAGTCCGACGAAAAATCAGTCAAGCGTTGGAAGTCATCCTGCAGCCGATCCAGCATGCGGTTGAGTTCTTGTGCCAGATCTGCCATTTCAACAGGCACGGCTTCCACGGGCATGCGTTCGGTAAGCCGCTGCCCCGTGACAGCCGCTGCGCGCGACTTCATCTCATGCAAGGGGGCCAGGCCCTGGCGCGCGGCAATCCACGACAGCAGTCCGCACACACCGATGGCCGTAATCACATAGAGCACAAGACTGTTGCGCAGCCCATCTAGGAATTGACGGTGGTGCTTGGTGTTCGCCGCAATGAGAATACGCCAGGCAGTTGCAGCATAGACAGGCGCCGCATCAAAACTAAAAGTGTGGAACTCAGCGTCCTTGTTGTGCCAAACCCCGAAATCGCCTTGGCTATCGGTGTGTAAAACGTTCCCGCGCTGCACCTGTGGATCGGATTCTGCAGATTGAAAGACTATCTCTCCCTGCCTGTTCTTCACCAGAACCTGAAGATCATGGTGGTAGTTCAGTGATTCGCTCAAGCGCTGACGAGCATCGTCCTCCGAGCTGGCATTGCGAAGAATATCTTCAATCAAGTGCCGCTTGTCTTGCAGCGCCATCCGATCCAGCTCCACAAAATGCCGCTCGGTCTCCACCAGGAATAGCCCCCCAAGCCCCAGTACCACCGCTGCCGCGATTACGGTAAAAAAGATGGTCAGGCGCCGGGTCAGTGGAAGTCTTCCGGGATGTGACGGCCGCCGCATCTATTCCTCCTCCGGCACTTCCAGCACGTAGCCCATGCCGCGCACTGTCTGGAGGAGTTTGACCGGATGGCCTTCATCGATCTTCACTCGCAACCGGCGCACGGCGACTTCGATGACATTGGTGTCACTGTCGAAGTTCATATCCCACACCTGCGACGCAATCAAGGACCGTGGCAGCACCTCGCCGTGGCGGCGCATCAGCAACTCCAGCAGGCCGAACTCCTTGGCCGTCAGATCGACCCGCCTGCCATTGCGCGATACTCGGCGGCGTAGCAAATCCAACTCCAGGTCGGCCACCAGAAGCGTAGTGCGCTCGCTTCCGGCGTGGCCGCGCCGAAGAATAATGCGCACCCGTGCCAGCAATTCGGCAAACGAGAACGGCTTGACGAGATAGTCGTCGGCCCCCAGTTCCAGCCCCTTGACTCTATCTTCTACTTGATCGCGGGCGGTCAGGAATAGCACGGGCATTTCCAGCCCTCGCTCGCGCAGGGATTGCAGCACCTGCCAACCGTTCAATCCCGGCAGCATCACGTCCAGGATCACGAGGTCGTACAGCCCATGCAAAGCCATGTGCAGTCCGTCGGCGCCATCGGAGATGAGGTCACAGATGTAGCCGGCCTCGTTCAGCCCCTGGCGCAAGTATTCCCCGGTTTTTGCTTCGTCTTCGACGATCAGTATCTTCACTTGTACGCTCCGTTGCTTTCGCAAGATTTTGCCGAGTTTGAAGCGCTCTGTCATGAAGATAATAAAAATGTAATGTTCAGCACATCTGAGCGTCAGGGTGTACTCTCCAGAATCTTTCTATCTTGATCCTCACCTTCATGAGATCAGGGATTCTTAAAGAGGAGACCATGATCATTTCTCACCAGTTACCGTCATTTAAGTCTCTGTTGCCGTGCGTTCTGGCGCTCATTGCAGGCGCAGCTTTTGCACAAGCTCCAGCGAACACTGAGCCGTCCGAAGCTGCGTTGCCGTCAAGGCTTCAGTACACGTCCGCCATAGGTGCATACCAGGCCTATGAGGATCAGCCGGTGCAATCCTGGCGCAAAGCCAACGAACGTGTAGGGCGGATTGGGGGCTGGCGAGCCTATGCTAAGGAAATCAGGACAGGCGTTCCGGCTTCCCCCAATGATGAGACAACCCCTAACGATCCGCACGCAGGCCATCAGGGGGGAGGCAAGCCATGATGCGTTTGCGTTCAACCGAAACCAAATTAGCGTTGTCCGCATTGGGTCTTGCCGTGCTGACTGGCTGTGCCAGCGTCAGTTCCGATCAGGGCTCAAATCGCGTCAATGAAGAAGCGGGCAGTTTCACAGGCGGCAAGCTCGCCTTGGCACGGACCCAAGATGAGCGCAATCAACGCGCAAATACTGCTCAAGCTCTGCTGGCACAGCCCTTGGGCCAGCAAGAGGCCGTCCAGCTGGCTCTGGTAAACAGCGCTTCGCTGCAAGCCTTGCTGGCCCAGGGTTGGGCGGAGTCCGCCGATGTGGCGCAAGTGGGTCGCATTGCCAATCCCATCTTCAGCTTTGAGCGCATGAGGGCAGGCCCTGAGCTGGAATTGGCGCGCGCGCTGTCCTTTGGCCTCTTGGATCTGTTGACCTTGCCTTCTCGGTACGGCGTCGCCACACGGCTGATAGAACAATCTCAGTTGCGCCTGACCAGCGACGTCGTGGATCAAGTTACCCAAGTGCGCCAAGCGTGGGTACGGGCTGTCGTCGCGCAGCAATCGCTCAACTATGCAAAGCAGGTTTATGCCAGTGCAGAGGCCGGGGCGGAGTTGGCCAAACGCATGCAGGCTGTTGGAAACTTCAACCGCATCGCTCGCGCACGTGAGCAAGCTTTTTACGCTGACGCGGCTACCCGGTTAAGCACGGCACAGCACCAAGTTATCTCCAGCCGTGAAGAGCTGGTTCGTTTGCTGGGGCTTGACGAGGAGCAGGCGAGCGCGCTCAAGCTTCCCGAACGCTTGCCAGATCTGCCGAAACAGCCGCTGGAGCCGCAGGCGGTCGGCTCGCAGGCCACCAAGGCCCGTCTGGATATCCGCTTGGCGCAGGCGAGCATGGAATCGGCAGCCAGGGCTCAGGGATTGACGATGGTGACCAGTTTCACCGATATCGAACTCACAGGGCGGCGCAATACCACGTTCGACAATGCCGAGGGCACCCGCTCCACCGCGCGGGGCTGGGAGATCGCGGTACGTCTGCCCGTCTTTGATTGGGGAGGCATGCAACGCTCGGCGATGAATGCCCGCACCCTGGCGGCAGCCAACCAGCTTGAAGCCACGGTGCGATCCGCGGGCTCCAGCCTGCGCGAAAGCTACTCCGCCTATCGCACCGCCTACGACGTGGCCCGCCACTATCGTGATGAGGTCGTGCCTCTGCGCAAGGTGATCGCAGAAGAGAACCAACTGCTGTACAACGGCATGTTCATCAGCACATTCGAGTTGCTGGCTGATGCCCGTGACCAGGTCAGCGCCGTGCAGGCCGCCATGGACGCGCAGCAGCAGTTCTGGCTGGCCGACGCCGCCTTGCAGGCATCGGTCATCGGGCGCCCGACCAGTACCAGCCTATCCGGCGCCGCCAGCGTGCCTGGCTCCTCGACCGGCGCTGGTGCCGGCCATTGATACAGAGAAAATTTTCATGACATCCAGACGAGATTTTTTCAAAGCAGCCGGCATTGCCGGCGGTGCGGTAGCTGCCAGCGCGGTAAGCCGGGTGGCCATGGCGGCCTTGCCAGAACCGGTGATCCAGTCCAGTCCGAACACCATGGCGCCGCTGGTTCCGAATTCGGGGCGACCGTATAACCCTGTGGTCACGCTCAATGGCTGGACCCTGCCGTGGCGCATGAACCAGGGCGTCAAGGAGTTCCATTTGGTGGCCGAGCCGGTAGTGCGAGAGATGGCGCCCGGCATGAAGGCTCATCTGTGGGGCTACAACGGCCAAAGCCCTGGCCCGACCATCGAGGTAGTCGAGGGCGACCGCGTGCGCATCTTCGTCACCAACAAACTGCCTGAGCACACCAGTATCCATTGGCATGGCCAGCGGTTGCCCAATGGCATGGATGGCGTCTCGGGCCTTACGCAGCCGGCCATCCAACCGGGCGAGACCTTCGTCTATGAGTTCGTGGCACGCCGCCCCGGCACCTTCATGTACCACCCGCATGCGGACGAGATGGTGCAGATGGCCATGGGCATGATGGGCTTCTGGGTGACACACCCGAAGGCCAAGCATCCTCTGATCGACGAGGTACAGCGGGACTTCTGCTTCCTGCTGAGTAGCTATGACATCGAACCAGGAGCTGCAACACCCAAAGTTGCAGAAATGACGGACTTCAATCTGTGGACGTGGAACAGCCGCGTTTTTCCGGGCATCGATTCCTTGAATGTCCGCCTCAATGACAAGGTGCGCGTGCGTATCGGCAATCTGACCATGACCAATCACCCCATGCACCTGCATGGGCATGAGTTCTTGGTCACGGGCACCGACGGCGGACCCACGCCCAAGAGTTCACGCTGGTACGAAGTAACCACCGATGTGGCTGTGGGACAAATGCGCCAGATCGAGTTCGTGGCTGACGAGGAAGGCGACTGGGCCTTCCACTGCCACAAGAGCCACCACACCATGAATGCCATGGGCCACAACAATCCAACCCTTCTCGGCGTGGACCACAGTGGCATCGCCAAGAAGATCAACAGCCTCATCCCTGACTACATGGCAATGGGTGAGCGGGGCATGGCGGACATGGCGGAGATGGAAATGCCGATTCCGGACAACACCCTGCCGATGATGGCAGGCCAGGGGCCCTTCGGCTCGGTGGAGATGGGCGGCATGTTCAGTGTGCTCAAGGTGCGCCGCGACCAGAAGCCCGGGGACTACAAAGACCCTGGCTGGTTCAAGCATCCCGCGGGCACGGTGGCGCGCAAGTTCGACGGAAATCTGGCCGAGCCCTCGCGTTTCAGTGCCGAGGGTGGGCAGTCCATGCCGCGCGCACGCAATTCGGCGACACCTACAGAAGTCAATGTTCGCAAGCCGACGTCGCACGGCGAGCATTAAGTCTTTCACCCATTTTTCAAAAGGAGATCATCCATGAAGTTCACCTGGTCCACTGTTTCTCAATTCTTGGCTATGGCGGCGCTTGTCACATCGGGCACGGCGTTTGCCAGTGGAAACCACGCTGGCGGCCACGGCCATGAAGATGGCGGAGAAACCGCCATTGGCAAGCCAGGCATTGCAGCCAAGGCGAGCCGCACCGTCACTATCGAGATGAGCGACAACATGCGATTCACGCCGTCGAACATTCAGGTCAAGCAGGGCGAAACCGTGCGTTTCATTGTCAAGAATGCTGGGCAAGTTAAGCACGAACTCAGCCTGGGGACTGAAAAGGAACTATTGGAGCATCTGGAACAGATGAAGAAGTTCCCCGACATGGAGCACGATGAACCCAGCAAGACAACGCTGCAACCCGGCAAACAAGGTGAGATCGTCTGGCAGTTCACCAAGGCTGGAGCCGTGAATTTCGCCTGCCTCATGCCCGGCCACTACGAGGCTGGCATGAAGGGTGTGGTTCAGGTTGGCAAAAAATAATAGAAAAACCTCATAGGCCGAGGTAATCAGAACTAGCTGAGGCCTGCAATGGCTCCCGAGATGCCGCTGAGTGAAAAAATGGATCAGCGGAGATTTTCAAGTTTACATACGTGAGGTAATCATGAACAACTTCAAGCAACTTCTGTCCATTTCCGCCATCGCCTTGGGTGTGGCGTTCCCCATGAGCGGTTTCGCTCAGGTCAACCCTGCATCGACCAAAGCGGAAGCGTCTCAGCAAGACTCGCTGACCGACGGTGAAATCAAGAAGATTGACCTGGACAATGGCAAGGTCACCATCAAACACGGCGATATCAAGAATCTGGATATGCCTGGAATGACCATGGTCTTTCCCGTTAAGGAAAAGAGTTTGCTGAATAACCTGAAGCCGGGCGACAAAGTGAAGTTCATTGTCATCAACGAAGGCGGAAAGATGCTTGTCACTGACATTAAGCCTGCCCAGTAATATCGTGCTCGTCCAGGACGCTCCTTCCATATCCTCACCATGGGCAAGGAGCGGCCCCCAACGCGGGAAGTAATAACTGGGCGCGAATAAGGGTTCAGACCGATTATTCGCAATGTACAGGAGAGAGGGAGATAGATCTTTGGCTTCCAAGCCAAACCCACGACGGTGGCCTTTGAAGCGACACTGGAGATTAGAAATGGAACACCACCATGAGCAAGGCGCCCATACTGCCCGGCCTTATTTGATGTTCTGGATCAATATGGTGCTTGGTCTGGCGGTCATGTACGTCGCGATGTTTACCATGATCGATGGCTTGCGCGACTACCATAACAACCTCAACATGCTTTACATGGCCGTCACGATGTGGGCACCGATGGGTGTCTTCATGTTGGCAACAATGCCCGGCATGTATCCCAGGAAGGTGCTGAACAGAGCGCTCTACGCTCTGTTCGTCGTTCTGACGATTGGGTCTTTCACCGCCACTCGAGCCCAGGCGCTCATCAATGATCGACAGTTCATCGACTCGATGATTCCCCATCATTCCGGTGCCATTCTGATGTGCCGCGAGGCAGAACTGAAGGATCCTGAACTGTCCAAGCTGTGCCATAGCATCACTGAAGCGCAGCGTGCGGAAATCAATCAAATGGAGCGAATCAAAGCTCGCTTGAGCTCTCAGTGAGCCAGCACATCCAAGTCTCGATGTGCAACCCGGCCCAGTTACTCTCCCACGGGCTCGTACCGAATCTGAGGGTCCATCGCAACATTCAACGATGTGAATGAACCAATAGTCCAGGGATATAGTATGAATCATCATCCGCACCACTCGGCAGCGCAAGCAGGGAACCAGAAGGAAACTTCAAGCGCCGGCACGTACTACGTGTGCCCGATGCATCCCGAAATCCGCCAGGATCACCCCGGCCGTTGCTCGAAGTGCCGGATGCATCTGGTGCCGGAAGACCAGGGTAAGCCTGTTCATGGTAACGATGACGCCTATGGACATCACCAGGCAAGCCATGCGCAGCCAGAATCTGCCACTGAGCCGGGTGGCACCATCTACACCTGCCCCATGCACCCGGAGGTGCGCCAGGACCATCCTGGCAACTGCCCCAAATGCGGCATGACGCTGGAGCCCATCATTCCGCTCGAAGAGGATGACAGCCACGAGCTGAGAGATTTTCAGCGGCGCTTTTGGTGGACTCTGCCACTCACGTTGATCGTTGTCGATCTAGCAATGTTCGGCCATCGTCTGGGCTGGTCCAGCATGGCTACGCAAAGCTGGATTGAGTTGTGGTTGTCATTGCCTGTAATTTTCTGGACTGGTTGGCCCTTTTTCGTGCGAGGCTGGCAATCGATCATCCACCGCCGTCCGAACATGTGGACTTTGATCAGCCTGGGGTCGGGTGCGGCCTTCATCTACAGCGTAGTGGCCACTGTGGCGCCGGGTGTGTTCCCCGATTCATTCGTCTCAATGGGTCGGGTGGCGGTGTACTTTGAGGCGGCGGTAGTCATCATCTCACTGACCATGGTAGGTCAGATCATTGAGTTAAAGGCACGTTCTCAGACATCGGCAGCCATCAAATCTCTTCTCAGCCTGGCGCCCAAGAATGCACGGCGCATCAATGCTGACGGTAGCGAAGAGGATATATCACTCAATCATGTACACGTGGGTGACTTGTTACGCGTGCGTCCTGGCGAAAAAGTGCCTGTTGATGGCGTCGTGACCGAGGGCCACAGTTCGGTTGACGAGTCGATGCTGACCGGAGAGCCCGTGCCTGTCACCAAGCGCGTCGGTGACAGGCTGATCGGGGCCACGCTCAACACGAATGGCGCGCTGGTGATGCGCTCCGAGAAAGTTGGGGCAGCCACCATGCTGTCCCAGATCGTGCAGATGGTGGCCTCCGCCCAGCGCTCAAAGGCGCCCATGCAACGCATGGCGGACGTGGTGGCGGGAAAATTCGTCATGGTGGTGGTACTAATCGCCGTTGCCACACTGTTGATTTGGGGATTGTTCGGGCCAGAACCCAGTTGGGTGTTCGGGCTAATCAATGCGGTGGCCGTGCTGATCATCGCTTGCCCCTGTGCGCTGGGATTGGCCACCCCTATGTCGGTGATGGTAGCCACCGGACGCGCTGCGAAGCAAGGCGTGTTGTTCCGTGACGCCGGTGCGATCGAGAAGATGCGCGAAGTGGACACCTTGATCGTGGACAAGACCGGCACGCTCACGGAAGGCAAGCCCGCTTTCGACACGGCCATCGCCGCCCCTGGATTCACCCCGGATGAAGTGCTGAAGCTGGCGGCAAGCTTGGATCAAGGCAGCGAGCACCCCCTGGCGGATGCCATCGTCAGGGCGGCGCGAACCAAGGGACTGACACTTGCCAAACCGATGGATTTCGACTCCGGCAGCGGCATTGGCGTTCGCGGCACTGTGGAAGGGCGGCGACTCGCGCTGGGCAATACGGCACTGATGGAACAGGAAGGCGTGAACGTAGCGAGCTTGCGGTCCAACGGCGAGCGTCTTCGGGACGAAGGCGCCAGCATCATGCACCTGGCCGTCGATGGCCGGTTCGCAGGCATGCTCGCGGTAACGGACCCGATCAAGGCCAGCACTCCTGATGCCATCAAGGCCCTTCACGCCAGCGGCTTGCGTGTTGTGATGGCTACTGGAGATGGTCTCACCACGGCCAAGGCGGTTGGATCCAAGTTGGATATCGACGAAGTTCATGGCGAGGTCAAGCCTGCAGATAAGCTGGCACTGGTGGAGCGGCTCCAGAAAGAAGGCCGTGTTGTCGCTATGGCGGGGGACGGTATCAACGATGCCCCTGCGCTCGCTAAAGCTGACGTGGGCGTAGCCATGGGGACGGGCACTGATGTCGCCATGAATAGCGGGCAAATCACCCTGATCAAGGGTGACCTACGCGGTATCGCGATCTCGCGCGAAATTTCCATCGACACCGTGCGCAACATGCGACAGAATCTGATGTTCGCTTTTGTCTATAACGGCATTGGTGTGCCAATCGCCGCCGGTGTCCTTTACCCGTTTACCGGATGGCTACTATCCCCCATGATCGCGGCGCTGGCCATGAGTTTGAGTTCAGTATCTGTGATCTTCAATGCGTTGCGCCTGAATGGAAAAAGGTAATCTTGCCGCTGGTGCAGCTCATTCATTTCCTTGAACCAAGCCTTTATTGCCGTTGTTTTAAATTACGTCAGCTTCTCGTGTTTTCGCTTTAATCCTAAAATTCCGCCATGATCTTGACTCGCGCTCTGAACCGACTGATCTGCCGCGTGCTGATCGGCATGTTCTTGTTTGCGCAATTGGCTGTGGCCAGCTATGCCTGCCCCAGCCTGTCGATGGGCAGCGCGAGTGATGACCCTAAAGTAGTCGCGATGGCGAATGACGCCCGGGCTATGCCATCCGGGTGCGATCAGATGGATCAGGCCGCAGCCAATCTCTGCGCTGAGCACTGCAAGTTTGGCCAGCAGAATAACAATACGGTGTCGCCTCCACCCGTGATGGCACCAGCAACGGACGTGCTGTACTTGGTGCCGATGGGTGAAGCAGCCCGCGGCAACGTCCAATCACTACATTCGTCTCCGCCCGACCTGCTGGCCACATCGCCGCCGCACGCCATCCTGCACTGCGTGTTTCGCATTTGATCTCCTGATACTTCCAGCCCGAAGTCCGCATTGAGCCGGGCCTCGGGTGCCTTCTCGCGCCCGCACATTTGATTGTGCACGCGCCCTTTGGCTTGTCAGGAGATTTCATGCCTGTTTTTCGTCTTCGCATCGCCGTCGCGATGCTTCTTGTCGCCGTCGGCTGGCAGGCGCATGCCGCGCCACTGAGCCTGGACGACGCCCTCCGGTTGGCCGAGCAGCGCTCAGGTCAACTTCCTGCGGAGGATGCGGCCGCGGATGCCGCGCGCCAGTCCGCGGTGGCCGCAGGCCAGCGTCCTGACCCTGTGCTCAAAGCAGGGGTCAGCAACGTACCACTGAGCGGATCGGAGCGCTTCAGCCTCTCCAGGGATGGCATGACCATGCGCCAAATCGGCCTGATGCAGGAGTGGACCCGCAGCGACAAGTTGCAGGCCCGCAGCGCGCGCTTCGAACGCGAGGCCGATGCCGCCCAGGCCCGGCGCACATTGGCGCTGGCGAACCTGCAGCGCGACACCGCCGCGGCTTGGCTTGACCGTTACTACCAAGAGCAAGCGCTGGCACTGCTGCTTACTCAGCGCGAGGAAGCTCGGCTGCTGGTTGACGCTGCCGAAGCGTCGTATCGTGGCGGACGCGGTGCGCAGGCCGATGTCTTCGCTGCACGCTCTGGGGTGGCCCTGGCGGAGGACCGCATCGCGCAGGTGCAGCGCCAAATCGCCACGGCCACGACACAACTTGCGCGCTGGATCGGCTCTGAGGCATTCCAACCTTTGGGCGCAGCACCGAACATCAATGCGGTTCCGTTGGACGCACAGACTCTACCAAGCACACTGAGTCGCTATCCGCAGATCGAGCTGGCAAGCCGTCAGGAGGACATAGCCCGAGCCGAAGTGGAAATTGCCCGTACCGCGAAACGCGCCGACTGGAGCACGGAGTTGATGTACGGCCGGCGTGGCCCGGGCTATTCCGACATGGTGTCGTTCACGGTTTCCATTCCGCTGCAGTGGGATCAAGCCCATCGGCAGGACCGCGAATTGGCGGCCAAGATCGCCCAGGCAGAGCAGGCAGGTTACCAGCGAGAAGACTTGGAGCGCGAGTACGCCGCGACCGTCCGTGCGACGCTGCAAGAGTGGCAAGGCGAACGCGAACGAGTACAGCGCTATGAGGACACGCTAGTGCCTCTTGCAGAGCAGCGCAAGCTTGCCGCTCTGACGGCCTATCGTGGCGGAAGCGGCACCCTGTCATCCGTGCTCGACGCGCGTCGCGCGTATATCGATACCCGCATGGGCCAATTGCAACTCGCCATGAACGCTGTGCGGCTGTGGGCGCAGCTCAATTTCCTCATCCCAGTCCGGCGCGATGCGGCGGCGGCCGTCCAGCCTTGAGCACGAGATATTTTCATGAAACCCAAACTCTCTGCATCCATCTTCCTTAGCGCCGTCGCGCTCGCTGCAGCGGGCTATGGCCTGTACGCACTCGGTGTCCAGCGTGGCAGCGCCCGCGGCGCTACCGCGGCTCCCGCGACCTCTTCTTCCGCAGCGGCTTCCGCGCCCGCCAATGAATCGGGCGAGGATGCCACACGCCGTCACCTTGCTGCGGGGTTGAAGGCCGGCGACACCGATCCCGCCAACGGCAAGAAGATTCTGTACTACCACGACCCCATGGTGCCGGCGAGCAAGTTCGACAAGCCGGGCAAGTCGCCCTTCATGGACATGATGATGTCTCCGGTCTACGCGGGCGGTGAGGCAGACGCTGGCGGTGTCACGGTCAGCCCTCGCATCCAGCAGAACCTCGGCGTGCGTACCGCAATAGCGACCGAAGGCGCGCTGTCGCCGCAGGTGTCGGCGGTGGGCAGCATCACCTACAACGAGCGCGACCAGGTGATTGTTCAGGTGCGCGCCGCCGGTTACGTCGAACGTCTGTACGTGCGCGCCACGCTGGACCCGGTGCGCAAGGGCCAGCCGCTGGCTGATTTTTACGTGCCGGAGTGGATTGCCGCACAGGAGGAATTTCTATCGGTGCGGCGCATGCAAGGTACAGATATGTCGGCGCTGATCGACGGTGCACGCCAGCGCATGCGCCAGGTTGGCATGAGCGAGGCGCAGATTCGCCTGGTCGAGAGCACCGGCCGACCCCAGCCGCGCATCACCGTGGCTGCGCCGATCGGTGGTGTGGTGGTTGAGCTGGCAGTGCGCGAAGGCATGACAGTGGCACCGGGCGCCACGCTGTTTCGGATCAATGGCTTGTCCACCGTATGGGCCAACGCAGAGGTGCCCGAGAGCCAGGCCGCGCTGCTGCGCCCGGGTGCCAAGGTGCAGGCCACCAGCCCTGCCGTGCCAGGCACCACCTTTGAAGGAAAGGTGCAGGCCATCCTGCCCGACGTGAATCCAACCACACGCACATTGAAGGCACGGCTCGAACTGGCGAACCCCGGCGCCCGGTTGGTACCTGGCATGTTCGTGCAGATGCGCTTCGCGGAATCACAGGCCGGCAAGTCGCTGCAGGTTCCGACCGAGGCCGTCATACAGACGGGCCGACGCACGGTCGTGATGCTCTCCGAAGACAATGGCCGGTTCCGGCCGGTCGAGGTCGAGATCGGGATCGAGAGCGGTGGCCAGACCGAGATCAAACGCGGCCTGCAGGCCGGCCAGCGGGTGGTCGTGTCGTCGCAATTCCTGATCGACTCGGAGGCAAGCCTGCGTGGCGTGGAGGCACGCCTGAATGCAAGTCCGGGTGGAGAGGCACCTGCTCCGGCGCCATCAGCGCAGCCTGCCGCAACGACGCCGCGGCATGTGGGTGAAGGCAAGGTCGAGAGCATCACCAAGGATGCGATGACGTTCGCGCATGGCCCTATCCCTACGATGAAGTGGGGTGCGATGACGATGGAATTCAAGCTTCCGCCGACAGGTGTGCCGGTCGGCATCAAGGTCGGTGATCGTGCGCGCTTCGAGTTCTATATCGATACCGATGATCTGCCGCAACTCACGCAGGTGACACCGGTGGCGCCTGCTTCCACCGCGGTCGTGCCGGGGAGCAAGCCATGATCGCGCGAATCATCCGCTGGTCGATCGTCAACCGCTTCCTGGTACTGCTGGCGACTTTGATGATCGGGGCCTGGGGTGTTTATGCAACGCTCAGGGCTCCGTTGGATGCCTTACCCGATCTGTCCGACGTGCAGGTAATCATCCGCACCACTTATCCGGGACAGGCGCCCCGTATCGTCGAGAACCAAGTTACCTACCCACTCACAACCACGATGCTGTCGGTGCCTGGCGCTAAGACGGTGCGGGGGTACTCCTTCTTCGGCGATTCCTTCGTCTACGTGCTGTTCGAGGAGGGCACCGACCTGTATTGGGCGCGCTCGCGGGTGCTGGAATACCTCAACCAGGTGCAGTCACGGCTACCCGCGCAGGCCAAGGCTTCACTGGGGCCCGATGCGACCGGGGTGGGGTGGATCTACCAGTACGCGCTGATCGACCGCAGCGGCACGCAGGATCTTTCGCAACTGCGCGCGCTCCAGGACTGGTTCCTGAAATACGAATTGAAGACCGTTCCCAACGTGGCTGAAGTCGCCACCATCGGCGGTATGGTGCGCCAGTACCAAGTGGTGCTGGATCCCGACAGGCTGGCGGCTTACAACATTCCGCAAACCCAAGTCGTGACAGCCATCCAGCGTGCGAACCAAGAGGCCGGCGGCGCGGTGCTTGAATTGAGCGAGGCCGAGTACATGGTGCGGGCTTCTGGCTACCTGAAGACTCTGGATGACTTCCGCAAAGTGCCACTGGTGACCACGCCGGCTGGCGTCTCGGTGCGCCTCGGCGACGTGGCGCGCATTCAGATCGGACCGGAGATGCGGCGCGGCATTGGCGAGCTGGATGGCGAAGGCGAGGCTGTGGGCGGCGTGATTGTGATGCGTTCGGGGAAGAACGCGCTGGAAACCATTGACGCGGTTAAGAAGAAGTTGGCAGACCTGCAGTCCAGCTTGCCCAAAGGCGTTGAGATTGTCCCCACCTACGACCGTTCGAACCTTATCGAGCGCGCGGTCGAGAACCTTACGCACAAGCTGCTGGAAGAATTCCTAGTTGTGGCAGTGGTGTGCTTCGTTTTCCTCTTCCACCTGCGCTCGGCATTGGTGGCTATCGTCTCACTGCCGCTGGGGGTGCTCGCCGCATTTATCGTGATGCACTACCAAGGCGTCAATGCGAACATCATGTCGCTGGGGGGCATCGCAATCGCCATCGGCGCCATGGTGGATGCTGCGGTGGTGATGATCGAAAATGCACACAAGCACCTTGAGCACTGGAACCATGACAACCCAGGGATGCTTCTTGAAGGGCCTCAGCGTTGGCGCGTGATCGGTGATTCGGCGGCCGAGGTGGGCCCGGCCCTGTTTTTCTCGCTGCTGATCATCACCCTGTCCTTCGTGCCGGTGTTCACGCTGGAAGCCCAGGAGGGGCGGATGTTCTCACCGCTGGCTTTCACGAAGACCTACTCGATGGCAGCTGCTGCCGGCCTGGCCGTCACGCTAATCCCCGTGCTCATGGGTTACCTGATCCGCGGGCGCATCCCCGATGAAAAGCGCAACCCCCTCAATCGCTTCCTGATCGCGGTCTACCGCCCCTTGCTGGACGCGGTGCTGCGTGCGCCGAAAATGACGCTGGTCGCTGCGGGGGTACTGCTGGTGGCCAGCCTGTGGCCGCTGCAGCACATCGGCGGCGAGTTCATGCCAAGACTCGACGAAGGTGACCTGCTGTATATGCCCTCCGCCTTGCCGGGCCTATCCGCGGGAAAGGCTTCCGAGCTACTGCAGCAGACCAACCGCCTGATCAAGACCGTGCCGGAAGTCGCGAGTGTCTACGGCAAGGCCGGACGAGCGGAATCAGCGACCGATCCTGCGCCGCTGGAGATGTTCGAGACCACCATTCAGTTCAAACCACGTGAGCAATGGCGCGCCGGCATGACCACCGACCGACTGATCGAGGAGTTGGACAGGACCGTGAAGGTGCCAGGCCTGGCCAACATTTGGGTACCACCGATCCGCAACCGCATCGACATGCTGGCCACCGGCATCAAAAGTCCGGTAGGCGTGAAGGTGGCTGGCTTGGACCTGGCAACGATCGACCGGCTGACCGGTGAGATCGAGAGCACGCTCAAGGATGTGCCGGGCGTGTCGAGTGCACTCGCGGAGCGTCTGACCGGCGGGCGCTATGTAGACGTGGACATCCGGCGCGACGATGCTGCCCGCTTCGGCTTGAACATCGCCGACGTGCAATCAGTGATCAGCTCCGCCGTGGGCGGCGAGAACATTGGCGAGACGGTGGAAGGGCTGCAGCGTTTCCCGATCAATGTGCGCTACCCGCGCGAGATCCGAGATTCGGTGGAAAGGCTTCGGGAACTGCCGATCGTCACCGAACGCGGTCAGCGCCTGGTGCTGACGGATGTCGCGGATGTCAGGATCACCGATGGTCCACCGATGCTGCGCAGCGAAAACGCGCGGCTCTCTGGCTGGGTGTATGTGGACATCCGGGACAGGGATCTGCGCTCCGCGGTTCAGGACATGCAGCAGGCCGTAGCGCAGAAGGTGAAACTGCCGCCGGGCTACTCCGTCTCCTGGTCGGGTCAGTTCGAGTTCCTGGAACGCGCTACCGCCAAGCTCAAGGTGGTGGTTCCCTTTACGCTGCTGATCATCTTCGTGCTGTTGTACCTCACCTTCGGCTCCTTCGGGGAGGCGCTGCTGATTATGGCGACGCTGCCCTTTGCCTTGGTGGGCGGTATCTGGCTGCTGTACCTGCTGGGCTACAACCTGTCGATTGCCGGTGCGGTCGGTTTCATCGCACTGGCGGGCGTGTCCGCGGAGTTCGGCGTGATCATGCTGCTGTACCTTAAAACCGCCTGGAACGATCGCGTCGAGCAAGGCAAGACGACTGCCACCGATCTGCTTGACGCCATCCGCGAAGGCGCAGTGCTGCGCGTGCGCCCGAAGGCCATGACGGTGGCGGTGATTCTGGCAGGCCTGTTTCCGATCATGTGGGGTACTGGCACCGGCTCCGAGGTGATGCAGCGCATCGCCGCACCGATGGTCGGCGGGATGATTACCGCGCCGCTGCTGTCGATGTTTGTGGTTCCGGCGGCCTATTTGCTGATGCGCCGGCCGCGCACGCAGGGGACGCGGCACTGGTTCTTCCTGGGACGACGCCATGCCGACTCTTGAATGTCGTCGGATACATCTTCGCCTACGCTCGACCATTTGCTGGGCACTGACGCCGCGGGCTATGCAGGGCTGAGGGATGACGTAGACTGGCACCGGTGCCGCATCTTGGCAGGAGCGGAGTTGACCAGGCTGCGGGGTGTGGGTGGCTAGCTCGCCGCGCCGGAGAACCAGTAGAAAGGCAATCGCATCACCATTACTAGGCGCGACAGCGCTCAGGGCAGTTCAAAACCACATGTGCCAGGACATGACACGGCGCAACTTGAACGTCCAGCCGTAGCTGACGGCGCGGGTGGGCTTGCCTGTCTGCGTGATCTCCAGTCGCGATCTCGTGTTATGTCCCTGCCAGACCATATACCTGCAACGCGGGGGATTGCGATGAGCACAGCCAGAAAATCCGCCTGGGCCCATGCCGTCCCATGAAAGCGAAAAACGGACCTTTATCTGTCCCACCAGCCTGCGGGCAGACCTTGACCTGCTCCCCACAGGGCGCACCAGTCGAAGGTTAGTAGAGTCCGTTTTCAGAGGAAGAACGGACATGAAGAAGAGCAGATTCATCGACGAACAGATCATCGGTTTTCTCAAGCAGGCCGAGGGCGGCATGCCTGTCAAGGAACTGTGTCGCCTTGGCGGTTTCAGCGAAGCGACCTTCTACAAGTGGCGCGCCAAGTTCGGCGGCATGCAGGCCGGCGAGGCCACGCGGCTACGCGAGATCGAGAGCGAGAACGCCGGGCTCAAGAAGCTGCTGGCCGAGGCCCACCTGCACATCGAAGCGCTGAAGGTGGGCTTCGGGGTAAAGCGCTGACCCCGCAGGCCAGGCGCGAGGCCGCTGCCAGGATGGTTCAGGGACTGTCCATCAGCGAGCGCCGCGCCTGTCGCTATGCGGGGTTGTCTAGAACCAGCTAGCATGAACCAGTCAACGGCCAGCCTAAGCACGCGCATCGTCGAGTTGGCGCACGAGCGTCTGCGCTTTGGCTACCGGCCCATCCACGACCTGTTTAGCCTTGAAGGCCACCAGGCGAACCACAAACGCGTGTGACGCCTGTACAAGCTGACCAACCTGTCGGTGCGCAAGCGCCGCAAGGTCAAACGCCCTACTGGCGTGCGCCAGCCCTTGGCTGCCAGCCAGCACGTCAATGTCACCTGGAGCGCAGACTTCGTGATGGACGCACTGGCTAACGGCCGGCGCATCAAGTGCCTGACGGTGGTCGATGACTTCAGCTGCGAGTGTGTGGACATCGCGGTGGACCACGGCATGGGTGGCGAGTATGTCGTGCGCTTGCTGGACCAGGCAGCGCAGTTCCGCGGCTACCCGCTGGCCATCCGCACCGATCAGGGGCTTGAGTTCACCAGTCGGGCCTTCATGGCGTGGACAGCGGCACGCGGCGTTCGGCATCTGCTCAACGATGCCCGACCCAGAACGCCTGCATCGAAAGCTCCAACGGCAAGTTCAGGGACGAGTGCTTGAACGAGCAATGATGGCGGAGATAACCCGCTGTCGGCGCGATTACAACGAGGTGCAGCCCCACAGTTCATTGGGGCGTATCTCGCCGGCCAGCTTCGCTACCTTGCATCGCCAGCGCGCTGGGGATGCAAGGCAATCACCGGAGATCAAGTAGTCTCCAAAACCTTGGACTCGCTAAGTGAACATTGGCACGTCTAAAGGGGGGCAGGTCACTTCTTCCCTGCAGCATCGGGGTAAGGCCGCAGGAGGCGGCTAGCCAGCGACCTGATGGCGTTCAGAAGGTTCACGCAGCTTGCGCTAAAGTTCTCTTTTACGACCCAAGTCCTAAGTTTTGCGCTATGCTTAAGGCTTCCAAGCGATTGCAGGTGTCGCCCAAACCTGTTGCCACTTTGTGGCAAGGCATGTGAGCTTCTGAGACATGCGCGCCTTAGGGTTGAAGCACTTTGATCTGGCACACTACCTCGTTGACGCACACCTTCGGCACGTGTGTGAGGTCACATAGCCGGCTGACTGGAAATCTCCCGGAACATCCAACCAGCACTCCATGCGTTTTTCGTGTGGAGTGTTTTTTTTCACCCATGGGGCCTTGCCCATGGGCTCAGGCTCCGTCTTTTGGAGCAAGAGCACATGATCAAGCTCTCCGGCATCACGCTGAGAGTCAAGAAAATCCGCGGAGGCCGCAACGGCGACTTTTGCGTCGGAGAGTTGTTCACCGACATCGGTGAATTCCGCGTCTTCGACCAGCTGCTCGACCAGTTCGATGACGGCGTCTACAGAGGCACGGCTTGGGTTGAGCGGATCTTCCTGAAGCAGTACATCCACTTCAACAAGTCCATCACCGAGATCCGCGCCGTGCTGCACGATCTTCAGATCGATGACATGGAAGAGAGGCCTGCAGAACCCCATCTTGTCGAGGCTGACCCAGCGGATGAAGAGCCGCGAGACGTTCCGCCATCGCCACCGCCACCGCCACCTCGTGCGGCACCCGTCAGCACCACATCGACGCCTTCACCAGGTTCGAGCCCGGCCCAGTCCAGAGCGAATGTGGAAGAGCTCAAAAAGCGCATCCAAAAGCGGCTGGCGAGAGGTGACCAAGCGCAGACAGCTATGACGGTTTCTGACCCCGTACCAGTTGAAGATCCGCAGTCCGCGCAAGAGGCACAGCTGCAGGAGCTTTTCGGAGAGCTTTGGCCACAAGTGCACAGCCGTGACGCTGTGAAGCTCGACCCGACTGTGGATCGACTTCGCCTGCGTCAGCAAGTGGCAGCCCTCAAGGACTTGGGCTACAGGATGGCAGACATTCAGAGCCAGACCTGGCATCCGATCTGACACATCAGCCCGCGTAGCGGGTTGTCTCTTGCGCACCGAGCGGTGCTCAATAGACAGCCCGCTGGACCCAGTGGGGTAGGGGGCTCTCCAATTGGGGTGGCTGCGACCTGATGCGCAGCGGCTTTGCGATAGTGCAGCCACGGTGAAAGCCAAGCCGTGCCTGTGACCGCGCCCTTCCTTGGTCACCTGAGCTCCAACTGGTGACCGGCCTGCTACTGGCGGCCAGGAGCATTGTGAAATCTGTGGAACCGATGAGTTCCCTCAGCAGCCGCAGCTGCGGCTGCGGCTGCTGAGGGAAACCATCCAACCATTCAGTATGGTTTCGAGCACATTGAGCCCTGCAAATGTGCAAAGCAGTTCGCTGCTTGGGCATTGCCATCATCACCACCCTTGCGCGGGCACAAGAGCCCGTTAGGGAAGGCGTGCCCGCTCTTTTTTCGGGAGGAGTAGACTCATGGGCATGCCCATCAAACTGAGCGTCTTTGAAGCACTGACCGAGGCTGGCGTCACGCCAGACAAGGCCCGTGCCGTGGAGCGTGAGCTTGAAAACGCCATCCAGACCGGCCAGGATGCTGTGCGTGCAGAAATGCGCGACCAGCTCATGACCAAATCGGATGGCGCCGAGCTGAAATCTCAGATCGCCAATGTGCGAACTGAAATCTCGGCATCTGAGACTCGTCTCAATGCCCGTCTCAATGACCAGCTGCGCTGGATCATCACCACTCAAATTACGGTTGTGGGGCTCGCCATCGCGGCGGTCAAACTTCTGTAGTTCACCTTCTCATCCACCCTCGGGGACCATCGTCCCCCAGGGCCGGTTGTCCCCATTTCTTTGGATACAACTATGACCCACCCTCAAGTTCTGCCCGTGTGGACGGCCGAGCAGCGCATTCGTGCGCACCAAGCGTTCAACCGCTGGATGCAGGCCTGCACGGAGCAGGAGTATGAAAAGCTGATGGATCTGCGCGAGCAGGTCGCGCCAGGCGAAGTCTGTTCGATCGTCAAGCTGGTCCAGTCGTGCTACGCACGTCCTGAGCTGCTTGCTGGTCTGCCAGCCGGCCTGGTTCAACTGATGCGAGAACGGAATTTGCCGCAGCCTTTTGCTGTCGCATCCGCTGCCGCAGGATAGGAAGCGCATCACGCGCATCGAGTTCCTCGAAGAGGTGGACCAGGTCCAGTTCTTCGACGGGGCTTCCTTCAATCACTCTCAAGCTGGGGCGCGTTTCGGTCATCCGAAAAGTGTCTCACGATTTCAACCTTCCCCCCCCCAACCCGGATGGGCCGTGTCCCATCTGGGCGCGCTCGTCCATTTCCCCCTCCCAAGGAGAAATGTCATGACGCAAACCGAAATCCCAAGCGCAGCCAAGGCAGATGAAACCGTTCAAGTTGGTGCTCTTGCCCGCGCTAGCGGAAAGGAGTATCCAATGCAGATTCTGCGAAGTGCTGCGGGCTTCTACCTTGGGACCTATTCCGACGATGGTCCGTACACGCGGGAATCAACCCAGTACTGGCCAACCCGTGAGAAGGCCAAGAAGGCATGGGATGAAGGGCGCTGGACACAGCGCACCTATCTCTGACCCCACCACCCAGTTCACAGGTCTTCCTGCGGCTGGGGACATCAACACTTCAACTCAACTTCAACCCGGATGGGCCGTCCCGTCCGGGGGCGCTCGTCCATTTCCCCCCAAGGAGAAATGACATGTCGCAAGTTCAATTCGCAACGTCCGCAAATTCTGCAATCGCGCCCTTCGGCCTGCTCGCAGCACAACGCGGAGAGTTCCTGCAGCTGCAGGTGCTGTCCAGAAATGGAGACTTCTACCTCGGTACGAGGTCTGAGCATGGTCCATTCACACGCGAGTCTGATGAGTCCTGGAAGAGCGAGCACCAGGCCCTCTCGGCATGGAACTCCGGAATGTGGACCCAGCTGTGATCTACCAGGCAAAGCTTGCTTTGCCACCTACCAACCAGCCAGCACCAGGGATCTCCCTGGGCTGGCTTTCCTTTTTTGGGGAGAGCAGGCCATGGCCCTGATCTTCGCGCGCCTGGCGCGCAACTACATCAAAGCCGGGTACTTCCCGACCGATGAAGAATCGATTGCCCGCATTGCCCATCTGCTGCGCATGCCCAATCAGGGGAACGTGCGAATGCTGGACCCCTGCTGCGGTGAGGGCACGGCCCTGGCCGATGTGCGCCAACTGCTGACCGTAGCACGCGGTGCGGCCGCCGGCGCCGAGGCCTTCGGCATCGAGCTGGACCGCGAACGTGCGCGGCACGCCAAGCAGATCCTCGATCGCGTGTTGCAAGCCGATGTCCACGATGTCATCGTGCGGCCGCGCAGCATGGGTCTTCTGTTTCTCAACCCGCCATACGGCTACGGTGTTTCTGACCAGGCCGCGCAGCGCTCCCTGATTGACGATGCGGAAAAGGCTGAGCGACTGGAACGAACGTTCCTACGCAAGACTGTGCCCTATCTAGCCTACGGCGGTGTGCTGGTCTACCTCATTCCGCACTACGCCCTTGACGACGAGATCCGCGGTTACCTGGTTCGCAACTTCCAGGACCTGCGGGTGTTCATGGCACCTGAGCGGCGCTTCAAGCAATGCATCGTGATCGGCACCCGCTGTCGGCCCACGCATGCGACCAAGGCCGCATTGCAGCCTCTGGTGGACGCGCAGGCCTCGGAGGAGGGTGCACCCTTGCTACCGGACTCGTGGGAGCTGGAGCCCTATGTGATCCCTGCGCTGCAGGGGGATCTGGAGCTCGACTTCCATGCCGTGCAGATCGATGAGGAGCAGCTGGTCGATGAGTTGGCGAAGTTCTCTCACAGCCTGCTGTGGGAGGGCCTGCAGGGGCACTTCGCCCAGGCGACCGGCGCATGCCGGCCGCCGCTTCGTGACCTCACACCTTGGCATCTGGCCTTGGCCTTGGCCGCTGGCCAGGTCACGGGAAAGATCACGGCCGGCAACGGTCGCACCTTCCTGATCAAGGGCGACACATACAAGCGCAAGGAGCGAAAGGTCAGCATCGACGTGGACGAGAAGGGCAATGCCTCGCAGTCCACCGTGCTGCTGGACCGTTTCGTTCCCGTCATCAACGCGATCGAGCTCACGCCCGATGCGCGCCTTGGGCAGATCGTCAAGATCGCCTGATTTTTTAACCCCCTGGGGCACCGAGCCCCACAGGTCGGCTGCCTCGCATTTCAAGGAGGTGGCCATGCCACAGCAACAGCAACTGACCAATGTGGAGTTCATCACCGAACTCATGGAGTTCTCGCGTTACGGCCCGATGGTCCAGGCCTTCGTGGTGCATTGCCTTCATACGACAGCCAGAGAGATTGCCGAGCACCCTGATCCAGAGAAATTCGGCTCTGCCCTTTTCGATGGCCAGTTGTGGCAGGACATTGCAAAAGATGTCTTGAGGCAAATGGACGAAAGGTACGGGGCAAACGACCGCAATCCACCGGCGTCTGGTTGACCTGAACATTGCACGGGCCTCAGCCCTGCGTTGAGCAGGGCTGAGCAGAACTTCTTTTTTCACCCAATGGGGATAGCCCCGTTGGGGGCGTCCCTGCAACCCAGGAGATGACCATGGAAATTGATGACCTGGTGCGGCCGGCCGCCACCAACCCACACACCACACCCATTTTTCGCGTGGGTCGCTGTGTCACAACGATCGGCGTGCACGACCTCATCTGCAAAGGGGAGGTCGACCCGCACGAACTGCTACGCCGGCACCAAAGCTGCGATTGGGGCGAGATCCACACACTCGATCGTGCGCTCAATCAGCATTCGCTGGTCGATCGCGCCATGGTGATGTCCGTCTACAAGGTGGGCGATCACACGATCTGGGTCATCACCGACGCTGGTTGGCAGACGACCACGTTGTTGCTGCCCTACGAGTATTGATGATGTCCGCGATCGAGACCCTCAAGCAGATTGCAGCGTTCGATCGCCATGGCCTTACGGCCCTGGATGAATCGATGCTGGATCTGCTGGCAACCCTCCCGGCCCTGGTGCCGGACATTCTTAAAACCTTGCACCTGGCCACCGAGCTCCTGCAGTCCCTGCAGGTCCTCTCGGGGCAGCCTGGCGACAGGCTGCACTGACATCTTTTATCCACCCACCCGGGGCAGCAGCCCTCGGGGGCGGCTGTCCCATTTTTTATGGAGATAGCCATGAACCAAACTACACATCTGCCTGCTCCCGGAGCGGTTTTGTCGTTCCAGAAATGGGAAACGTCCGTGATCGAGCTTCTCGTGAAGCAGCCCAAAGGCTGTGCCCTGAAGGTGGGTCAGCACGGTGCGATTCTGCTGATACTGGGGGAGCTTATTTACCTTGAGACAGGAGACGATGTAAGGGATGGCGGCAGCTGCGATTCATCGGCCTGGGACGAAGAAAACGCTGTGTCTTGCACGCAGGCCCTGTATGCCCGAGAGCTCTTTCAGCGTTGCACGCCCCAACAGGTGGAGGCGCATGAGCTTGAGGTTCTCAGCTTCTTCCTGCAGCGGCAGTCACATCGAGATCCGACCTATACAGACTTCGCCTACTTGGCTCGTGCGGTGCTCATTCGGCATCCTGCCGGCACTGCCTTGCAAGTGCCTGGACACCTCGACTACATCCTGGTCGGTGGTCTGCTCAGCTGTATCGAGAGCCAGTCCAGCATCGACGGCATTCGCTTGCGAGATGCCAGCGACTGGTCCTCGATGGAGGCTGATCTGAAGGCACTCATTTCGCCAAAGTTCATTCAGCGGTTCACCGCCGAAGAGCTTGATGCCTACCTGCAGGAAGAGCCATCGACGTGCAGCAGGTTCGCACTGTCGGCACCCGTGGATACCACTCGCATGAGTGCACTGGAGTACGAATGCGCGGTGATGGAGCTTCTGGTCGATCAACCCAAAGGCACGGGCCTCAAGGACGAGCGTGGGGCCATCTTTCTCATCAACGGCGAGCTGATGCACGTCGCGCAGGGCAAGGAGCTCGATGATGCAACCGACTGCGATCCCGAGGCCTGGGGCGACACAGATCCAGCACCGGATCTCGAAGCCCTGGCGCGCGCTGAGCTCGTGCAGGTTTTCTCCACTGCAGACGTGATCGCTTTCGAGCGCTCTCGTTTGAACTGACCACCTTTCAGCACTGCTGAATTCAACCAAAACCGGCTACAGCCGGTTTTCCAGAGCTTGCCAAGGGGTGGGCTGCGGAAAGCCGTTTGAACCACTCAAAAACGGTTTTAGGCGCGCTGAGCCTTGAAAGCGCGCCGGTCGCAAGACCAGGCATTTTTCCAACCACCCCTGCGGGCATCGTCCCGCAAGGGCGGCGCTCGCTCTCTCAATCCAATTTGAAGGAGCATCTCATGCGTACTCACCACAACCACTCCACACGCGATGGCCACAGATTTGTCACGATCGTTGACCTGGGCGGCGCCCGGGAGCTCGACATCTGCACCCTCAAGGGACTCGGCGGCGCTTTGGAGTCCCGTGCCTCGGTCCACCTTTGCTCCGGAAACTCTCGCCGCCACGTGGTTGGTTTCAACGGCGATGGCGACTTCAATCGCCTCTTCCTTTCGTCCAGTCCCAAGCGTGTCACTGAGAAGGTGGCCCGGGAACAGCACACGCAGGTCCTGGCCCAACTCGAATCTATCAAGCTGGCCGTGGAAATGCACTATGCGGCGCAGGAACGCAAGGTGCCTGCTCATGCATGACCTCGAAGTTGCTGCGCGCGGCGTTGTGAACACCTGGGAACAGGGCAACCTGGCCCAGGCCGTCAGTGCTCTGGACTGTTCGCTGCAGGACCAGAACCAATGGCGCTTGGACTATGCAGTGGCCATCGCCCGGGCGCGCGAGATCTACTGTTCCGAGACATGCCTGATTGACACGCTTCCACTGGTGGCGCCCTCGCAAGAGGGCACTTTCGTAGCGGCGTGGCTGTGGGTGCCAAACGCTCGCTGATCCAACCTTCAACCCATGTGGGGCACGCCCCGCATGGGGCTGCTCCGTCTTCTTTGGAGCATCTTTTGACACCTCATCGCAGCCTCTACCGTATCGAAGGCTACGCGGATCTCTGGGTTGACGCGTGCCTGCGCAACGACGAAGGCGAGCTCATGTTCCTGTCGTTCTACGGCCGCGATGCCTCTGCCATGCAGTTCATCGCGGCCGCCGAGCTCGGCAGCCAGGCTGAAGCCGGCATCAGCCGCTTCAGCCTGGTCGGCGCCGGCGGCCAGCGTCAGCTGGTGGACCTCGGGCCTACCGACCGCTTGGCCAAGTTCAGCGGCCGGCTGCCCCGCCAGAACCTGTTCGGGCCGCTGAGCCACCTGTGGCTCTACGACAAACGCCTGCGTGCCCTGGACAAGGCAAATCGCATCGGCTGGGTGCTGGCCACCACTGGTGACATCGAGGCGCGAGTGTGGAGCCTTGTCAAGGAACTGGCGCCCATCGCCTTGCTCGACGCCTGGCAGCAGCCGCTGCTGGCATGGTGTCAAGACAAGGGCGCTGTGCACGAGCTCGGCCAAGGTCTCTATCCCCGCATTGGTGAACTGCGAGCGCTGCGCGTGAGCATCACCGACCACTTCATCCGGCACGTCAGTGCCGGCGTCCGCGAGCGTCAGCTCGTCGCCTGAACCTCCCGCCCGAATTCGAGCCAGGCCATGCGCCAGGCCTCGGGCACACCTTTCCACCCAACCACCAGGGCGCACCGCTGTTCCACAGCGGCGCGCCCTTTTTTCTTTGGAGCAAATCATGGAAGTTTCCACACCCACCACACCCGTCCTGGAGCAGGACACAACTACCGTTGCACCTGTTGCAGCATCGGATGCCACGGGCGAATTCGGCCAGATCGAGGGCGAGGACTTCCTGGCCGATGTGATCAGCGAGACCATCCCGCTGGGCGATTTCATCCGCGAGTTCGGCCAGGGCCTGCTGGACCAGGTGCGTGCCCAGCATCCGCCTGTGTACATGCCTGAGCGAGACCGCCAAACAAGCGTTTGGAAGGATCGCCAGGAGATCCTGCAGGGGCTCAAACGCAAGCCGTTCGACGCGCAGTCGGAGGCTGTCCAGGCCATCGTCAAGCTGCTGGCCGACCAGGGCGAGCCTGCGGCCGTGCTGAACGCCGAAATGGGCACGGGCAAGACCATGATGGCCATCTGCACTGCCGTGCTGTTGCAGCGCCTGCAGCAGCGCAATCCACGCACACTGATCATCTCGCCGCCCCACCTGGTCTACAAGTGGCGGCGCGAGATCCTGGAGACCGTGCCCGGTGCACGCGTGTGGGTGCTCAACGGCCCAGACACGCTGCGCAAGCTGCTGGCCCTGCGATCGCGCCTGGGCCTGGATACCACGCAGCCGGAGTTCTTCGTCCTGGGTCGCGTGCGCATGCGCATGGGTTTCCATTGGCGGCCGGCGTTCATGGAACGCAAGCTGCTGATTGAGGGCCAGGTGTTCTCTGCAGCGTGCTGTCCCAACTGCATGCGTCCGCTCGAATCCAAGGGGGAAGAGGGCGAGACGCTGCCGCTGTCTGCGCCTCTGGCCAAGCAGCTGCTGAGCGAACGCCGGCGCAAGTGCGACAGCTGCAGCTCCACGCTGTGGACGCTCATTCGCAGTGGCAAGCCCATCCAGTCCATGTACGACCTGGTGCTCGACGCGCTGCAGCAGCTGCCGACCATCGGGCCGGTGGCAGCCAAGCGCCTGCTCAAAACCTTCGGCGAGAAGACCTTGGCGGCCATGCTGGAGGACAACGTCTACGAGTTCGTCAACCTGATGGACGAGAACGGCGACCTGGTGTTTTCCGACCGACAGGCAAAGCGCATGGAGCGGCGCCTGGCCAACTTCGAGTTCTCTATAGGGCAGGGGGGCTATCAGCCCACCGAGTTCATCAAGCGCTATCTGCCCAAGGACTACTTTGGGCTGCTGGTGGTCGATGAGGGCCATGAGTACAAGAACGAGGGCTCTGCTCAGGGTCAGGCCATGGGTGTGCTGGCCAGCCAGTGCTCTAAAGTGCTGCTGCTGACGGGAACGCTCATGGGCGGCTATGCAGACGACCTCTTCCATCTGCTTTGGCGGATCAACCCGGCCGCGCTGATCGAGGATGGATTCAAGCCGTCTAAGAACGGCTCCATGGCTGCCGCCACGATGGGCTTCATGCGAACGCACGGCGTGCTCAAGGACGTATACAAGGAGTCGGCATCGACCTCCCACCGCACGGCCAAGGGCAAGCAGCTCACGGTGCGCACTTCCAAGGCCCCGGGCTTTGGCCCTGTGGGCATCATGCGCTACGTGCTGCCCATCACGGTCTTCCTGAAGCTGCGCGACATCGGGCAGAAGGTGCTTCCGGCCTATGCCGAGTCCTTCATCGACGTACAGATGGAGGAAGGCCAGGCTGAGGCCTACCAGGTCATGGCGCTCAAGCTCGTGCAGATGCTCAAGCAGTCCCTGGCAATGAAAGACAGCACGCTGCTGGGCGTGGTCATGAACGTGCTGCTGGCCTGGCCAGAGTGCTGCTTCAGGACCGAGACCGTCAGGCATCCCAGGACGAAGGCGCTGCTTCACCTGCAGGCGCCTGTCTTCTCGGAGACCGAGTGCACGCCGAAGGAGGGCAAGCTGATCGAGCTGTGTTTGGAGGAGAAAGCACAGGGGCGCAAGGTCCTGGTCTATTCCATCTACACGGGCACACGCGACACGACCGCCAGGCTGCGCATGCACCTGGAAGCCAGGGGCTTCAAGGTCGCTGTGCTGCGCGCCAGCGTGGATGCATCGAAGCGAGAGGACTGGGTGGCTGACCAGGTCGATCGCGGCGTCGACGTGGTCATCACCAATCCCGAGCTCGTAAAGACCGGCCTGGATCTCCTGGAGTTCCCGACCATCGTCTTCATGCAGTCCGGGTTCAATGTCTACACGATGATGCAGGCGGCCAGGCGCTCATGGCGCATTGGCCAAAAGCTCGACGTGCGCGTGATCTTCTTGGGCTACGCCGGCACCAGCCAGATGGATTGCCTGCGGCTCATGGCCAAGAAGATCACGGTCTCCCAGTCCACTTCGGGCGACATGCCCGAGTGCGGCCTGGACGTGCTCAACGACAATGAGGGCGAGAGTATCGAAGTGGCCCTGGCCAGGGAGTTGCTCACGACCTGAGCCCGCTCCAACCAGCAACAGAAACCCCCGCCAGGATCATCTTGGTGGGGGGTTCTTTTTCCGCTTGAGATATCCATGGCAAAGCCTGGTTTGTGTACGGTTTTTCGTAGCATACGCTTTTCCGTACTTTGGCCTGGTGCTTACCGGGCGCCGGTGACACCATGGCCAGACGCTCATGGTGCATGGGCCAAAAGCTCCACGTGCGCGAGATTCCTGGGTTACGCCGGCTACCAGCCAGATGGATTGCCTGCGGCTCATGGACAAGAAAATCATGGTGTCCCAGTCCTCCTGGGGGGACCTATAGAATTATTTGCTTGAAGGAGTTCTCATATGGTATTTGATGATATGAAAAAAGAGCTTAATGAACTCGTGAACTTAGTGCGTAAGAGCGAGCGCTATTGCACAATGATTGCTGCGCAACCTGAATTGGCGACTGACGCGACACATGCTCTAGAAATCGAGCGAGAGATCAGGATAGCGGAGCTATCCGTAAAATACGATATCATTTCTTAGAAAACAAGTTGTGTTACCGAAAATCTCACCATGAATAATACTAACGAAGTATCAGCCAGCGCACAAAAACTGTTGATGGAAGCTGGCTATCAGCCGAAAGCAGAATGGGTCTTCATCGAAGATCTGGTGTTGGATTTTCGCAATAAATTCGAGATGCGAGAAGACTTGGTAGCAGAGCTTGAACGATTCCTCGCTAACGGAGCATTGCCAGTCACTCGTTCCCGTTTCAAGGCATTTTTCGCGGAAGTGCAGCACCGGGAGAGGGTGAGACGGGATGTTCAACAGCAGCACGTCAATTTCACAGAGATCTATACGAAAGCGGGCATCAAAGAGCCAGACGCAGGACATGAAGCTCTTGCGTTACGGATTCGCGACCTGGAAAAGGCTGTACAAGCCTACGCCGACAGGTTGAAGTCGGCGCAGACAAAAGCAACGAAGCAGAAGTCAGAAAGCTCCTTTCCGTTTGTTGCAGGGGTTGTAGTCGGTGGAATACTGTTCTGATTTATTTGTTGTTAAGCATAGACTTCGATTGTTTATAATAGAATATCAGCTGTGATTAGATATGTCACGTAACTCTTTGATGCTTGCTGAATCATGAATGAGTGAAAGAGCGCTTGAAAGATCAATCTTCTTGTGTTTCAGAAGATATTTCAAACTCTGAACAAAAGGAGAGCTGCCAACACCTATTCGCCTTTGCTGACTCAGAAAATCTTTCTCAAAGCTCTGAAGTTCTGTGCCATCACTTTGAGGGGACAGCATTTTCTCAACTGTTTCTGCCAGCAAGGTGACACCATTTTGTTTTGCTGTGAAATCCATGATTTCAAAAGCTAACGATTTAGCGTGCGAGTTAGTAGTTGGCAACAAGGCCTGGGCCAAAACTCCTACTACATTGGTTGCAAAGGACAGCTTTTCGCCCTGCGTATCGAGAAAGCCTAGGGCTTTTCGGATTGCACCCATGGCATTGGCGGCGTGGATAGTGCCGAACACCAGGTGACCCGATTCACCAGCACGCACTGCGGCTTTCATAGTCTCTGCATCGCGGATCTCGCCAATGCTCAGAACGTCTGGTACATACCGTAGAGCTTGTTCAACTGCATTGGCATAACTGTCTACATCGTTTCCGACCTCGCGGTAAGTAAACCGCGACATCCGAGCCCTGTATATGAACTCAATGGGCTCTTCGATGATGACGATATTGGATGATCGTTGCTTATTGATCTGATTGAGCATTGCTGCAATGCTTGTGCTCTTCCCTGCACCTGTGCGCCCAGTCACCAGAACCAACCCACTGCGTGCATTGCATATACTGGAGAGTGTCTCCGGAAGGCCCAGTTCGCTCAAAGTCTCCGCTACTGGGCGCAGACACCGCAGCATCAAACCGATTCCCCCCATATCTTGCTGTTGCAACGTGCACCTAACGCGAAACGGTATCACCTCGCCTTCGGTTTTTCCTGGAGCGTCCAGCGTAATCATTGGATGAAGACATCCGTTGTTCTTTTCAAGTAGATCATTCCATTTCCCACCTGATTGCGGAGTCTGTTCCCTTTTGTAGAAGAGATTGGTGATCAGTTTGTTCAGATCGCCAGCAGTGTAGATTAGCTTTCGAGGTGATCCACCATTGCTGCTAATTTCAAAGTCAGCCCATTGATTGCTGGTAATTCTCAATCTAACAGGCTGCTCGGGCTGAATATACACATCAGTGTACATGGCCGAATCATTGTTATTAAAAATCTTGTTGATCAGGTCTGTGAAGCTATCAAGCTCGACAAATGAATTTTGTTGCATATTTCCGCCTATTTGTTCAACCTATTTGCAAATGCCTGGACCTCAGCTGAAGTAAGGAAGTCAGGTAAATTGATTTTCCAACCAGCACCGCAAGATTCATAACGATTCTGCGCACGCGATGCTATACAGGTTGACCGATCTGCGTCTGGTACAACTCCGCCATTACCTTGTGTGTATCCCGACGCTGTCAGAGCATTGTCATAAAGCTTGGGATCAGCCAGAACGATGGGAGCCGATCCATCTACTGTCGCCGAGACGATGAAGCTTTCAACTCCTCCTGTGGGCTTTGGTGGATCTTCGCGGTCGTATACGAGTTTGAAGATAGCAACCCAGCGCTCCCCGTATGGATTCAGATCACTAGTGGTCGATGGTAATGCAGCATGGAATTTCAGCATGCTGCTATCTACAGCGCACCTATGTAAAGTCGGGTCATATGTGATGGTTCCACCTTCTCCGCTCACGGTGTTCACATTGACCTTGCATAGCTTGTCAGCATCTGTTCCGTCTGTCATAGCTGCTATGTAAGCCGATCTGTTGGAGTTGAAATGCGCATCAGCAGCTATTGCGAATTGCGTCCAGTCACTGGATATGGACTTGGCCTTGGTGACTTCGTTCCCCTTTGATAAAAGGCTAAAGCTCGCCAGAAGAATGACAGAAAGCAGTGTCAATCCCACAGCAATTTCGATGAGCGCAACACCTCTGTTTTTGTTTCTCATATCATCTTTCCTACATCCGGCACAACAATGTGGCAGACTCCGCAATTTCTGCGTCTCCGACTGCATAGAAATTCTCGGTTTTCTGAACCTTTGGTCCTGATTCAGCATCTGGAAACAGTTGTGCAATGCTTGCCATAGCTTCCTCACTGATATCAGTGCAAGCGGACCACGCACCGTCTTCGCCCTTAATCACATACCAAGATGATTGCATATCGGCCAAGTTCATACCAGAAGGGGCACTCACCTTGATGTCTCGCCAATACAGTTTCTTCAGAGCGATTCTGTCACTATCGGAAAAATAATGATCCGCAGCGGTCATGAATGCTTTGTATTGCTTTATTTCTTCACTCGCGCTTATCTTTATTTCTGAGGCACCTGAATCACCCTGCGAGGATGCATAGCTGAGTATTGCAGCCAAAAAGAACGCAATGTATACGAAGATCAACATTTATCACTCGCAGTCAAGGTAAGCGAAAGCCGCCGATGGAACTTGTGACGGGTCTACCACCTGAGGCCGCTGCAATCGTTGGGGGTGTAGACGCATACAGTCGCGCATTGGCCTGTCGTTGCGCCTCTTCATTAATGCCTGAGTAGTTCCCCTGAGAAATACGCTGCTGCACGACCAATGTTTTCTCTAAGAGCTGGACTTGCAGTAGTTTGTTTTCAAGCCGCTGAAACAACAGGCCGCGTAGCAGTTGAGAAAACATCTCTATCTGTCCCTTCTCAATTCTGTCGCTGAAGCTCTGGACTGCTGTAGCGACATCCGAGGCAAAGCTGGTTGTAATGACGAGGAACCCATTTCCTGCTGCGCGCAGGGCCTCTCTTGCCGCTCCGTCTTCTCGAATCTCCCCTATGAATAGCATGGAAGGAGTGCCTACGGCTTGGGATCGCAAGACGCCCTGGAGTGCTTTTTCCCAGCTGCCTATCCCGTTCTCCCGTACTTGAGTTTGCGTGCAGTATCCTTGACCATGCCAGCCATTCAGGGGGTGTTCTACTGGCTCTTCAACCGTGTGGGCATATCCACTGAATTCAATTAAACGAGAAACGACAGTGGCTGCAGCCGTAGTGCTTTTTCCGCTGCCTGTGGGTCCACTGATCAGTATGAGGCCCCCTGTTGAATGTCGCTGGTCAAGAAGGAAGCGCTGCGACGCTTCAGAGAGCTTGGTGGGCAAGCTCTCCAATGTGGGCGCGCTCGAACGCATTTTACGGAATCGAATCCATGTTCCGTCAACAACGCTGGAGTCCAGGTGTCCACGCCAGTTATTGCCTTGAAATGAAACGGTTCCGTCTTCGAGCTTCAGTTCTGTAAAGCTTTTGGCAAGGCTGATGGCATAGTCTCGAAGCAATGGGTCCAGTTGTAGAGGGCCGGGAAACTGAATGCTTTTCTCAGGTGCAGTGAGACATACGCCCAAGTCGGAAATACCCTCAATGAGGCTGCTCAGGTCTGTTGCGGTAACGGCGTCGATGTTCATTTTATTTCAGGAGGCTGCACTCTACGGCGCTATACATAAAAACGACTTGTCCGGGCAAATTGGATTTTTCTTCGTAGTCACTTCCATACTCGAAGGATCTAAGAGTAGGCTTTCGAGTCAGCTGAAAATCCGTAGGGTCAGAATAGTTGCCTACATGTGAGAGTTGATAGTAATTGGTCACAAACGAGCAATTGTATCCACCACACTTAGGTACGGTCAGCTGGTCGTTGGATGCTTGTACCGCTATGCCATTTAGTCTTTCTTCATAGCCCCAACTACCTCCCCAGGTTGTCCTTGGTGCGGGCGAGCCGGCCCGGCCCCAAGCACCGCCATACCCAGGAACCATGCTGTCATTAGCCTCAGCATTCATATCCAAAGGAAATGACAATCCATTGGAGCCCGAGCGTGTAGGTGTTGCTGGAATCCGTGCATCCAAATACATCCACCACTTTGCAGGGCGCATTGATTCCGGCGTGCTTTCTGCCCATTGATGAATAGGCCGTTGCCAAAATGCCGGGCTGCGCGTGGTATCTCCAATGGGTGCGCTGTTGCCATCTGGATAGGTACTCACGCCCCCGTTGTGACCACTGCCGGAGGTGCCTGGATTTGCTCCACCGCCACCAGCTCCTGGTGTCGCGCTGCCGCCTTGACCAGGGGCATAGCTGGAGCCAGCTCCACCGCCGCGCCAGCCAGCACCACCACCGCCACCTGAAACTCCCGGCCAGCCCGAGCCGCCACCGCCCCCAGTGACGATGCGCACGCTGTCACCGGGCGCCACCTGGAAGTCTCCCTTCGTCACCGGAGCTTCCTGGCCACCGTTGCCCCCTGGGGCGATGACCGCCGTGCTGCCATTCAGAATGATGGCGGTGGATCCGCCACCGCCTCCGTTCGTGCCTGTGCCGCCATTGCCGCCAGCCGCTTTGTAGTAGAGCCGGATGTTCTCCAGCCCGTAGAACTCCGCGGCCTGCAGCGTGAAGCTCACGTCTGGAGATTTGATGGCCACGTAGCACTTCTGCAGTGTCTCCACACGGCCGCTGGCATTGCCGGCGCCGCCGCCACCACCGGCTTTGACCGGTGGATAGTAGGTGTAGCCCGACAGAGAGCCCGGTGTCACAAAAACAGCGTCAGCCGAGGCATAGCTGGTACTGAGGCCCAGGACGGCGATGGCGCAGGCCTGGGCGACCAGGTGGTGCAGGGCTTGGGGGGGTATCGTCCTCATTTGCATCGTGCTTCTCTGTCGTATTTGCTCAGCGGACCTGGATGGCGATCTTGGTTCCTGCCTCGGCGCAGCCCGTGGTCAGGCCCGTTTGATCCAATGTGGCCCCGTTCTTGTAGAGGTTGCCGCCAGAGATAACGCCGGCGTTGGCCGCTGCAGATGCCCCCACACGGATGGCCATGGCCACTGGCTCCAGCCGGGCCACCAGGTTCGCGCAGTCGTCCTTGTCCATGGGGGCTGCGGTACCGCCCAGCGTCATTGCGAACGTGATGCGCGAACCGTTGAGGGCCATCTGATTGCCATAGCCGTCATACAGCTGGCCAGCGTCGAACTTGATGGGATTTTTGACGATGCCAATCTTGTCCACTTCTGCGGCCGTGACACTCGTGTAGTCGTTCGCACGATTCCAGTGCTTCTGGATGTCCATGGCCAGATACAGGGCCTTCTCGCCGAGATTTCCTGCATTGATGCCTCCTTTGAGGACGCCCAGGGAACTCAGCACGATGGCGGCCACGATGCCTGCCAAAAGTGTCCATGCGGCCATTTCAATCATGGACATGCCTCGCTGGAGTTTTGCTTTAAAAGCTTGAGGCTTGAAAGAGGTGATCTGAATGCTCATATATGTTGCCTTTGAAATTTATTTAAGAGTGCCAACGATGCCGTACATGGTCACTGCGATCCACAAGATTGAACCTGCAATGGCAAGTGTTCCCAAAATGTCCGCCACCATGGCGGTAGTTTTGGCTTTTTCGATCGAGAGTTCAGAGAATTCGTTGGCGATGTGATCCAGGGATTGCCCGAAATCGGTAGTTCTTCCATAAAGACTAATAATCCATGCGTTCTCCTCTGGAAATAAATTGCATGAGGTTAATGAAACGTGAGGGGGTTTTCCTTGTTGCGTAAGTCGCTTGATATGATCGAGCTTGCTCACCATGTATCTGTCTGCGCCCTCGGAAATCGAGTTCACAGCTGTTCGAAACGGAACACCCGTTCTGAGAAATCCGCTCAGGCTTCCCAAGGTTGCAGATGAATTCAGCAACCGGACTGTGGTAAACGGCCAGATGTTTCTATCCAGGAAATTGCGCACCGGCCCGGTTAAATTTTTCTTGAGATAGTTAAACGTCCAATAAATGAAAGCAATAAATAGAAAGAAGCCAATAATGAAAGCAATGATGTGATCTGCCACAAATCCAAAACTTTGGGCTGCTTGCGTCCATCGGTGCCTTGGAGCCGCTTGCTCCATTTGCGGGATAATCTCCAGTGAGAAGTAGTAATAGATGACGGACATCATGAGTGCATACCACAGCACCCGCGAAACTCCAGACCGTATGATTTTTATGATCTCGGACTGACTGCGCGCATACTTTGCAGCTTGAAGCAAACCCAAGGAGATATTTCCCTGTTCTTCGCCACTGCGAATAATCATGGCCTCATTATTGGGGACTAATTCCAATAATACGTCTCCGAGCTTCAGGGTTTGAGCCTCTCTGCCTTCAAGCGAGACTCTTTTGCTTCCGCCGCCCTTCATTCTGCGCATCACTTCTTGAAGCAACGGATGGAGAAAATGTTTTTGCTTGCGGTACTCTGCTTCCATCTCTGATAGCGCTGCGCCGAGGGGTATTCCACCGGCAGGCCCTGTCATGGAAGCGAGCGCGCCGTATAGCTTGGCCCTGATATCCGTGGTGAGGCGGATCTGGAAAATAATTCTTTTGATGTTCTTCATCAGAATCCGTCCCTTCTGAGCATCCCAATACTGTGCTCAACATCGCGCGGATCTACGAGGCCCTGCCGCATTTTTTGAATCGCGTGAGAAAGTGCAGAAACTCCGAGGCCATATTCCACTTTTTCACCCAGCGTGGTGAGCCAGTAATCACGCGCTCCTGCTTCATCCTTTTTCTTGATGAAGCCTAAGAGCTTCTCATCGGGAATGATTATTTCTGCAATGGGTGTTCTTCCGAGGATACCTGTACCATTGCATGTTTCGCATTTGCATCCTGTATCTAACTTGTTCTCTGCGTTGATAAAATATCTGCCTTCGTTGATGAAGCGAATAT
>NZ_WUMG01000018.1:0-95444 GCF_009827015.1 Delftia sp. CH05 | reverse complement strand
GGGGTGGAACCCACCACGGCAGCCAGAGCGGGGCTGGGGGTGAGGGGTTTCATGAAGGCGGCGTTGGGAGTGCGCTTCTTTGCGGGAGCTGCCGGAGCAGCCGTTGCCTTCTTTGCAGTTGCCATGTTGCTTGTTCCTAGTATGGAGTGGATTCTTTACCAGCGAAAAACCGTCGCTATCCACTGGCAGGCTGATGCTAATGGGAAAAAAACGGTCTTCCAAGCTCACCCGTCAAATTTTTGCCTCGATTTGTTGCTGTGGCGCTGTTTTTTGAAGAGTTTTTGCATTCCTGCTCCCTTTCGGGGGCCGCCATGGCTGGAGGGCCGTCGGAGTCAGCGCTCTCAGAGGAGGCGGGCCTCGCTTGTGGAAGAAGGTTCCGAAGAGAGTTTTCGGGCGGGCCAGGTAGCCACAAAAATGCCCAGCAGGGCGATCGCGAAGGCCAGCGCCTGCATGGATGTGACCCGTTCGCCCAGCACGCACATGCCGACCAAGGCGGCGCTGATCGGCAGCAAAACCGTGAAAGTGCCCGCCTGCGAGGCTGGCACGCTGCGCAGGCCCGTCATCCACAGCCATACGGTCCACACGCAGGCAACCAGGGCGTAGAACAGCAGCAGTCCCCAGATGCTCCATTGCACGCTGCCGAAGTCGAAGTGCCAGGCCAGATACAGCCCGAAGGGAGTTGACAGCGCAAATCCCCAGAGGTTGACGATGGATGTGATGCGTTTGGGCCCCAGGGATGTGGTCAGGCGCTTGCCGATCACGGCGTAAAACGCCTCGCAAAGCACGGCGCCGACGAGCAGCATCTGCCCCAGCCATGCCTGCGACGAGGTCGAAGAGGCTGCCGCGGTGCCCGCGTCGGGGCGCGACAGTGCATACAAGCCTATGCCGGTCACAGCCAGTGCAATGGCCAGCCAGGTGCGCGCGGCCACGCGCTCGCGCAGGAACAGCCAGCTCATCAAGGCCACGGCGGCCGGAATGGCGGCCATGGTCACGCCTGCCGTGACGGCGCTGGTCAGGCTGACGCCGGTAACCATGCAGATGGTGAAGAGGAAGTTGCCGAACAGCGACTCCAGGAACAGCAGTCCTTGTGTGCGGCGCGGCAAGGGAGCCTCGTCGGCCGGCTTGCGCAGCCATCGCAGCATGGCGATGGCTCCTATGCCAAAGCGCAGCCAGGCCAGCAACAGCACCGGAAAAATGGCGGCCAAGGGCTTGGATAGGGCGACATAGCTGCCGACCAGGGACATGCTCAGCGCCAGGCAGGCATAGGCAGATCTGCGATGGGAGGTGTTCACGGCTTGTGGAGTTTGGGGCGGCGGTGGCGCTGCCTGAACGCGCGATGGTACCTGCGAGCACGGCAGGCACCCGTGACATACCTGTGTCGCGAATGCTTGCCATGCTGTGGCAATTTTTCACTGCATGGAATCTTCTTTTTGCATTGTGAAAAATTGAATTGCTGCGTTGCGCCATTTTTTCTCAATACGAGAAATGCAATTTCACATTGAAAAATATGAAAATAAGCTGTTGATTTTTATGAAGAAAAATTTAGTCTTGTATAAGACACAAGATGTTGATCGGGTCTTCTATAAGACTTAAATTTGATCCCAAGGCCGACGCAAGAAAGCCGCTTGTTTCAACAACCTCCCAGGAGAGCAACATGCCCCAATCCCTGACCCAGCAACTGAGCCGCGAACAACAGATTTCCGCCCTTGAGAAAGACTGGGCGCAGAACCCCCGTTGGAAGGGTGTCAAGCGTGGCTACAGCGCCGCTGACGTGGTGCGTCTTCGCGGCAGCCTGCAGCCTGAATACACGCTGGCCCAGCGCGGCGCGGAACTGCTCTGGGACAGGATCAACGGCGGTGCCAAGAAAGGCTACGTGAATGCCTTTGGCGCCATCTCTGCGGGCCAGGCCATGCAGCAGGCCAAGGCCGGCCTGGAAGCGGTGTACCTGTCGGGCTGGCAGGTGGCTGCCGACGGCAACACCAGCGAAACCATGTACCCCGACCAGTCGCTGTACGCCTATGACTCGGTGCCCACCATGGTGCGCCGCATCAACAACACCTTCAAGCGCGCCGACGAAATCCAGTGGAGCCGTGGCATCAACCCCGGCGACAAGGAATTCATCGACTACTTCCTGCCTATCGTGGCGGATGCCGAAGCCGGCTTCGGCGGCGTGCTCAACGCCTTCGAGCTGATGAAGAACATGATTGCCGCTGGCGCGGCAGGCGTGCACTTCGAGGACCAGTTGGCCGCCGTGAAGAAGTGCGGCCACATGGGTGGCAAGGTGCTGGTGCCTACCCAGGAAGCCGTCGAAAAGCTGATCTCCGCGCGCTTTGCCGCCGACGTGATGGGTGTGCCCACCATCGTGCTGGCCCGTACCGATGCTGAAGCCGCCAACCTGATCACCTCCGACCATGACGCCAACGACAAGCCGTTCCTGACCGGCGAGCGCACGCAGGAAGGCTTCTACCGGGTCAGGAACGGCATGGAGCAATCCATCAGCCGCGGCGTGGCCTACGCACCCTATGCAGACCTGGTGTGGTGCGAAACCGGCGTGCCTGACATCGGCTTTGCCCGCGAGTTCGCCCAGGCCGTGCATGGTGCCTGCCCAGGCAAGCTGCTGAGCTACAACTGCTCGCCCTCGTTCAACTGGAAGAAGAACCTCAACGACAGCCAGATTGCCTCCTTCCAGGAAGAGCTGTCTGCGTTGGGCTACAAGTTCCAATTCATCACGCTGGCCGGCATCCACATCAACTGGTTCAACACCTTCAAGTTTGCCCACGCCTACGCCAACGGCGAAGGCATGAAGCACTACGTGAACATGGTGCAGGAGCCCGAATTCGCAGCCCGCGAACAAGGCTACACCTTCGTGTCGCACCAGCAGGAAGTGGGTGCAGGCTACTTCGACGATGTGACCACGGTGATCCAGGGCGGCTCGTCCAGCGTCAAGGCGCTGACCGGCTCCACGGAAGAGGAGCAGTTCCACTGAAGCACGGCTTCGGTGAGTGCAACTTCAGGTAGATAGGGGTGAGAAAGCGTCCGGGGCCTTGTGCTTCGGGCGCTTTTTCTTTGCTGGGGTTGTGCAGATTGGGCTGTTGCTGGTCGGGTTGGTTGCGACCGGCCGCGTTCGGCCATCGGCAGATGGTCAACTCCGCACACTGAGTGTTCGCTTCAGGGTGAAATCCATCGCTGCGTGTGAGGTACATAATGCGCATTTCATCAAGTTTTTTTGAAGAGGACGGCATGGTGGGAGAAAGTAGACAACGAAAACTATCAGACCCAGGCTATGGGGTGCGACCCAAAGGCGGGAATGGCATCATGCTCGTGCCGTCCTTTCAAGAGGGTAAGGACGGCACATTGGAGACGCGTGCGAATCTATCAGCAGAGAGTTTGAGGTTTGCACTATGCTTTTGGGAGTGCATCGCTTGGCCGTCCGTTTCATATTTCAAAAGTGAGGACAGCAACGATATTGCCTTCCTAAGCAGCACTGGTGTTCTGCGTAGGCCGGAAATTCAACTACAACCAGCCTCAATGTCTGTTGGGAAAAGTCTGGCTGAAGCTTATTTCCGGGCATATCGAGAGCTAGAGGCTCAGGATCCTGGGCGATGGAGTTTGTCAGCAGAGTCCGAGTTTGACATTAGGTCTGTCTTAGGTGACCAGATAGTCTCAGATCGCGGCATCACCGTAACCCTGCATCGGGCTATTCCCATTCCCACAGGTGATACACCGCTGGCTGATCTGCTCGAATTTAAACGAATTAGAGCGCCTGAGCTTATGGCGTTACGCGCAGAATTGGGTCAGTCCAAACGGCTGATCACGGGCGCCACAGATCGTGCTGAAGAGCTCGCAGTGCAATGGGACCGCATTGATGCTGCATGCAAAGATCTGCTGACCGTGGCTCGCGAAGTGAGAATGCCGGTTCGCATCGCTGACTTTTCAGTTGGAATGGAAATTAACGGAGGGGCTCTTGCGGGCCTTGGTGTTGCTGCATACAACCTCCTCAGTACAAACGACTTCATGACATCGCTGGGGCTGGCTGCCGCTTCTTGCATTAAGTTGTCTAGTACATACGGTACAAGAAAAGACTTGATGGAAAAATCACCATTCAGGTATGTTCATCATCTTCACGAGGAAATTGATTGGATAAAGTAGCAGGTACGACGTTAATGCCTTGCTGATTTATACTACTCGATATCTCAGGTTTCAGTGTCCGGTGGAATCCAGCGCCAGTAGCAGATTGTCGTTGGGGAGGGGCTGCAAAACCCCTATTTTCAGCCGATTATTGCATGTAACATATTAATTCTATTGAATTCAATTTCAGAATATTAGGTTTTGCAGAGGACCCTTGGCCCAACCTGCTCATGCGAGTTAACCTAATTTCAACCACTGCACTTTTACTCATTTACACCTGCAATGTCCGATTTCCATCACTTTGACTACGCGCCTCCTCGAAGCTGGGAGCAATTCGAAGAGCTTTGTGCGGACCTTTTTCAGACGCTTTGGAATGATCCTGCAGCGGTGCGACATGGGCGTGCAGGCCAGCGGCAACATGGCGTTGACATAATCGCTCGCCAAGGATCGCGTTACCCAATTGGCATTCAGTGCAAGCGCAAGTCAAGATGGCCGGTGAAGAAGCTGACCAAAACGGACGTGGACGATGAAGTGGCTGAGGCTCTCGGTTTTTCGCCTGCCTTAAAGGTCTTCTATATTGTCACAACCGCGGAAGAGGACGCGACGCTGCAGGCTCACGTTCGAAAGGTGAACGAGAAGCACAAGACCCAAGGTGACTTCGAGGTGGTGCTTCTTGGTTGGAGCGAGCTCGTGCGTCGCATCACCCTCCAAAGAAATGTTGCAGCCAAGCACTTTGGCGCTGTTGGCGGGTCTGCTCCGGAACCGCTTTTGAAGACTTGGTTTTCAAGCAATGGGATATTGGAAGTTGATGAAACTGCTTTCGAATTGGAGGTGCGGGAGCTTGAGCTAGACCTCAATGACTGGCCGAGCGGGAGACTCGTGATACGGCAGCGCGAAAGCGATGCTCTTCTTCAAAAATTGCGGAATTATGAGAATCGGCAGTTGAATGACGCGCAACGTCGTGACCGCATCAAGCTTAGGCAACAACTCCGGCGTCTTGTGTCCGATGAGGAAAGAGCCGCCCGTCACATACTCAGGGTGATGAACGAGGATACCCTTTCGAGTTATGTCTGTAAGGCATGGGAGGAAGACACGCCGCAAATACTCCGGGCATACATTCAGACCTCCCTGGACCAGGAGTCGTTCATCGTAGGGGCTGGCACCATTGAGCTCCGAATTTTTCCACCAGATAATGATCAACGGATCTTGTTGCATTACCCGTCCGACCTTTACCAAGACATCTCAGCCCTAATGGAAGGGCGGCGTGAAATGTTTGGAAAGCCTATTATGGCCAATGTCGGCGATCTGCCGCCTTCGGTTAGAGCTAGGCATGCGGTTCCTGCGGTCTTGCGACGCATCATGCATAAGTGGGATGAAGGGGTGTCCCTTGAGACTCTTCGAGCTCGGCAGTGGCTGGAAATGGCTTTCTGGCGTGTGGAAATATGAGGCGCTGAGCATCTTGGTGCTTGGGCAGGATGTGTGCTATGGGTCGATTGCTGGCTGACGCGAACGACCGCTGAGGGGGAGTTCAGCGCTATCCCGCCGATCCGCTGAGCCTGTCGTCAGGCGACAGACCGCTCACGCTGCAAAGCCAAAACCGATAGGCCCGGGACGAACGACTGCAACGGGTTGACCTGCGACAGCCGTTCGGCCAGTTTCAGCCGCTCATGGCCGGAGCGGACCGGATATCTGGCGGGCTTCTCCAAGACCTACTCGAGCGACAACGCGAGCTACTCGTCCCTCGCTCGACAGCAGTTGCTTAGTTCGACAAAACCCTACTGCCGACATCAGACTCAAATTGCTTTAGCCATGCTTTTTTTGGCATTCGCGAGGCCTGCGGCGGCGGTAGAGAACAGAGTGGCGTCCTTGGCCTTGTCTCGACTATAGTTTCCGTCGAGAACCATATTGATGGCGTCGGCTGCCTCACTGAATACGTTGGCTGCCCTTTTGTCATCCTTAAAAGCGACAACCAGCTTTTCGCAATACTTCTCAAATTTGTTGGAGTTCATGCGCTCATTCGTTTCGCCCGCCGCGATGATCCGAGCAATTGGAAGCAAGTGGTATTTGAAAGGCCGGTATTTTGTATCCAGCGCTTTGCGGCGAAAGAGGGACTCAAGCCGATAGAGAGCTAACGCACTGGCGTAGTAGGCGCTCGGAGGATGATCCGCAACGAAAATTTTCGACTCGATGGAGTTCAACAAGGCTCCGTAGTATCGACTGGCCTGATGAGGAAGCCCCAAGAACATTGAGGCGAATGCACGGATTTGGTTCGGAATGGTGACAATTCGTATTTTCTCGATGCCGGTTGTTGTGCGAAACTGCTGGGAGCGGCGCTCGTAGTAGAGCTTAGAGTCTCCATCACCCGCATCGTAGTAATCCTCCAGCGATTTCTGGAAATCGGTTAAGGAGGTAAGTTCCTCTGGCTTGACTGTAGTCTGCCGGTTTGTGGCCTTGATGATCTTATTCTTCACCACCCCGTCCTGCGACACGATGAGCTTAAATGGGATTTGTACCTTTTCGAGTTTGCCTTGATTGCGGAAGAGCACGTTGCTCGTCTGACAGCCATTAACAACTTGGTAGCCCTCAAGCGTGAATCGGTCGCCAGTCTTCTGGATAGAGTCTGCTACGACCGTCACGCCGTTGTTCATTAGTACAAAGAGACGCCGTGACTCGTCCTCAAGCGTCTTTTCAATCTCCATGTTAACGTCATTGTCGCCTTGAAAGTCACGCACATTGTCGTAAAACAGCCCCTTGAGCATATTGCCGCTGTCGTCTGATATGAGCTTCATGAATTCGTCAGACGGCAAGTAGCCAAGATAGGATTCTTGGATTCCAGGCAGTTCAGGTAGCGTGATTTTGCTGGCAAACTCGATGGACTTAGAGAAACGGTTTTTGGCATTTGAGTAAAGCCGCTGGAGCGTCTTCGCGTCGACGGGGATGAAACTGACAGAACCGAAGATGTCAAGATCCATTAAACCATCGCGCTCAACTTCTACTCTCTTGATTAACTTGGGATCGTCCTGCCACTTGCCTGTAGTGGCGTAGTAGATTTTCACGATTGGATTACCGCGCTTGAACAAGGCACTTTGCTCATAGATGAACTTGATCAAATGCTCCTTCTCCGCGATCTTGGCATTCCGTGACATCGATGACTTCTGGGAGAAGAGGTCCTTTAACCCAAAGAAGGTGTTCGAGATTTCGTCACCGGAAAACCCTCCGGATTTCGACTGACAGAAAATCAGGTTAGCTTCGATATATTTGTTTGCTGAAACCAGATCTATAACTTCCTGCTCGTCTAACACCAAGGTCCCATTTACTATGACAGCTACACCATCGATACCTAGATCGTCCGGACCGCCAGTATGCAAGTCCTCGACGTCAAACTCTTCTCCATACTCGTTTGAGATGGCGCAGTAGTTCACGAAATGCTCTAGGACTATGGCATCGTCCATATTTTTGGGGAGAGATTCCTCGGTCTTGAACGCAGCCACAAGGTTTTGGGTGACAAGATCCATGTCGATTTCCTGAAATGATTGAACTGGGGCGAGGCGTCGGCGCCCGCTCACGTCATATATGGTAACAATCATTGCCGAGATTGAACCTATTCCTGACGTTGTGGACACGGCTTTGGAAAATGAATAGGATGAGTGGGTGTTGGTGCGCGGGTTGTTGTGGTACCGCTCCCCTCAAAAAGCTGCCGGCGGCACGATAGGACAACGAATGACCGCAACGGGTTATGAATTCAACCGGTCGATGACTGCACCTGGCGCAAGGCGTGCTGGCCATGAAGCAACGACCTCTGATCTACTACACCGGAGCACAGGAAGAGATGATGTGGGATCGTTGGAGCAAGGGCGATACCCTGCACCAGATCGGCAACGTGTTCGATCGACCACATACCTCCATTCAGAACATCCTGGCTGCAACCGGTGGAATCCGCCCGCCAGCGCGCCATAGATCCTGCTTGGCACTGACCCTCGTCGAGTGCGAGGAGATCTCACGGGCATTGGCTCCAGGTGAGTCCATCCACTGCGTTGCCGCGCGCCTGGTGTGAACCGTATCCACTGTCAGCCGTGTGCTTCACCGCAACGGTGGCAAGAGCTGCTACAGGGCAGCGCGCGCTGATGAGGCCGCTTGGGAACGTGCGCACCGTCCCAAGCCATGCAAACTGGCGAGCAATCCAGTCCTGGCGCAGATCGTGGTGGGCAAATTTCAGCATCAATGGTCGCCGGAACAGATCGCAGGTTGGCTTAAACGGACTTACCCGGTGGAAAGGGGCTCGCAGGTGTCGCACGAAGCATCTATCGCACGCTCTTGGCAAGGCAGTTGAACCAGCGGCCCAGGAAGATGCTGGGGTTCAGAGCACTTGCCGAAGCTTTTGATGAGTGTGTTGAGTTGACCGGTTGAAATCAACATACAAAGCGGCCGCCTACCTGCAACCTTTTGGGCGACTGCAATGGGGTGCTGACAGCGATGCTCGCGAACTGCTCAGAGAAGCCATTAATTGGAGGCTAGCAGCTATCTAGAGGTTTGTCGATTCAAGAAGGCTTTCCATGTCGCTTAGGTAAGCCTCATAACTGTCCCAGCCAAGAAGAGTTATCACGTGCTTTGCCATGCTTTTTCCGTGATTCAGTGATAGAGAAAAATGCCGTCCCTGCTCTTGTTCAAGGGTCCTGAAAAGGGCCACAACTGGCGATTTTGGCCGCTCTTCATAGTGAATTGCTTGATTGCGGCCGTACCAAACGACCTCCCTGAGGCTGACACTCCCAATCATTCTGCCAGGAGGTGATTGTGGATCATTTGAATGTACGATAGATATTCCTTGGCGCGCTAACTGAAGAATGGAACCAGCTATAAATTCAATGGCAGTCTTCTTTGACTCCATGCTTGATTGAATGGAATTTATCCGACGCTCTTGCTGCTGTTTTTTAGCATGAGCTTCTGCCATTCTTCGAAAAGCACTTATCGATTGATACTCGGGAAAGTCATCGTTCATGTCGCTAGTGGAGAAGTCCCAATAGTGATGTGCTACTTCTGCTTCTATTTGTCGCAGATCACTTTGCAAACGTAGCAACTGACCAGCTTCGTCGCGAGCAAGAGCTATTAAGTTAGATGCTGCGAATTCTGTATCCTTGTTGTATTGGTGCATTTTAATGGTTTGATGTCTAAAACATATGCCGCATGAATCGACCAGATTTTCCTAGAAAGCGTATCACCACTTTTAGAAAATGAGTGCTGCATGGCAGAAAGTAGTCATTCGTGTTCCGGACGCAATGAGCATCAATCGCTGCAAAAGCAGTCGATCAAAGGAACCTTGCGGGTGACCGCAGAGGGTCGGCCTGCAACAGCCGCAGGCGGCCAGAGACAGCCGATCACCAAACATGAAAGCTGACGCTCAACGTTCAAGCAGCAGGAAACGACGGTGTGACGACTGGGCCGTGAGGCTGATGGTAAATAGAGCCACTTCGGCGGCCAGGCTGCGCGCCGTTGGCTCTCCGCTTGAGCGAGGTTTAAGCTCGGCTTCTCGACGTACTCGCCAGCCATGAACACAGATCATCGTACTCGGCGAATTGTATACGTGGACCAATTCTCAGCTTTTCTTCTTTTGCATCGCGGGTAAACGTCGACGTTGTGACAACGAGGCCATAGTTGGCCTTCTGTATCTCAGTAACGCCATAGAGACTACGAACAACTTCTACCCCTACTTTTTTTTCTGGAGCGTAGCGCTTGCACTCGGCGAGAAACAATAGTGATGCGGGACCAGTCTTAACACGCCCAAGAATGTCGTAACCTCCGTCCCTCGTTGCTTTTGTCAGAGTGACATCACATCCCTGCTGTTCAAGAAGTCTCGCAACTAGTTCTTCAAACTTCCGCGGCGCTAGTTGATAGAGAAGCTGCGGCTCTCTCGCGAGATGCGCCATGAGCTCGGCGGTGACGTCCTGAACAACAACGAGACTCAGGGGAGGCGGATTTTTCTCCTCGTACAGAACTGCAGCAGGCGAATGCTTTGCGCGAAGGTAGGCAAGGAGGTGCTCCTTGTGCTCATCCAGCAAGCGCAGTGATGGCGTAAGGTCTGGAAGTCCTGCCTCAGCAAACTGAGCGATCAGTGCTTCAGAGGTGCGACCAATTTGGTCCGCAAAATGTGCCAGAGTGCCGCGCGGATGTACGGATGGCACCTCAGGGAATAAAGGGCGAAACGTGTACGTCGTTGCTTTTCGACGCTGCTCAAGTTGATCAAAGAGCTTCTGCTGAGAGAGACGCATACGGTGTATTGTGGGGCCTAACGTGCAAGCTCAGGGGCGCATAGTCGGCACGCCGACGAAGCGGCCCTCTGGAGTGGGATGTTAGACATCGGGCGCATTAGATGTCTTGACTGTATTGTGACGGCCATTGCTGTTCGGCCGAGTGAGTCCCGCGTCTATGTATAGCGGAGCCCAGCTTGACAGATTGCCGTTGACGTTAACGCAACCCGGCAGGGCTCAGCTTGGCAAATATATCTCTCTGTCAAGCTGCGGCCGCGCACTCAGACGCCACCTTTTTGACTGTCAGGCAGCGGGTCGCGAATGAACGACAGTTTGGAGTTGTGTTACCCAACGTCGGCTCAGGGTCGGACAGCATCAGTCGTGAGCCGCTCGGCAGCAGCTGTTCTCAAATGATCCCATGATGGCCCTTGATACGATAGCTAGGCACCCGAAGTGTCTTTCAGCTGGCTAAACCAAGAGGCAATTGTTTGATGGCGAGCTGAAGGACTAAGCATTTTCAGTGCCAAAAGAAGCTCGGCTACCTCGTCATCTTCACAATATAGATAGGCGAGTGGAACACCTAGTACGTCTGCGATTAGTCTCGCGGTCTTCACAGCGGGTTCATGTGTTCCCAACTCATACCTGCTGATGCGGGCACGGCTTGATGACTCATCAATGCCGATTAGCACTCCTATTTTTTCTTGAGGCCACTGCAGGGCTTCACGCCGAGCACGCATGCGGCGCCCTACGACGTTGGATAGCTCCAAGGGTACAGACTTCATGTAGCGAGTTTCGTTACACTGTGGTAACCTGTCGTCACGAAAAACGTTACATATATAGGCAATTGATTATCGAATATTGTTTGAATATATTTTATATTTCTAATTCTGATGAAAATAAATTTTTGTATTTTGAATGATTTGCTTGTGGGTATTTTAATATTAACCTGGAGAATTAAATGGAATACGAATACAAAGTCATTGACGTAGCAGATGGGGCCATCAGTTCGATTTTGCTCGGAGAGGGTCGAATCGAAACTGAAGTTTTGGAGGCTTATATCAATGTCATGGCGTCAGAGGGATGGCGCTTGGTGTTTATGGAGAAAGTCATGCAAAGGCATCTCGTCGTTGCAGATAGGGAAACCCTGATGATCACTTTTGAAAGGCGAGTGCCGGAGTCCGAGCGCACCGCAAGAGCCGCGCGATGTATTGACGATGTGATTCGTGCCGAAGACGCAGCCAAGCGCAAGGGGCGCGGAGCTGCAGTCGGGGCAGCGGGCATGGTTGCCGCAGGGGCGGTATTGAGCAATCTACTGAGCGAGGAATAAATTGGATCTGAACCAAAAAATTGCCGAGAGAAGGGCGCAGTTGCAAAAGGAAGAGGCTGCCCAGGATTCACACAAGCGGCAGGAGGCACTTGAGCAGCGGCAAAGGGCGCAAGCCCAAGAGAGGGTGATCAAAGAGTCTGCCGAAAAGGAGGCGGCGCAGAAGATTCAAGAGATTGAGGCCCAGCTGCACGGCACCAAGGAGCAAGTATCAACTGATGCAGCTCCCGTGCTGGATGAGCGAGTAAGCCAGGAAGCCAAGAAGAAGGTTGATGCGCATATCAGCGCGCTTGCCACCAAACGATTCACCAAAGGAGAAAACTGGGCATTTGGCCTCCTTATGTTGGGCACCGTCCTTGGTTTCTTTATGGCGTGGTGGGTTGGCCTGGGAATGCTGATTTGGACTTGCTACTACGTCACCAAGGTAAGCAATCGCCACGAAACCGAGATCAGGGCCGAGTTGGCTCAATCCAAAGAAGGGAGCCACGAATGAAGAGGGTTTCAACCGCGATCATGCTTGTGGGCATCGTCATGCTCATCCTCGCCTTGGGCAGCGATGTTGCTGTCGATAGTATGGGCGGGCGACGGATCATGAACAGCGGCTTGATGCATGACCGCCTGGTCAACGTCATCCTGAGCGTGGCCTTGACCCTTGGCGGCTTGCTGCTGAAGATGTTTGGTGAGCGCTTGTCGGTTCCCTATCTAGAGGCTATCGATCTGTTGCCTAAGAGTGAGTACTTCGCTCGATGGGCCACAGCCATTCTGTCTTCTGCTTGTGTATGGGTGCTTGTCCTGATGTACCTCTGGCCGACAACCCTGGTGGCTGCCGCGCTGCTCGGTGTGATGGCTTGGTGCTCGTTTCTGCCGAAGGCAACTTACACCGTGCTCAAGCGAGTCTGGTCCGGAACGTTGGTGCTGGCACTCGGCATGACGGTATGGCACGCAATCGCGCTGTCTGTTCCGTGGATCAACTCCATGACGCTCATGCTGATATCGAAAGGGGTGCACTTGGTTGGGACAGGCCGGTTGTTGCCCCTGTTCTCTGTGTTACTTTTGGCTCCATTGCTGGTGTCTATCGGCGGGTTAGCTCTCACCGCACTCAAGGTGAGAGTGAAGTGATTGAAATTCTTCTCAAGTTATCCGCTTGGGAAGAGTTTTCACGGGTTTATGCGCAAGCTCTTTTTTATTGCGATAGAATTTCGTGATAGGAGCTTGTATGTCTAAAATTGGAATTGTAAAAGCTGAAGGTTTAATAAACGTTGTTTATCAATCAAAGTGTCCGCGTTTGAAAGGTGGAGGAAAACTGACCTATCAAATCGGTGAACGTGAGTCAGACAGTACGCTGCATCTGCGTATTCTTGAAAATCCTGGGGGTGGAACCTACCACGTGCATTGGTTGTGTGGCAGGAGTATCGAAAATACTTTGTCTAGTAAATCTAAATGGACAGGTCAAGATTTAAACGATTTCATGGATTCTGGTGATAATAATGTTGGAGGGTTTGTCCTTGCAGCTTTAAAAGATATTGGTTTGGTTTGTAATAAGGATTCTACATATTTGCCGCTAAATACTTTTGGAAGTATTCTCGAGAGATTTAAAAAAGAGAAAATTGAATCTGATCATTAATCACATATATTTAAGTAGTCGCTTCCCTACCTCGCCCGCCTTGGAGAAATCCTCGGCGGGCTTTCTTTTTTCTAACAGAAAGGATTTTTATGTACGTTTATTCTGATTCACTATCAATTCACGACGCCTGTGCTCAGGCCTTGGGCACCGAGCTGGGTCAGTTGATTGGTCTGCGCATTGAAGAGTTGATCGAATATGAGATGGACGACCTGTCTAGTCTCATCAAAATCCTGGTTTTAGATCCCAGCGATGCATTGACTGCGGTTGATGCGGAACTGGGTTTCTCACTTTTTGACCGCGATTGCGATGTGGCCGAGAGCCATCAGGATTGGTTCGAACTGACCCTCGTGCTCAGTGATGACGGGTTTGGAGTCGTGATCTACGTGCCCAAGCATGCGGATCTTGCCCCCCAGTTGATGGCCTATTGCGCCAGCCAGGTGAGGGCCAGATCACAGTGACCAGCCTTCATCACCCACCACCTGCCGCCCATCGAGGCGGTTTTTTTTTGTCTGAGGGCTTTTTGCCACCTTATCTGATAGGCCACCTGCCTATCGCATCCATCTACCAAGGAGAACTTTATGAGTGAAATCGACGCGACAGAAGCCAGGCATCAGCCCACATCGATCGACAGCATCTACAGCGGCAGTTGCCTGTCCGTCTCGGGCCGAAGCACGCTCACTTATACGGTGGGCCGGAGCCAGGGGGACAACGCGCTGTATCTGCGCATCGCCGATAGCACCGGCAACGGCGTGTGGTGCAAGGACTGGGCGACTGCTCAGGCCATAGAGGAGATTGTCGTGGGCGCGCAGGGGCTGACGGCCAAGAGCTTTCACTGCCTGCATCCCGGTAAGTCCATCAATACAGGCGGCTTCGTGCTGGCTGCGCTACGGGGCTTGGGGTTGATCCAGCCGGGCGAGGTGAACACGCGGCTCCATGAGCATGTGCCTGGGGCAACGCTGGAGGGCGTCATGCGCAACCCGCCCAAGGCAAAGGACGATGGCAGTGCCACCCGCTCGACAGGGAAGTCGCGCCGGCAGACAAAGGAGGGGGCTTGACCCCGGGGATACAGGCCGCCTTGGTCACGGTATTGGTGCTGGGTATGTGGTTCAACGTGACCCGTCCCATGTCGATCGCTGCTGCCGCTGCGCTGACCTTCATGTATCCCTTGCTACTGATCTTGATTCTGATCGGTGCTGGGATCGCACTGTGGGTCGGTTACTTCCGAAAGTAGTCCGTGCTAAGCCCATGCCGTGAGCCCGGCCTCACGGACCATCCCCGCCGGTGGCCGCCAGAGTGGGCCAGGGTGGCGTGCGGCGACCGCCCCAGGAGGGGGGCATCCCGCCCCCCCTGTCGACCCCACCTGGGGGCAATCTGGGTACCCGTCGGGGGCGCGACGCGGTCCCCTCCGGTCCACCCGGCTCGCCGGCCCCGGCCCGGGGGGCGGCACGCCCTCTCCCCGTAATCCGCCACATCTGCCACGGCGCCACCCGCCGGGCCATGCCCTGCAACAACGTTGCGGCGTTGCAGATGTTGCGGATCGGGATGGGGAGGGGACTGGCGAAAAACGCTGCCTGAGAAGCCGTTGTGTTGGAAAAAGGATACGGGCATGAGTTTTTTATTTTTTCTGCCTGTTTGCCTATTTTTTGAGCGTTGTGAGACTTTTTTACCATCTTGTCTCCCACGCAGAAGTGCTTCTAGCCTTATGACAAAAATCTTCCCAGCGAGAAGTGCTTCTATCCAATAAATTTTTTCTCCCTACTTGACGCACTTCCGTCCTTAGATTATTTCGACAAGCGGCTAGGAATCATTTCCTATCGCAAACGAGAAATCTCCCACTGAGAAGTGCTCTAAGCCTTATTAATTTTCTTATTCCTTGTTTAGAGTGCTTCCGTCCTTAGTATTCTTTTAATTTTCTGGAAATGGCTATCGTGAGGGGTCTAATGGGGTTATTTGCAAGGGCCAAGCTTTCGTTCAGAATTCAGTTCTGGCTCGCTGCTTGTACTCAGCGAACCATGGATTGACCAATCCATAACCTCAACTGCTTAAACAAGGATGGATCATGAAGCAGAAGCCAAAAAACTCAACTTCTTTAATCATTTCAAAGAGCCTGGATGCGAACAATGTCGTTCCGTTTGATGGGAGGGTTGATTGCGATCTATTAATGAATGGCATGATTGGTGCTATTAAAAATCACGTGGTTATATCGGACCATGATGCCTTGACTGTGGCACTATGGTCTATTAATACATGGTGCTATAGAGATTTCCAACGTTGTCCTCTTCTACTGATTAACGCGCCCGAAAGAGAGTGTGGGAAAACTCAGCTGCTAAAAGTGGTGGAGAAGTTTGTTTTTCGTCCAATGGAGTCGGCCAATATTACCTTGGCAGCACTTTTTAGGTTGATCACTAATTTCATGCCGACTATTTTGATCGATGAAGCCGACACATTTATGGAGGGAAAGACAGAGTTTGCCGGGGTAGTGAACAAAGGCTATGAGCAGGGCGGGTTTGTCTTGCGGGTGGAGTCCGATGGCAAGGAGCTCACCGAGCGCGCCTACTATGTTTATGGTCCCAAAGTCATGGCTGGAATCATGCTTGAGCGGCACTTGCCAAGTGCCACGATGAGTCGAGGTATCCAGGTTCCCATGAAGCGCAAGACCAAGGACGACAGTGTGAAGCGCCTGCGCTCCGCTGATCCAAAGGTCTTTAAAGACTTGCGCTCTCAAATTCTGAAGTTTGCTATGGACAACAAGGACGTATTTTCGAAAGGATGGGACGAGATGCCCGAGCGCCTCAGTGATCGTCAACAAGACAATTGGGAGCCGTTGCTCACTATTGCACACTGCTTAGGTAAAGAGTGGTATCGCAAAGCGTGCGAAGCGGCTCTGCAAAACTGTGAAGAAACAGCGCCGCCTAAGTCATCTTCCAATCAACTACTGGAGGACATCCGCGAAGTCTTGTCTAGCTATAAGGAAAAGTACATTCCATCGGCCGTTTTGTTGCAAATGCTCCATGAAGATGAGGATATGGATTGGCGTACCTACAATCACGGTAAACCTCTCTCGGCGCGTCAGTTGGCGAAGTTCATGAGTGCCTATGGAATAAAAACAAAGACCGTGCGAATGAAAGAGGGCTATACGCCCAAAGGCTACGAGGTGCGTGAGTTTGCCGATGCCTTTGCGCGGTATCTGCCGGACTTGCCAAGTGAGCCGACCTCGGAGGAAGCCAAGCCTCCTCGTATAGGCAAGCCGCCAATACCTAATTTCTGACATGGTGATCGGGAGTGCTGCCCCTGGAAAGGTGGTGGCCTTCCTTGGGAAACCACTGGTGGCCGCTGCCTCTGGTTTTCAGGCGATTTTTCCTAAGTCGATGATTTTCATCGTCAACTCCTGCGGTGGTGGTCTCGGGGAGACTGCTTCGCATCTTTGTTAACCCATTTTCTTGTGAATATCCACGTCCATGTGGAGAGGCGTTCGTGCGCCTATTGCTTTAGCGCCTATCTCCATGGACGCGGTTCTTTATCAATCAACCTCATGAAAGGAGAGGCTGTATGCCCATTGTCAAACTCAGTGCACAGTTTGTGCGTGAAGCGGTTTGTCCACCCGGAAAATCCAAGGTGGATTATTACGACAGCGCACTCAAAGGGTTCATTCTGGAGGCTCGACCTTCAGGGGGTAAAACCTTTTACCTGCGCTATCACGATAGCCACGGCAAGCTGCGCCAATGCAAGATCGGCGACGCTGCTGCTGTCAGCTACGACAAGGCCCGGCAGAAGGCCATGCGGTTGCGCTCGGAGGTGGAGCTGGGCGGCAATCCTCTGAAGGAGCGCCAAGCCTTGCGTGCGGTGCCGACCCTGGCCGAGTTCATCCGCGAGACCTATGTGCCGCACATCCATCTGCACCGGAGGAATTTTCAGTCCACGCTGAGCTTCCTCAAGTGCCATGTCCTGCCGCGCTTTGGAGCCAAGCACCTGGACGAAATCACGACCAACATGCTGGCCGAGGCTCACCAGGATCTGCGCACGAAAGGCTACGCGTTGGCTCATGCCAACAAGATACCTGTCCTGTTCAAGATCATGTTCAATCTGGCGAGGAAGAAAGGCATCCCGGGAAGTGAGTCCAACCCTGCCGACGGTGTGGTGCTGTTCAACCCGAACAACGCGAAGGAGCGGTATCTCAGCGCGGCTGAAACCCAGCGCCTGCACGAGGCCCTGTCCCAGTGTGGTTCTCCCCAGTTGAAGAGCATCGTTGCTCTTTTGCTGCTGCTCGGATGCCGCAAGCGTGAGCTGCTGGATGCACGTTGGGAAGACGTTGATCTGGAGCGGCGCAACTGGCGCATTCCTCTGTCCAAGAGCGGGAAAGCCCGAAGCATTCCGATCTCTGACAGGGCTCTGGAGGTGTTGCGGGGGCTGCCACGTTGGAGCGGATGCCCTTATGTGATTCCCAACCCGGATACCAAGCGGCCGTTTGGCAACCTGTTCTATCTTTGGGACAAGGTCCGCAAGGAGGCTGGGATCGCAGACCTGCGGATGCATGACCTGCGCCACACGTTCGCGAGCAATCTGGTGAACTCGGGGCAATCCATCTATGTGGTGAGCAAACTTCTTGGCCACTCCCAGATCAAGACCACGGCGCGCTACAGCCACTTGGCAGACGAGACGCTGATGTCTGCTGTGGATGCAGCGGCAAAAGTGGTGGACACAAGTTGGAGACCCAGTGTCTAAAAAACTGCCTAAAATTTAGGCAGAGGTGGCGAACCCCGCACGCGATCACCTGCCCATCGTATGGGGTTGGGAGGGGCGTGGGGGCTGGGCTGCCCCACTATCGGTAGGGCAAGGGTGCAACAGTCGCTCAACCGGCAACGGGCCACCTTGGCGGCTTGGGGCATGGTTGGGTGGGTGCGAAGAGCAGACAAGAAAAATGGAAAAACCCGTTGAAAATCTGCCACTTACAGTATTGCTGGAAGGTTCAACACCTTCAAGTTTGCCCACGCCTACGCCAACGGCGAAGGCATGAAGCACTACGTGAACATGGTGCAGGAGCCTGAATTCGCAGCCCGCGAGCAAGGCTACACCTTCGTGTCGCACCAGCAGGAAGTGGGTGCAGGCTACTTCGACGACGTGACCACGGTGATCCAGGGCGGCTCGTCCAGCGTGAAGGCGCTGACCGGCTCCACGGAAGAGGAGCAATTCCACTGAAGCGCGGCTTCGGTGAGTGCAACTTCAGGTAGATAGGGGTGAGAAAGCGTCCGGGGCCTTGTGCTTCGGGCGCTTTTTCTTTGCTGGGGTTAAAATGCAAGGAGTTTTCAACTGACAAGGGCGAGAAAGGCATCATGGTTATGACACCGCGAACTACATCGGAGATGTACACCGGCCGCTAGCGGCTGGCGGTTCGCGCCTGCACGAGATTCACTCGACCCCAACAAAGCGCGGACCCGGCTCCGCGCTTTTTTGCTTTTGGGGGATGGCGCACCCCCCTGAGAAATATTTTTAGGAATCCCATGATCCACATTACGCTTCCCGATGGTTCGCAACGCGAGTATCCCGGTCCGGTCACCGTGGCCGAAGTGGCTGCATCGATAGGCACGGGCCTTGCCAAGGCTGCACTGGCTGGCAAGGTTGGCACGGGCGACGACGCCAAGGTGGTGGACACCAGCTTTGTGATCGACAAGGACATGCCCCTGTCCATCGTGACGGCCAAGGATGCAGATGGCCTGGACGTGATCCGTCATTCGACGGCCCACTTGCTGGCCTACGCCGTCAAGGATCTGTTTCCTGACGCCCAGGTCACCATCGGCCCCGTCATCGAGAATGGCTTCTACTACGACTTCTCGTACAAGCGTCCTTTCACGCCCGAGGACCTGGTCGCCATCGAAAAACGCATGGCCGAGCTGGCGGCCAAGGACGAGCCCGTGGTGCGCCGCGTGCTGCCGCGCGACGAGGCCGTGGCCTACTTCAAGGGCATGGGCGAGAACTACAAGGCCGAGATCATCGCCAGCATCCCCTCGAACGAGGATGTGAGCCTGTACCGCGAAGGCGGTTTCGAGGATCTGTGCCGCGGCCCGCACGTGCCGAGCACCGGCAAGCTCAAGTTCTTCAAGCTGATGAAGGTGGCTGGCGCCTACTGGCGCGGTGACCATCGCAACGAGATGCTGCAGCGCGTGTACGGCACGGCCTGGGCTACCAAGGACGACCTGCAGCAGTACCTGCACATGCTGGAGGAGGCCGAAAAGCGCGACCACCGCAAGCTGGGCCGTGAACTGGATCTGTTCCACATCGACGAGCATTCGCCAGGCACCGTGTTCTGGCATCCGAAGGGTTGGGCTTTGTGGCAAGAGGTCGAGCAGTACATGCGCCGCGTGTACCGCGACAACGGCTACCAGGAGGTCAAGGGTCCGCAGATCCTGGACAAGACCCTGTGGGAGAAGACCGGCCACTGGGACAAGTACCGCGAGAACATGTTCACGACCGAGTCGGAAAAGCGCGACTACGCGCTCAAGCCGATGAACTGCCCCGGCCACATCCTGATCTTCAAGCAGGGCATCAAGAGCTACCGCGACCTGCCGCTGCGCTACGGCGAATTCGGCCAGTGCCACCGCAACGAGCCCACGGGCGGCCTGCACGGCATCATGCGCGTGCGCGGCTTCACGCAGGATGACGGCCACGTCTTCTGTACCGAAGACCAGATCCAGCCCGAAGTGCTGGCCTTCACCACGCTGCTGCAAAAGGTCTACGCGGACTTCGGTTTCAGCGACATCATCTACAAGGTCGCCACGCGCCCCGAGGCGCGCATCGGCTCCGATGAAAGCTGGGACAAGGCGGAGGCCGCGCTGATCAACAGCCTGGAGGCTTCGGGCTGCGAGTACGTGATCTCGCCCGGCGATGGCGCGTTCTACGGTCCCAAGATCGAGTACACGCTCAAGGACGCCATCGGTCGCCAGTGGCAGTGCGGCACCATCCAGGTCGACTTCTCCATGCCCGAGCGCCTGGATGCGGAATACGTGGGTGAAGACGGCGATCGCCATCGCCCCGTGATGCTGCACCGTGCCATCGTCGGCAGCCTGGAGCGTTTCATCGGCATCCTCATCGAGCAGCATGCCGGTGCCATGCCGACATGGCTGGCTCCTGTGCAGGCGGCCGTGCTCAATATCACTGACGCGCAGGCGGACTATGTGCGGGAAGTCGCGCAAAAGCTGCAAAAAGCATTTCCGAATCAAGGCCTTAGGGTGGCGACAGATCTGCGCAACGAAAAGATTACGTATAAAATACGGGAGCATTCGTTGCAAAAGCTGCCTTACATCCTTGTTGCAGGCGACAAGGAGAAGGCCGCTGGTGCAGTGGCAGTGCGCGCACGGGGCAACAAGGACCTCGGAGTGATGTCGGTCGACGCGTTCATTGAACTCGTGGCCAAGGACATCGCGGCGAAGGCCTGACGGAGCATCTCCAAAGGCGGTAGCCGTTTGGCGTGTACTGCACACAAGCGGCTACGCTGTTGTAGCAACTTAAATCCAAGGGTGAGAACCATAGCTACTGAATTTCGTGATCGGCGCCACCGTGAAGAGCGCAAGCATCGTCTCAACCGTGAAATCATGGCGCCTGAAGTGCGTCTGTCCGGCCCGGAGAACGAGCCGCTGGGCATCGTGCCTCTGCAGGAAGCGCTGCGCATGGCGGGCGAGTTGGACGTGGACCTGGTGGAAATCGCCGCCACGGCCACTCCGCCTGTCTGCCGGTTGATGGACTATGGCAAGTTCAAGTACCTTGAACAGAAGAAGGCTGCCGAAGCCAAGGCCAAGCAGACCGTCATCGAAATCAAGGAAGTGAAATTCCGCCCTGGTACCGACGACGGCGACTACAACATCAAGCTGCGCAACATCCGCCGATTCCTGGCCGATGGTGACAAGTGCAAGATCACGCTGCGTTTCCGCGGCCGTGAAATCACGCACCAGCAGATCGGTCTGGACCTGCTGAACCGTCTGCGTGACGATCTGGCGGACTCCATCCAGGTGGAGCAGTTCCCCAAGCTCGAAGGCCGCCAGATGGTGATGATGATCGCCCCTGCGCGCAAGAAGCCCACCACCGGTGGCAAACCGCAAGCAGAGGTTTCTGCTGCACCTGCGGTGGCTGATAAGGCATAATCGCGGTTTCGCCCTTCGCTGAGGGGCGACAGAATTTGCAGGCCTTGCGCGAGTCGATTGCGCGGGGCGTGCGATGCAAGGGACATGGTATCCATGTCCCTTGTTCTTGCCGGCCTCCGGGCTGGCACAGAAGTGTCTCGGGGCCAGCAAGTGCGCGCAGTGTTGCGAGCCGCCTCACGAGCACAAACAACAGGAGCATTCAAATGCCCAAAATGAAGACCAAGAGCAGCGCGAAGAAGCGTTTTCGCGTTCGTCCCGGTGGCACCGTCAAGCGCGGTCAAGCCTTCAAGCGTCACATCTTGACCAAGAAGACCACCAAGAACAAGCGTCACCTGCGTGGTGCAGTGGCTGTGCATGAGACCAACATGGGCTCGATCGCACAGATGCTGCCGATGGCTGGCCTGTAATTCACTGACGAACAAGGAGAAAACACATGCCTCGCGTCAAACGTGGTGTAACGGCCCGCGCCCGTCACAAAAAAGTTCTGGCCCTTTCCAAGGGTTTCCGCGGCCGCCGCGGCAATGTCTTCCGCATCGCCAAGCAGGCGGTGATGAAGGCTGGGCAATATGCCTACCGTGACCGCCGTGCCAAGAAGCGCGTGTTCCGCCGTCTGTGGATCGCCCGTATCAACGCCGCTGCACGTGAACTGGGCCTGACCTACAGCCAGTTCGCCAACGGCCTGAAGAAGGCAGCCATCGAGATCGACCGCAAGATGCTGGCCGATATCGCGGTGCACGACAAGGCTGCTTTCAGCAGCATCGTTGATCAAGTCAAGGCCAAGCTGGCTGCTTGAGATAACGGTCTGTGGCCATCCTCGTGATGGCTTGCAGCGCAAACAGCAAGGGCTAGGGCTTGAAAAGGCTGCTAGCCCTTGTTTCTTTTCACAGTCGATAAAGAGTCGATATGAACGAGTTGGATTCTCTGGTCGAAAGCGCGCAGCAATTGTTCGCGCAGGCACAAACCCCCGCTGATCTGGAAAACGCCAAGGCGCAGTTTCTGGGCAAGTCGGGCAAGGTGACCGAGCTCATGAAGGGCATGGCGCAGCTTTCCGTCGAAGAGAAGAAGTCGCGCGGAGCCGCCATCAACGTGGCCAAGCAAGGCATCGAGGCCGCGCTGACCGCGCGCCGCAAGGCCCTGGCCGATGCCGAACTGCAGGCCCACCTGAAGGCCGAGGTGCTGGATGTGACCTTGCCGGGCCGTCGCCGTGGCCAGGGCGGCCTGCACCCCGTGTCGCTGACTCTGGAGCGCATCGAGGGCATCTTCGGCTCCATGGGCTTCGATGTGGCCGAGGGCCCCGAGATCGAGTCCGACTGGTTCAACTTCACGGCGCTGAACACGCCCGAAGACCATCCCGCCCGTTCCATGCACGACACCTTCTACGTGGAAGGCGGCACGGAACAGGCCCCCAATCTGCTGCGCACGCACACCAGCCCCATGCAGGTGCGCCATGCCGTGCAGCACGTCAAGAAATACCGTGAGCGGCTCGACGCCGGCCAGGGCATGTCCGAGATCCGCGTGATCGCGCCGGGCCGCACCTACCGCGTGGACAGCGATGCCACGCACTCGCCCATGTTCCACCAGTGCGAAGGCCTGTGGATCGGCGAGAACGTCAGCTTCAAGGATCTGAAGGTGGTCTTCACCGACTTCTGCAAGACCTTCTTCGAGAGCGACGACCTGGTGTTGCGCTTCCGTCCCAGCTTCTTCCCCTTCACCGAGCCCAGCGCCGAGATCGATATCCAGTTCCAGAGCGGCCCGCTGGCCGGCCGCTGGCTGGAGGTGGCTGGCTCCGGCCAGGTGCACCCCAACGTGGTGCGCAACATGGGGCTGGATCCTGAGAAGTACATCGGCTTTGCCTTTGGCATGGGTCCTGACCGCCTGACCATGCTGCGCTATGGCGTCAACGATCTGCGTCTGTTTTTTGACGGCGATATCCGCTTCCTGTCGCAATTCCGTTAGAAATGGACCGTCCCCTGAGGCGCTGCGCGCCATCCCCCTGGGAGGGGGATGACGCCCTCGCCGCGAGGCGGCTCTTGCTCGGCGTCTCCGGCCTGAACCACGCCAGTCGCATGGTCAGGCTGTTCGGGGGCTTGGAATGAGAGTCGTCAATACGTTCATGGGGTCCGCCAGCGCCGCGGCGCGCGGACCGAACCAACGCCAAAGAGTCTGATATGCAATTTCCCGAATCCTGGCTGCGCGAGTTCTGCAATCCGCCGCTGACCACCCAAGAACTGGCCGACACCCTGACCATGGCCGGCCTGGAGGTGGAGGAGCTGGAGCCCGTGGCACCGCCGTTCACCAAGATTGTCGTCGGCGAGATCAAGGCTGCCGAGCAGCATCCCAATGCCGATCGCCTGCGCGTGTGCCAGGTCGATGTGGGCGGGCCCGAGCTGCTGACCATCGTCTGTGGCGCGCCCAATGCGCGCGTGGGCATCCGCGTGCCCTGCGCCACGGTGGGTGCCGAGCTGCCGCCCGGTGAAGACGGCAAGCCCTTCCTCATCAAGATCGGCAAGCTGCGCGGTGTGGAGAGCTTCGGCATGCTGTGCTCGGCGCGCGAACTCAAGCTGTCCGAGGACCATGGCGGCCTGATGGAGCTGCCGCTGGACGCGCCCCTGGGCCAGAACATCCGCGAATACCTGAACCTGGATGACACCCTGTTCACGCTCAAGCTCACGCCCAACCTGGCGCATTGCCTGAGCGTCTATGGTGTGGCGCGCGAAGTGGCTGCGCTGACCGGTGCGCCGCTCAAGCCCCAGTCGTTCACGCCTGCCGCCGTGGGCGTGCAGGACAGGCTGGCCGTGAAGATCGAGGCGCCCGACCTGTGCGGCCGCTTCTCGGGCCGCGTGGTGCGCAACGTCAACACCCAGGCGAAGACGCCGCAGTGGATGGTCGATCGTCTGGCGCGCTGCGGCCAGCGCAGCGTGGCGCCGCTGGTGGACATCTCCAACTATGTGATGTTCGAGCTGGGCCGCCCCTCCCACATCTTTGACCTGGACAAGATCCACGGCGGCCTGCAGGTGCGCTGGGGCAAGGAAGGCGAGCAGCTCAAGCTGCTCAACGGCAACACCGTCACCGTCGATGGACAGGTGGGCGTGATCGCCGATGAGCGCGAAGTCGAATCGCTGGCCGGCATCATGGGCGGCGACGCCACGGCCGTGTCCGACGACACGCGCCACATCTACATCGAGGCGGCCTTCTGGTGGCCCAAGTCGATTGCCGGCCGTTCGCGCCGCTACAACTTCTCCACCGATGCGGGCCACCGCTTCGAGCGCGGCGTCGATCCCGAGCTGACCGTCGAGCACATCGAGCGCATCACGGAGCTGGTGCTGCAGATCTGCGGCACGCCCGAGACCGTCTGCGGCCCCATCGACGACCAGAAGTCCAACATGCCCCAGCCCAAGCCCGTCACGCTGCGCGTGGCGCGTGCGGCCAAGGTCATCGGCATGCCGCTCACGCAGCAGCAGTGCCACGATGCGCTGGCCGGCCTGGGCCTGCCGGTGGAGCAGGGCGATGGCGTGCTCACCGTCACGCCGCCCAGCTTCCGCTTCGATATCAACATCGAGGAAGACCTGATCGAGGAAGTGGCGCGCATGGTGGGTTACGAGAACCTGCCCACGACCAAGCCGCTGGCGCCCATTGCGCCCAAGCTGCGCGCCGAAAACCGCCGCAGCCAGTTCGCCGTGCGCCGCGCGCTGGCCGATCTGGGTTACCAGGAAACCATCAACTTCAGCTTTGTGGAAGCCGCGTGGGAGAAGGATCTGGCCGGCAACGCCAATCCCATCCAGCTGCTCAACCCCATCGCAAGCCAGCTCAGCGTGATGCGCTCCAGCCTCATCGGCTCGCTCATGCAGGTGCTCAAGTTCAATGCCGACCGCAAGGCCGAGCGCGTGCGCGTGTTCGAGCTGGGCCGTGTCTTCCTCAAGGATGACAGCGTTGTTGACAGCGACACCACGGTCAAGGGCTTCTACCAGCCCATGCGCGTGGCGGGCCTGGCCTGGGGAGCTGCCGAGCAGCTGCAATGGGCTCGTGGCGAGACCAAGGTCGACTTCTACGACGTCAAGGGCGATGTCGAGGCGCTGCTGGCGCCGCGCAAGCCCGTGTTCGAGCCGGCCGAGCATCCTGCCATGCACCCGGGCCGCTGCGCACGCGTGCTGCTCGATGGCCAGTCCATCGGCTTCATCGGCGAGCTGCATCCCCAGTGGCGCCAGCAATGGGATCTGGCCCAGGCGCCCGTGCTGTTCGAGCTGGAGCTCGATGCCGTGCTGGCGCGCGAGGTGCCGGTGTTCAAGCCCGTGGCCAAGCACCAGGCCGTGGAGCGCGACATTGCCGTGGTCGTGAACGAAAAGACCACGCATGCCCAGCTCATGCAGGCGGTGGAGGCTGCCCAGACCGGCGGCCTGCTGCGCTCTGCCGTGCTGTTCGATGTGTTCCGTCCCAAGGCGCTCAAGGCCGGCGAGGCAGCGGCACCGGGCGCGCTGGCGCAGGACGAAAAGAGCCTGGCCGTGCGCCTGACGCTGGGCCATGACGACAGCTCGCTGACGGATGTGCAGATCGAGCAGGCCGTGCAGGCCGTGCTCGAGCAGCTGCAGCAGCGTCTGGGTGCGCGCCTGCGCGCATGATGGAGGGTGCATGCCGTGAAAGGAGATCCTGTGATGGAACTGGCGGTGGAAAGTCTTGATTCGCCTGCGCTGACCAAGGCGCAGCTGGCGGATCTGCTGTTCGACGAGATCGGCCTGAACAAGCGCGAATCCAAGGAAATGGTGGATGCGTTCTTCGAGCTGGTCTCGCAAAGCCTGGTGTCGGGCGAGGATGTGAAGCTGTCGGGCTTCGGCAACTTCCAGATCCGCACCAAGGCGCCGCGTCCGGGGCGCAATCCGCGCACGGGCGAGGCCATTCCGATCGAGGCGCGCCGCGTCGTGACCTTCCATGCGAGCAGCAAGCTCAAGGAGCAGATCCAGGAAGGCACATCGGGCTCCCAGGCCTGAGGAAAGCCTGCCCGGGCCTGCATGGCCAGCTGTCGCCAGCCTGTCTGCCTCGCGGTGGATGGGCTGTTTTTACGACAGGGTGCTGGCCTGCAGGCGAGCTGTGCAGTAGGCTCGGCCTTCTTCCCGGATCGGCGCCCGCGCATCAGCGGCATTGCACATCCTGACTTCATCCACATTTGCCATGGCTTCACTTCTGCCCCAGATTCCCGCCAAGCGCTACTTCACCATCGGTGAGGTCGCGGATCTGTGCGACGTCAAGCCGCATGTGCTGCGCTACTGGGAGCAGGAGTTCACGCAGCTGCGCCCCATGAAGCGGCGCGGCAACCGCCGGTACTACCAGCACCACGAAGTGCTGATGATCCGGCGCATCCGCGAGCTGCTCTACGAGCAGGGCTTCACTATCAATGGCGCGCGCAACCGCCTGCGCGAAGCCTCGGGGTCTGCCGTGGTTCCCGCGCTGCAGGCCGGTGTCGCGGTGTCGGCGCCGGCTGCCGCGCCGCTGCTCGGTGGCGATGCCGCGGCCAGCGTTCCGCTGGAGCCGGAGGCCGTGCGCGAGGAGCTTTTGCAGATTCGTGCGCTGCTTTCTATTTGAGAGCAAAAAGCTGTATATAATTGAATTCTTCGGCGTGTAGCGCAGCCTGGTAGCGCACTTGCATGGGGTGCAAGGGGTCGCGAGTTCGAATCCCGCCACGCCGACCATAAATGAATACGGACCACAGCTTCTGGCTGTGGTCCGTTTTTCTTTGTGCCATCGCCAACCGCTACCAACCGCTGAAGGGGAGCGGCCGTTGCGCGGGAATCAACCCTGGGCGCAGGTCTCAAGCAGCCATTGCCGGAAGGCTGCCAGCGCCGGCAGTGTCGCGTTCCTCTCGGGATAGACCAGGTAGTAGCTGCGCTGGCTGGGGATGGCGTCTCCCACCACGTGCAGCTCACCGCGCGCCATCTCCTCTTCCACCAGTACCCGTGGCACCAGGCCCACGCCCATGCCTGCCAGCACGGCCTGTATCAGGTGCGAGGTCAGCTCGAAGCTCGGCCCTATCCGCATCTGCCGGTGATCGAGTCGATAGTGCGTGAACCACTCGCTCCAGGCCTGCCGGTTGCTGGCCACCGTGAGCAGCACCTGCTGGCCCGCCCAGTCCGGCGAGGCTGCTGCCTGCCCGGCCTGCTGCAGCGCCTGCGGGCTGGCCACCGCCACCAGAAACTCGTGGTACAGGCGATGCGCGGTCAGCCCGGGCCAGTCTCCCGTGCCCACGGTGATGGCGGCGTCTATCTCTGCGCTGTCGAAGTCGATATCGCCGATGCGCGAGTGGATGTGCATCGTCACCCCGGGCTGCGCCTGGTAGAAGCCATGCAGGTGCGGCAGCAGCCATTTGGAGCCGAAGGTGGGCAGGGTGGCCAGGTTGAGCGTGCCACCGCCGGACTGGCGTGACATGGCCTGCAGGGTGGCGCTGCGTATGCGGCCCAGCGCGGCGCCCAGGTCGATGAAGTAGCGGCGCCCCACATCAGTCAGGCGCACCGTGCGGCCCTCGCGGCGGAACAGGCTGATGCCCAGCTGCGCCTCCAGTGTCTGCACCTGCCGGCTGATGGCGCTCTGGCTGAGCGACAGCTCCTCGGCCGCTCGCGCATAGCTTTCGTGGCGCGCGGCCGCCTCGAAGACCAGCAGCAGGGACATGGAGGGTGTCAGGCGTCGGTAATTCATGAGTTTTATGCAGTGTTCGCAGCCGCAATTTTCGTTTGTTCCAGAGGAAGAGTGTAGAGATACTTGCGGCCATGGTCGGCCTGAAATCGTGTATTGCATGCATGGGTTTCCTGGGCTGATCGCCAGCAACAAATCTCCCCACCTTGCCTTCCATGTCGATTGCCCCACTGCCCCACGCCAGCGCCCCCGTGCCTGCCCAATACCTTGAGTTTCTTGAAGCGTTGAAGGCCGCCGGCTTCGAGGGCGACGTGGACACGGACCATGCCAGCCGCACCGTGCTGGCCACGGACAACTCCATCTACCAGCGCATGCCGCAGGCGGCCATCTACCCGCGTCACGCCGAGGATGTGGCCAGGGCGGCGCAGGTGCTGGCGCGGCCTGAGTTCCGCGATGTGGTGCTGACACCGCGCGGCGGCGGCACGGGCACGAACGGGCAGTCGCTCACGCATGGCGTGACCATGGACTTGTCGCGGCACATGAACGGCATCCTCGAAATCAATGCCGAGCAGCGCTGGGTGCGCGTGCAGGCAGGCGTGGTCAAGGACCAGCTCAACGCCGCGCTCAAGCAATACGGACTGTTCTTTGCGCCCGAGCTGTCCACCTCCAACCGCGCCACCATCGGCGGCATGATCAACACCGATGCCAGCGGGCAGGGCAGCTGCACCTATGGCAAGACGCGCGACCACGTGCTGGCGCTGGACTTCGTGCTGCTGGGCGGCGAGCGCCTGCACAGCGCGCCGCTGGATGCTCAGGCGCTGGAGCGCATGTGCGCCGATTCGGGGCGCATCGGCAAGGTGCACCGCACGGCGCGGCGCATCAGCGAGGACCAGGCGGAGTTGATCGAGGCCAGATTCCCCAAGCTCAACCGCTGCCTCACCGGCTATGACCTGGCCCATCTGCGCGAAGGCGACGGGCGCTTCAACCTCAACAGCGTGCTGTGCGGCGCCGAAGGCTCGCTGGGTTTCGTGGTGGAGGCGCGGCTCAACGTGCTGCCCATTCCCCGGTACTCGGTGCTGGTCAATGTGCGCTACGCGGGCTTCATGGACGCGCTGCGCGATGCGCGCGCGCTGATGGCACACCGGCCGCTGTCCATCGAGACGGTGGATTCCAAGGTGCTGCTGCTGGCCATGAAGGATTTCGTCTGGACCAGCGTGGCCGAGTACTTCCCGCAGGACGGCCAGCGCCCCACGCTGGGCATCAACCTGGTGGAATTCAGCGGCGACGATCCGCAGGAGGTCGATGGCCGCGTGCAGGCCTTCCTCGCCCACCTGGGCGCGGATACCTCCGTGGAGCGGCTGGGCCATACGCTGGCGGCGGGCAATGCAGCGGTCCACCGCGTCTATGCCATGCGCAAGCGCGCCGTGGGCCTGCTGGGCAACGTGGCGGGCGAGGCGCGGCCCCAGCCCTTTGTCGAAGACACGGCCGTGCCGCCCGAGAACCTGCCCGAGTTCATTGCCGAGTTCCGCGCGCTGCTGGACAGCCACGGCCTGCAGTACGGCATGTTCGGCCACGTCGATGCCGGCGTGCTGCATGTGCGCCCCATCCTGGACATGAAGAACCCCGTGGACGCCGCCCTCGTGCGCCCCATCTCCGACGCGGTGGCCGAACTCACGCAGCGCCATGGCGGCCTGCTGTGGGGCGAGCACGGAAAGGGCCTGCGCTCCGAATATGTGCCGGCCTTCTTCGGCGAGCTGTATCCCTCGCTGCAGCAGCTCAAGGCCGCCTTCGACCCGCACAACCAGCTCAACCCCGGCAAGATCGCCACGCCGCCGGCCAGCAAGACCTTGCTGCTCAAGGTGGACGGCGTCACCACGCGCGGCGAGCTGGACCGGCAGATCGACGAGCGCGTATGGCAAAGCTATGGCGCGGCCATGCACTGCAACGGCAATGGCGCCTGCTACAACTTCGACCCGGACGACGCCATGTGCCCGTCCTGGAAGGCCACGCGCCAGCGCGTGCATTCGCCCAAGGGCCGGGCCTCGCTGATGCGCGAATGGCTGCGCCTGCAGGGGCAGGCTGGCGTGAACGTGCTGGAGGTCGCGCAGCGGCCCCAGCCCTTTCTGTCCAGCCTGGCCGCGCGCTGGCGCAACAGCCGCGCGGCGCGCCGCGGCGAGGCCGATTTCTCGCACGAGGTCTATGACGCCATGGCCGGCTGCCTGGCCTGCAAGTCCTGCGCCGGGCAGTGTCCCGTCAAGGTCAACGTGCCCGAATTCCGCTCGCGCTTTCTGGAGCTCTACCACCGCCGCTACCTGCGGCCCGTGCGGGACTACCTGATCGGCTCGCTGGAATTCACCATGCCGTGGCTGGCGCGCATGCCCGCGCTCTACAACGGGGTGATGGGCTCGCCATGGATGCGCGATGTGCTCAGCCGGCGCATCGGCATGGTCGACGGCCCGCTGCTGAGCCGGCTGGACCTGGCAGCCACCTTGCGGCAATGGAAGGTGCGCGCGGCCGATGCGCAGGCGCTGGCCGCGCTTTCGCCCGAGCAGCGCGCGCGCAGCGTGGTCATCGTGCAGGACAGCTTCACCCGCTACTTCGAGACCGGCCAGCTGCAGGTGCTGATCGAGCTGGCCGCGCGCCTGGGGTTCCAGGTCTGGCTGGCGCCGCTGCTGCCCAATGGCAAGCCGCTGCATGTGCAGGGATTCATGGGCGCCTTTGCCAAGGCGGCCATCCGCAATGCCGCGCAGCTGGTGCAACTGGCTCAGTCCGGTGTGGCGCTGGTGGGGCTGGACCCGGCCATGACGCTGGCCTATCGGCAGGAATACCTCAAGGTGCCGGGTATGGGCGAGGTGCCCAAGGTGGCGCTGCCCCAGGAATGGCTGCAGCAGGTGCTGCCCGAGGCGCGCACGAACGAGGGCAGTGCAGGCACTGCGTACCGCCTGCTGCCCCATTGCACCGAAAAGACCAACGCGCCCGACAGCGGCAAGCAGTGGGCACAGCTCTTCGAGCGACGGGGCCTGCGCCTGAGCGTGGAGGCCACGGGCTGCTGCGGCATGTCGGGCACCTACGGGCATGAGGCGCGCAACCTCGAAACCTCCAAGACCATCTATGCCCAGTCATGGGCCCGGCAGATCGAAGGCAAGCAGGAGCTGGGCGAGCCGCTGGCCACCGGCTACTCCTGCCGCAGCCAGGTCAAGCGCCTGTCCGCACGCCAGGTGCGCCATCCGCTGGAGGCCTTGCTGGACCATGTGCGCGCCACGCATCAGGGGTGAGAAGATGCGGGGGGCTGAACGTCGCCATTTCAGGAATTTGCAGACATTTTTGAAAAATCTCTGCGTTTTCCCTGAAGGCCCGTTTTTAGTCCCTATAATTCAATGCTTCGGCGTGTAGCGCAGCCTGGTAGCGCACTTGCATGGGGTGCAAGGGGTCGCGAGTTCGAATCCCGCCACGCCGACCACAACGCAAAACTCCTGACGGAAACGTCAGGAGTTTTTTGCTTTGTACGTTCGATTTTGCGCGCGAATGTGCCTTGCGGCGAAGGGCTGGTGCAGTTCCGCCAGGCGGCGCCCTCGCGGATGGCGAGGGCAGCCAGCGCAGAAAACTCCATGCACCGTGAAGATGCGCCGCCAAGTCTGGATGCGTAAGACCTGCACCTACAATGGCGTCTTTTGTAACTGACGATTTCTTCCTGGTCTCGCACATGATGGATGGACTGATTACCGGCAGACTCACCGGTACGCCCGAACACCGCAGCGACCGCAATCGGCGCCCCTTCATGGTGGCCCGCGTGCGTTCCGAGGCATCCGATGGCACTTCCATCCCGGTCAACGTGGTTGCATTCGACGCCCAGGCCTGCGAGGTGCTGCGCAATCTGATCGAAGGCGATGCCGTGGCGCTGCGTGGCAGCTTCACGCCCAAGGTCTGGATAGACCGCCAGGAGCAACCCCATCCCGTACTGGATGTCGTGGCCCACCAGGTGATGGCAACGCCCGAGTTCCAGGACCGCTGACGCCCGCGCTGCGGCGCCGGTTGTGAGCTACTGAAAAAACTGTCTAGCCGCAGTGTGCCGGTACGGTCGCCGCGCGCTGTGTTGGCGCTACAGTGTGCGCCTGTGTTTTTGACAGGTTACAAGGAACCGCATCCATGCCCACCAAGCGCCATTTCCTCCGCCGCACGCTCACGGCCGCCGCGATTGCCAGCACCGCCGCCATGACCCTGCTGGCCATGCCCGCGCAGGCGCAGGACAAGCCCATCAAGGTCGGCGTCACGGCCGGCCCGCACGCCCAGATCATGGAGCAGGTCAAGAAGGTCGCCGAGAAGAACGGCCTGAAGATCCAGATCGTTGAATTCGGCGACTACGTGCAGCCCAATGCCGCGCTGTCTGCCGGTGACCTGGACGCCAACAGCTACCAGCACCGCCCCTACCTCGACGCCCAGGTGCGCGACCGCGGCTACAAGATCGGCTGGGTGGCCGACACGGTGAATTTCCCCATCGGCATCTATTCCAAGAAGATCAAGCAGCTGGCCGACCTGCCCCAGGGCGCCAAGTTCGGCATCCCCAACGACCCCACCAACGGTGGCCGCGTGCTGCTGCTGCTGCAGGCCCAGGGCCTGATCAAGCTCAAGGAAAGCGCGGGCCTGAAGGCCACGCCGCTGGACGTGGTCTCCAACCCCAAGAAGCTGCGCTTCGTGGAGCTGGACGCAGCCCAGCTGCCACGCTCGCTGGATGACCTGGACGCCTCGGCCATCAACACCAACTTCGCGATCTCGGCAGGCCTGAACCCCAAGACCGATGCCATTGCGCAGGAAGCCGCCAAGAACCCCTATGTGAACATCCTGGTCGCGCGCGATGCCGACAAGGGCAAGCCCTGGGTGGCGCAGCTGATCAAGGCCTACCACTCCGATGAAGTGCGCCAGTTCATTGATGTGCAGTTCAAGGGGTCGGTGATCCCAGCGTTCTGAAGAACGCACCCCCTGAGGCGCTGACGCGCCTTCCCCCTCTCTACCCGCTTCGCGGGGGAGGGGGACGACACCCTCGCTGCGGGGCGGCCCTTGCTCGGTGTCCCTCGCTTTGGGTTGCGCCGGTTTCGGTCGCCGTGTTCAGTGCGAGCGAGGGCTGAATTGCAAAAGCTGCCATTGGCAGCTTTTTTTCATTCTCCCAGTACCCTGAAGTATTCGGTCAGCGGTGCGCGGGTGGTCTGGGTGCGGTTGACGGGGGCGGCCTCGTCGGGCCAGCCCAGGGCCAGGCCGCAGACGATGTGCTCGCCGGGCGGCAGGTCGAGTACGCGGCGCACGGTGTCGGGGTAGGAGGCCAGGGCGCCGATGGCGCAGCTGCCAAGGCCCTGGGCGGCTGCGGCCATTTGCAGGCCGTACAGGGTCATGCCCAGGTCCATGTAGCCGCCTGCGCCGAAGCGGGCGTCGATGCTCACGACCAGGGCCACGGGCGCATCGAAGAAGCGGTAGTTGCGGCCGAACTGCGCGTCGCGCCCGGCGCGGTCCTCGCGGGCCACGCCCAGGGCGCTGTACAGGGCCTGGGCCGATGCCACCTGGCGCTTGCGCAGCGCCATGGGCATGGGGCGGGGGAAGTAGCCGTAGTCCTCGCGCTCAGGCGCTCCGCCTTGCCAGTCGGCCAGCAGTGCCTGCGTGAGTGCGCCGCGCAGGCTGCCGCGCACCTGGATGAACTGGCCGGGCTGCAGGTTGCCGCCGCTGGGCGCCCGGCGGGCCGATTGCAGCAACTGGTGCAGCAGCGCGTCCGGCACGGGATCGGGCCGGTAGGCGCGCACGGAGCGGCGCGCGTGCACCAGGGCCTCATGCGCATCGCCAAAGGGAAGGGTGTCGGACGGTGGGTTGGCGGACATGGGAAATGCGGAGTCCATGGATTCAAAGCGCCTGCACCAGGCAGGCCGCGCCTATGCCGCCAGCCCCTGCAATGGCGGCCAGGCCCAGGGCCGGTCTGTGGGCTGCTGGCGTGCGGTGCAGGTCTGAGAGCATGCGCACCAGCGCAACCGCGCCCGATGCGCCTATGGGATGGCCGCGCGCCAGGCCACCGCCGCCGGTGTTGAGCTGCTGCAGCGGCAGGCCCAGGGTTTCGGCAAAGGCCAGGGCCTGCACGGCGAAGGCATCGTGCAGCTCCACAGCCTGGAGCTCTTCCGCAGTCAGGCAAGGCAGCTGCAGCGCTGCGGCTGCACGCTCCAGCACCTGCTGGGCCGCCAGTGCGGCGGCGACCAGCGGTGTTTCGGGCGCATGGCCCAGCGAGGCACTGGCCACCCAGCGGGCGCGTGGCTGCAGGCCCAGGCGTGCACAGGCCTGCGGCGTGGCCAGCAGCACCAGGGCGGCACCATCGGCCTTGGGCGAGATGGTGGGCGTGCTCAGCGCATGGCGCTGGCGTGCATGGGCGTCAACGGCGCCACCCGCTTCGGCCACCACGGGCATGCGGGCAACGCGGGCCGGGTTCAAGGCGCGCGGATAGGCGTCGTGGTCCAGCCCGGCCAGGGGCACGATCTCTTGGGCCAGCCGGTCGCGGTGCGCGAGCGCCTGCGCGTGGCTGTGGATGGCATGGGCCTCCTGAACGGCGCGGGTGATGCCATGGGCCAGCGCATGGTCGGCGGCCGATTGCAGCAGGTCCGGGTCGCGTGCGGGATCGGGGGCGAAGGCGGGGCGTTCAAAGGGCACGGGCAGCTCGCCTGCATGGCGCGGGCGCGTCTGGCGGATGGGGGCACGGCTCCAGGCCTCGGCACCACCGGCCACCACGATATCGGCCTGGCCCGACAGCAGCAGGCCTGCAGCCAGGGCCACGCTGTCCAGGCCCGAGCAGCACTGGGTATCCACGCTGTGGGCCGCGCAGCGCTCCGGCAGGCCCGCAGCCAGGGACAGCATGCGGGCCGGGTTGCCGCCTGCGCCCAGGGCGTTGCCTAAGACCACGGCATCCACGGCATCCACGGCCCGGGCAGGCAGGCCGGCCCGGGCCAGCAAGGCCTGGAGCACGGGCGCGCCCAGTTCGTGCGCGGCAAGCTCGCGCAGCGCACCGCCCACGGGGGCGACGGGGCTGCGCGCCCAGGCCAGGATGACGGGGGCGTCGTGCGGGCTCATGGCAGGGGCAGCAGCGCGGGTTCGCCGGGCAGTGCCCGGCCAGTGTCCGTGGCGGTGGCCGCCAGCGCGCGCGCCAGACGGCCGTGGTCGGTCTTGCCGCTGGCGGTCTGCGGCCAGTCGGTGCAGCTCCACCATTGGCGCGGCAGCTTGTAGCTTTCCAGGCGCTCGCGCAGCCAGGCCGCCAGCGCCTGTGCGGAGCCTGCGGGCGCTGCGCCGTGCCATTGCACGACGGCGTGCACCTGCATGCCGCGCAGCGCGTCGGGCAGGCCTTGGATGGAGACCTGGGCCACGCCCGGGTGCGCGGCCAGCAGGGTTTCGACTTCTTCGGGGAACAGGTTCTTGCCCTGGGTGACGAGCATGCGGCTCTGGCGCCCGGCCAGGCACAGCTGGCCGCCGGCATCGATATGGCCCATGTCGCGCACGGACAGCCACTCGCCATCGCGCAGCGCGGCCGTGCCATCGCGCGCCTCGCCCACATAGTCCATGAACAGCATGGGGCTGCGCATGTAGATCAGGCCGTCCTCGCCCGGCTGCAGGGGCTGGTCGCCGGGCTGCTGCGTGGCGGGGCGGATCTGCAGCTGCACATTGCTGAAGGGCCGGCCCACGGCCTGGGGCGGGGCCGGTTCGTCGGCCTCCATCCAGGCGATGAAGCTGGCCTCCGAGGCACCGTAGAACTCGATGATGCGTGCGCGCGGAAACAGCGCGCGCAGGGCCGGGGTCTGGGCGCGCATCCAGCGCGCGCCGCTGATCATGATCAGCTCCACCTCGGGGATGGGCGCCAGCGTGCGGTGTGCGGCCCATTGCAGCATCAGCAGCAGCTGGCTGGGCACGGCGACCAGGCAGGGGGCTTCGCCGCGCGCCAGGCTGGTCAGGCAGCGCGCTGCCGAGAACCGCTCCTGCACCACGGCGCCTTCGCCGCACCACAGGCCCTGCATCACGCCGAACAGGAACAGCGAATGCGAGATGCGCCCGGGCGCCATGGTGCGCTGCGCGGCCACGGCGCCGAAGTCCTCGAGGCAGACGCGGAAGCTCTCGGTCCACGAACGGTGGTGGCGCATGAAGCCCTTGGGCAGCCCGGTGCTGCCCGAGGTGAAGCCGGTGTAGAAGGCGCCGGTGGCCGTGGCCTCGGCCAGAGCGCTGGGCGCCGTGGGCAGCCAGCCCTCGATGCGGTTGCGCACGGCATCGGGCCAATCAGGATCGGCCACGGCGGCGCAGCGGCCGCTGTGCAGGATGGCGAGGAATTCGACGATGGCATCCACGGTGCTGGCGCTGCCGCCCGTGTCCACCAGCAGCATCTCTGGCGCCTGGCCGGCCACCAGCGCGGCCGAGCGCTGCAGCACGGCGGCATGCAGCGCGGCAAAGCTCCATTGGCCGGCCTCGCTTTGCAGCGCCATCGCATCGGGGCGCTGCCGGGCCCAATGCTCCAGCGGGCCATGGACCAGGGTCCACGGGTGCTGCAGCGGCGCGGCCAGCGGATGACGCGCGGATGGCTCAGCCATGCTGGCGGCCTCCGAACGGCCAGTCCGGCATGCCGCGCGCCACCGTGTGCACCACCAGGGCGCACAGCACGCACTTGACCAGATCGCCGGGCACGAACAGCAAGGTGGCCATGAAGGCCTGCGACAGGCTGAGCTTGGCCATCAGCATGAGGCCCAGCACGCCGAAGGCATGCAGGGCCACCAGCCCGCCCAGCGCCGAGGCCGCAAAGGCGCTGAGCGCCGCGCGCCGGGGAGAGCCCTGGGGCAGCGCACGCATGACCAGGCCGGCAATGCAGGCCGCCAGCGGGTAGCCCAGCAGGTAGCCGGCCGAGGGCGCCATGAAGACGGCAATGCCGCCGCGCCCGCCCGACAGCAGGGGCAGGCCCACGGCCACGGCCGCAAGGAACAGCAGCATGGACTGCATGCCGCGCCAGGGGCCGAGCATCACGCCGGCCAGCATCACGCCCAGCGACTGGATGGTGATGGGCACGCCCAGCGGCAGGTCGATCTTGGGAATCAGGCCCATGACGGCCATCAGTGCCGCGAACAGCGAGACCTGGGCCATGGAGCGCGCCGAGGCGCGTGAGACGGTGGAGGGAGCGGTCATGGAGAGTTCTCGCTGTCGGTCAGGAAGGGCAGTTCAGCAGGGCAAATCGGAAGGGCAAATCGGCAGGGCAGGCCTCAGCGGCCCAGGCGCGCCCACAGCGCATCGGACACGCGGCGCGTGGCCTGCAGCATGTGGATGGTCAGCGGCGCAATCAGGCGCAGGCCGCCGGCGCGGCCCGTGCGCAGCCGGTGGGCATCGTCCATGCGCTTCCACTGCACGAAGAAATGCTCGGTGAAACGCAGCATCAATGCCAGCTGCAGGGCCACCTGTTCGGGGGATATACCGATGCGCTCCAGCGGCGCCAGCAGCCGCTCCAGCACATCGACCAGATCGCTGGGGCGCGTGCTCACGGTCAGCGCCATGCCCAGCGTGGAGGCGCAGACCAGGCGCAGCGCGCTGGAGGCGGCCAGGGCGTAGTGCTGCATCCACACATGGAAGGCAGCCACCAGCAGGGCGGCCACGGTGACCGACAGCATGAGCCGCCGTGCGCCCTCGGTGGCGCGGCCCAGCGACAGCCACAGCAGGCCGCAGGCGGCGCCGGCCATGGCCAGCAGCCACGGTGAATCGATGAGGAACAGGCCCGTTCCCAGCAGCGCCATGAGCAGCAGCTTGCGGCCCGCACTCCAGGCATGGAGCCAGCTGGTGTATTCGCTGTAGAGGCTTCCCATGGCGGCCGGCTCCTGCGTCAGGGCTGCGTCTGCAGCCGCCGGGCCACGTCGGCTTCATAGGCTGCGCAGACCTCATGGCCGGGGCCGTCTGCGCGCACCTGGCCACGCTCCAGCCAGAGCACGCGGCCAAAGCTGCGCACGTGGTCCAGCACATGGGTGGAGACCAGCACCTGCTGCTCGGCGGCCGCGATGTCCCTGGCCAGCCGCGCCTGGCCCGGCAGGTCCAGGCTGGCGAAGGGCTCGTCCAGCAGCAGCACGCGCGGCGCGGCAATGAGCAGGGCCAGCCAGCACACCTGCTGGCGCTGGCCCTGGCTGAGCCCGGCCACGGCGCGCGGTGCCCAGTCGGCCAGGCCGCGGCTGTTCAGCAGGGCGCGGGCGCGCTCCGTGGCCTCGCGCCGCGAGATGCCCGAAGGGCGCAATCCCAGGGCCAGCTCTTCCTCCACGGTGGGGAAGATGATCTGGTCGTCGGGGTTCTGGAACATCAGCCCGACCTGGCCCGGCCGCCTGGCGCGGGCCTCGTGCAGTTCGGTGCCGTCCAGCAGCACGCGCCCGGCCTGCGGCGCATCCAGACCGCACAGCAGCCGGAACAGACTGGTCTTGCCCGCGCCGTTGTCGCCGATGAGTCCCACGCGCGGCTCGTCCAGCTGCAGGTCCAGGCCATCAAAGACGGTTGTGATGCCACGCCGCAGGCGCACCGCTTCCACGCGCAGGCTGGCGGCGCAGGCGGGGCAGTCGGCAGTTCGGGAGGATTCAGGCATGGCGAATGAAAGCGGGTACTTACCTGTAATGCACGCAACCACAAGGAATCTTGCCGTTGTACAGGCCTGTCGGGGGCGGATTCTAGCAATGCCGTCCAGGCCGTACATCAAGGCTTGAAAGACGGCAATCGATATAAGCACCGTATTTTTTATTCTTTTGTTTGAACAACGTTTTGCAACACACTCGTTAGAACACTAATGACGGCAGATCCTGGGGATTCGCCTGTGCTTGGCGACGACGCAAGACAACGCATGCCCATCGGCTTGCAACTGCGTCCAACTGCGCAGCACAGGGCCCGGAAATTGCGCGCCATTGCCTGGAGATGGCGGTGCAAAGGCTGCCGTTGCCGATCCCAGGACCGTTTTCACTGCCGAACCGAGACTCCATGACCGTCCAGACCGCCGATTTCGCCCCGGAAAACGCGCTGATCCGCCTGCGCGACCTGCAAAAGAAATTTGTAACAGCCGATGGCAAGCACTTCGATGCCGTGCGTTCGGTATCACTGGACATCGGCCAGGGCACGGTCTTCGGCCTGATCGGCAAGAGCGGTGCGGGCAAGTCCACGCTGCTGCGCCTGATCAACCTGCTGGAGCGCCCCGACAGCGGCGAGGTGGTGGTGGCAGGCCAGCGCCTGACCGACCTGGGCCGCCGCGCGCTGCGCGAGGCGCGCCAGAACATCGGCATGATTTTTCAGCAGTTCAACCTGCTGCAGAACGCCAGCGTGTTCGAGAACGTGGCCTTTCCGCTGCGCATCCATGGCGGCCACTCGCGCGCCCAGATCGAGCAGCGTGTGCGCGAATGCCTGGACATCGTGGGCCTGGCCGACAAGGCCGGCAGCTATCCGGCCCAGTTGTCCGGAGGTCAGAAGCAGCGCGTGGCGATTGCGCGCGCCCTGGCGCCGCGCCCGCAGGTGCTGCTGTGCGACGAGCCCACCTCGGCGCTGGACAGCGAGACCACGCGCTCCATCCTGGCCACGCTGGCGGACATCAACAGCCGCCTGGGCGTGACCATCGTCATCGTCACGCACGAGCTGGCCGTGGTCGATGCGCTGTGCAGCGAAGTGGCCATCATCGAGCAGGGCCAGGTGGCAGAACGCTTCACGCTGCCCGCCCTGCCGCAGGGCCGGGCCTACGAGGCGCCGCAGCGCGCCACGCTGCTGGGCAGCGAACTTGAGGCCCTGCGCGTGGAGCGTGCCGACAAGGCCCTGCGCGAGCGCGGCGCCACCCGCCCCGTGGTGCTGCGCGCCGTGGGCGGCTCCGAGCACTGACGGGCTTTCGCCCGGTCCCGTTTTCCTCTTCTTTTAGCTTCCGCATTCCCATGTCTGAAAACATCGTCGAAATCCTGCCCGAGCTGTGGCTGGCCATGGGCCAGACCCTTTTGATGCTGGGCATCGGCCTGTCGGCCGCCGTGCTGATCGGCGGCCCGCTGGGCGTGCTGCTGTTCCTGCTGGGCCCCGGCCAGTCGCTGGACAACCGCCCGGCCTTTGCCGTGCTGAACTGGACGGTCAATACCGTGCGGTCCTTCCCCTTCATCATCTTGCTGGTCGCGCTGGTGCCCTTCACGCGCTGGCTGGCCGGCACCTCCATCGGCCCGCTGGCTGCGGCCGTGCCGCTGTCCGTGGCGGCCATTCCCTACCTGGCACGCCTGGTGGACCAGTGCCTGCGCGACGTGCCGCGCGGCGTGATCGAGGCCGCGCACGCCATGGGCGCCTCGGAGCTGCAGATCGTCTGGCGCGTGCTCATCGTCGAGGCGCGTTCGGGCCTGGTGCTGGCGCTGACCGTGCTGGCCGTGAGCTTTCTGTCGTACTCGGCCATTGCCGGCGTGGTGGGCGGCGGCGGCATTGGCGATCTGGCCATCCGCTACGGCTACTACCGCTTCCAGACCGATGTGATGGTGCTCACCGTGACCATCCTCGTGGCCATGGTCCAGGTCATCCAGTTCGTGGGCAACACGGCGGCCCGCCGCCTGGACAAGCGCGGCTGAGCGCGCTGTCCAGACCCGCTTTCTTCTTTCTTCCCGCTCCCTCCCAAAAAAAAGGATTCCGACATGACCGCATCCCTTTCCTTCGTGCGCCGCCACCTGCTGGCCTCGGCCGCCGCCCTTGCCGCCGTCAGCGTGCTGGCGTTGCCCGCCCATGCCCAGGCCGACAAGAAGCAGCTGGTGATCGGCGGCACGGCAGGCTCCAACATCGACCAGCTCAAGCAGGGCATCGTGCCGCTGCTGCAAAAGAAGGGCTACCAGGTCAAGCTGGTGGAGTTCAACGACTACGTGCAGCCCAACCTGGCGCTGGCCCAGGGCTCGCTGGATGCCAACTTCTTCCAGCACCGTGTCTACCTGCAGAAGTTCGCGGCCGACCAGAAGCTGGACCTGGTGGAACTGGTGCAAGGCCCCATCGCCCCCCTGGGCGTGTATTCCAAGACCCGCAAGACCCTGGCCGAGGCCAAGGAAGGCGACCGCGTGACCCTGCCCAACGACCCGAGCAACCTGGCCCGCGCGCTGGTGCTGCTGGAGCAGGCCGGCCTGATCAAGGCCAAGCCCGGCATCGACCCGCTGCGCGTGTCCGAAAAGGACCTGGCCGAGAACCCGCGCAAGCTCAAGTTCATCCCGCTGGAAGCCGCGCAGCTGCCGCGCTCGCTGGGCGATACCGAATACGCCATCATCAACGGCAACTTCGCCATTTCCTCGGGCCTGAAGCTGACCGAGGCCGTCTCGCTGGAAAAGACCCCCGACCACTACCTGAACGTGGTGGCCATCAAGAAGAAGGACCAGGGCGCGGCATGGGCCAAGGACCTGGCCGAGGTCTACCGTTCGGCGGAGTTCAAGGCCGTGGTGGACAGCAAGTTCCAGGGCTATGCCAAGCCCACTTTCCTACAGTAAGCGCCCTGCAGGCAGCCACATAATGGCTGCCTGCGGGAGGTACGCCTCCCACCCGTTTTTCGCCACTTCCTCCAGGAGCAATGCATGAGCCAGATCAAGGTCGCTGTCATCGTGGGCAGCCTGCGCAAGGATTCCTTCAACCGCAAATTCGCCGACGCCATTGCGCGCCTGGCACCCGAAGGCCTGGTCTTCGAGCAGGTCGCCATCGACAACCTGCCCCTGTACAACCAGGACCATGACGGCAATGAGGCGGACGTGGTCAAGCAGTTCCGCGCCCAGATCCAGTCGGCCCAGGCCGTGCTGTTCCTGACGCCCGAGTACAACCGCTCGATTCCCGGCGTGCTCAAGAATGCGCTGGACCAGGGCTCGCGCCCCTACGGCAAGAGCGTCTGGGCCGGCAAGCCCGCTGCCGTGGCCGGTGTCTCCGTGGGTGCCATCGGCACGGCGCTGGCGCAGCAGCACCTGCGCAATGTGCTGGCCTACCTGGACATGCCCACGCTGGCCCAGCCCGAAATCTTCATCCAGGCCAAGGACGGCCTGTTTGCCGAAGACGGCTCCATCGGCGCCGGCAGCCGCGATTTCGTGAACGGCTTCGTGCAGAAGTTCGCGGCCTGGGCGCGCAAGCACCAGTGAGCGGTGCGGCAAGGCCGCTCAAGACACAAAAAAGCCCGGCAATGCCGGGCTTTTGCGTTGCAGCTCCTGTGAGCGCAGAGGTCAGGACGCGTCAGGAAGCGGGAGACGGGTTGGCAATCGCCGCAGCAGGGCGCGCGGCGGACGATGCTTTCTCGCGCGCCTGGGCCTGGTCGATGGCGTCGATGATCACCACGCCGGTCGACTTGACACCGGGCGCCGAAAAGCCGGCACCGGGCGTCACGCCGGGATGGGCCAGCAGCTTGCGCGTCATTTCCTGGTTCAGTTGTTGCTGGCTGGGTTTGGCGGGGGTGGGCGCTGCGGCGGGCTGATCGGGCTCCTCGGGCGCAGGTGCCTCGTCGGTGTTGCGCACGTAGCTGCGGTAGACGCGCGAATTGAGCTGCTCCTGGTCCTGCTCGCGCTGGTACTGCATGAACTGGTAGACGCCGATGCCCAGCACGGTAATGGCCAGCAGGGACACGGCAATCACCGTGATCACCAGGTTTTCATCGGACGGCGGGCGGACATGGACATGGACAGGGCCGCGGGGCCGGGCATGGGGACGGTGGCTTGTGGCTGGCATGGATGGAAGGCAGTGAATGCAATAAGGCTGCCTGGATATCGGCAGGTCCGCCGTCTTTCTGAAATACAGACGGTTCGTGTCGGACAAGGCCGCGAATAGGGCGGTGATGGTTCAGCCTACCAGCTTCGTGTGTCTGCGAAAGCCCATCGCGCATTGCTTTTTTCAAAGGAGGTGCAGAGGCGGATACCTCTTTTATTCGCCACAGTCCATTGGGAGCATTCCGGACAGCCCGGCACGGCCGCTGTCGTGCCTCTCCAAAAGCAAAAGCGCCTGGGCCGAAACCCAGGCGCTTGTCCATTCATTGAGCAGGCAGCCCCTGCGGGCTGCAATGGCCATCAGGCGGCGATGGCCGCTTCCTGATTGGCGGCAGCCGCTGCACGCACGATGTCGTTGCGGGCCGATTCCAGGGCCTTGGCCTTGGACTCATCGCCCATGGCCACGCCTTCTGCGCGCACGATGCTCACATCGGTGATGCCCAGGAAGCCGAACACCGTCTTCAGGTAGCTTTCCTGGTGCTCCAGGGCCTGGCCCATTTCACTGGTGGAGTACACGCCGCCGCGCGTGGAGGCCACGATGACCTTCTTGCCCTTGGCCAGGCCTTCGGGGCCGGCTGCGGTGTAGCGGAAGGTGCGGCCGCCCTGGGCGATGCGGTCGATCCAGGCCTTGAGCTGGCTGGAGATGGTGAAGTTGTAGAACGGAGCGCCGACCACGACCACATCGGCCGCCAGGAACTGGCTCACCAGGGCTTCGGAGATGGCGTTCTGTGCGCGCTCGGCTTCCGTCGTGGCGGCCTGGCCGGTGCGAAAGCCCATGGACACTGCGTTCAGGTGGTCGGGGGCGTTCACGGCCAGATCCAGGTACTCGACCTTGGCGCCGGGATTGGCGGCCACCAGGGCGGCCACGGTCTGGGCGGTCAGCTGGCGGGACACCGAAGCGGCGCCGGTGATGGAAGAGTCGATGTGCAGCACTTGCATGGAAAAGCTCCTGGGATGTCGGTTGGGATCGCGGTTGGGATCGGCCATTCGGGAAAGCTTGTAGGGCCGACGATGGGATCAATTGTGAATTTGGACAGAGTCTTTGATAAGCCGCAGAAATTGCGATAGATTGTCCTGAATTTGCAGCCAATGAGCACAGGGAGGGACGAGCGACATGATGGATCTCAACGACATGCTGTACTTCGCCGAGGTCGTGGAGCGCGGCGGCTTCGCCTCTGCCGGGCGGGCGCTGGGCATACCCAAGTCCAGGCTGTCGCGGCGCGTGGCGGAGCTGGAGGCCCGGCTCGGAGTGCGCCTGCTGCAGCGCACCACGCGCAAGCTCTCGCTGACCCAGGTGGGCGAGGCCTATCTGCGCCATTGCCAGGCCATGCGCGATGCGGCCCTGGCCGCCGCCGACACCGTGGCCGAGGTGCAGACCGAGCCGCGCGGCACCATCCGCGTGAGCTGTCCCGTCACCCTGGCCCAGACCGTGCTGGGCGAGCTCATGCCCCAGTTCCTGCAGCGTTGCCCGCTGGTGCATGTGGAAATGCAGGTGACCAACCGGCCCGTGAACCTGGTGGAGGAGGGCATCGACGTGGCGCTGCGCGTGCGCCCCAGCCTGGAGGACAGCGGCTCCATGGTCGTCAAGCGGCTGGATGTGGCGCGCCAGATCCTCGTGGCCAGCCCGGAGCTGCTGGAGCGCCAGGGCACGCCGCGTGCACTGGCCGACCTGCAGCACCTGGACAGCATGTCCATGTCGGCGGTGGATGGCCAGTCCAGCCTGCTGCTGGTCGGCCCCGAAGGCCGCGAGCAACGCCTGCAGCTGCAGCCGCGCTATGTGGTGGATGACCTGCTGACGCTGAAATTCGCGGCGCTGGCCGGCAGCGGCATGTGCTGGCTGCCCGACTACATGTGCCATGAGGAACTGGCCGAAGGCCGGCTGGTCCATCTGCTGCCGGGCTGGGAGCCGCCGCAGGGCATCGTGCATGCGGTCTTCCCCTCGCGGCGCGGCCTGGCGCCGGCCGTGCGGCATTTCCTGGACTTCCTGGGAGAGACCGTGCCGGGGCGCAACAGCCACGCCACGCGCGAGCCGGTGGTGCGCTGAGGCTGCACCCCGCCATGCCATAAGAAAACAACAAATCGTTCGTTGGGATCGTCGGCGGCGTTCTCCACAATCGGGGCCCATGTCCAGCAATGGACAGTCCAGGAGAACCCATGAATCCCCACCGCATCATCATCGTGCCCGGCTGGCGCAACTCCGGCCCTGACCACTGGCAAAGCCTGTGGGCACAGCAGCTGCCGCATGCCGAGCGGGTGGAGCAGGACGACTGGCTCGTGCCGCACCGCGATCCCTGGGTGGCCGCGCTGGAGCAACTGGTGCTGTCCCGGCCCGAGCCCGTGGTGCTGGCCGCCCACAGCCTGGGCTGCATCACGGCCGCGCACATGGGGCCCGAGGCCAGCGCCCGCGTGCAGGGTGCGCTGCTGGTGGCGCCGGCCGATCCCGAGCGCCGCGCCCAGCTGGCCGACTTTGCGCCCGTGCCCTATGCGCCGCTGCCCTACCGCAGCGTGCTGGTGGCCAGCAGCAACGATCCCTACTGTCCGATCCGCCGGGCCGGCGCCTATGCGCGGGCCTGGGGAAGCGAGTTCGTGCGGCTGCAGAACGCGGGGCACATCAATGTCGAATCGGGTTTCGGCGACTGGCCCCTGGGCTTGGCGCTGCTGCAGTCGTTGATGCAGGGTGACAGCTGGCAGCCCGCGCAACCCCGGCCTGCCGTGCGTGCGCCGCGCGTTGCCGGTGCACGGGCAGCGGTGCCGGCAGGCGCGGGCGCCCCCTGGGCCGCCGGGCTGTGAGGTGGCGGCTGGCGAAGACGGTGGGCCAGGCTTCTTATATGGAAGCAGGCCATTAACAAACAAAAATATATTCTTTTGAGTTTTAAGCCAGCGTTCGCACAATGTGACTGTCTGTGAATCCACCGCAGAGATGTCCACTAATAAAAGGCAGCGAACCATGCATTCTTTGAAGCTCAAGACTTTGTTGGCCACCCTGGCGCTGGCCGCCGCAGGAACCGTATCGGCGCAGAACCAGCTGCTCAACGTCTCCTACGACGTGGCGCGCGAGTTCTACAAGGACTACAACGCCGCCTTCGTCGCCCACTACAAGAAGACCAAGGGCGTGGACATCAAGGTGGACCAGTCGCACGGCGGCTCCAGCGCCCAGGCGCGCGCCGTCAACGACGGCCTGGCTGCCGATGTGGTGACCTTCAACACCACGACCGACGTGCAGTTCCTGGCCGACAGCGGCGTGGTCGCCAAGGACTGGGCCAAGAAATTCCCCAATGACGCATCGCCCACCACCTCGACCATGCTGTTCCTGGTGCGCAACGGCAACCCCAAGAACATCAAGGACTGGAGCGATCTGACCCGTCCCGACGTGAAGGTCGTGGTGGTCAATCCCAAGACGGGCGGCAATGGCCGCTACGCCTACCTGGCGGCCTGGGGCTCGGTGCGCGAGAAGGGCGGCACCGATGCGCAGGCGGCCGAGTTCGTGCAGCAGCTCTACAAGAACGTGCCCGTGCTGGGCAAGGGCGGTCGCGATGCGACCAGCATCTTCCTGCAACGCAACATCGGCGACGTGCTGATCACGTTCGAGTCCGAAGTGGTTTCCGTGGAGCGCGAATTCGGCAAGGGCAAGGTCGATGCCGTCCATCCCTCGGTGTCCATCGTGGCCGAGAACCCCGTGGCCGTGGTCGAGCGCACCGTGGCCAAGAAGGGCACGGGCCAGCTGGCGCACGACTACCTGGCCTGGCTGTACTCCGACGAAGCCCAGGAAATCGCCGCACAGCACGCGCTGCGCCCCCGCTCCGAGGCCGTGCTCAAGAAGCACGCCGACGTGTTCAAGCCCATCAAGCAGTTCACCGTGGCGAAGTACTTCGGCTCGCTGTCCGAAGCCCAGAAGGTGCACTTCAACGACGGCGGACAGTTCGACAAGATCTACGTCCCCGGCAAGTAAGCACGCAAGCAGGCATGAAGGCGGCGAAGTCCGCCTGAGGCCCCCTCCCCACACTGGCTGATTTGGAATCCAACATGGTGTCTGCCGTTCCGACCAGCCCAAGGCCTGGCGCCGACGCTCCTGTGCCCGCACCGTCCGGTGCGGCGCGCAAGGGGCGCGGCGCCAAGCGCGTTTTGCCCGGCTTCGGGCTGACCTTGGGCTATACGCTGTTTTATCTGAGCCTGATCGTGCTGATCCCGCTGTCGGCACTGCTGTTCAAGACCTTCTTGCTCACCTGGCCCCAGTTCTGGGAGGCCGTGGCCTCGCCGCGCGTGCTGGCCTCGTACCGGCTGACGTTTGGCGCCTCGTTCGCGGCGGCCTGCGTGAACCTGGTGTTCGGCCTGCTGATCGCCTGGGTGCTGGTGCGCTACAAGTTTCCGGGCAAGAAGATCGTCGATGCGCTCGTCGATCTGCCCTTTGCCCTGCCCACGGCCGTGGCCGGCATTTCGCTGACTGCCTTGCTGGCCGGCAATGGCTGGGTGGGCCAGTACCTGGAGCCCTACGGCATCCAGCTGGCCTTCAATCCGAACGGCGTGGTGATTGCGCTGATCTTCATCGGCCTGCCTTTCGTTGTGCGCACGGTGCAGCCTGTGCTGGAGGATTCGGAGAAGGAGCTGGAGGAGGCCGCCACCAGCCTGGGCGCCTCGCGCTGGCAGATCTTCTACAAGGTGATCCTGCCGGCCATCACGCCCGCGCTGCTCACGGGCTTTGCCATGGCCTTCGCGCGCGCCATCGGCGAGTACGGCTCGGTCATCTTCATCGCGGGCAACATGCCCATGATTTCCGAGATCACACCGCTGATCATCATCGGCAAGCTGGAGCAATACGACTACGCAGGCGCCACGGCCGTGGCCGTGGTGATGCTGCTGTTCTCCTTCGTGATGCTGCTGGTCATCAACGCGCTGCAGGCATGGCAGCGCAAGCATTCGGGAGGGGCTTGAGATGGCGTTGTCTCCACAGGAAGCATTGCTTCTCAAGATCATTGGCGCGGTGCTGGTCGCCGTGCTGGTGCTGTACAGGCTCACGGCGCCCCCGAAGGGCCGGCGTGAAAAGCTCTCCACCACCGAGCCGCGCGCCGTGCGCTGGATTCTCACGGGCATTGCGCTGACCTTCATCGGCCTGTTCCTCGTGCTGCCACTGGCGGCCGTGTTCACCGAGGCGCTGCGCAAGGGCTGGGATGCCTATGTCGCCGGCCTGCAGGAGCCCGATGCCTGGTCGGCCATCAAGCTGACCCTGATCACGGCGCTGATCGCCGTGCCGGTGAACCTGGTGTTCGGCGTGGCGGCGGCCTGGTGCATCGCCAAGTTCGAGTTCCGGGGCAAGGCCTTTCTGATCACGCTGATTGACCTGCCGTTCTCGATCTCGCCCGTGGTGGCGGGCCTGATGTACGTGCTGGTGTTCGGTGCCCATGGCTGGTTCGGCCCCTGGCTGGCCGAGCATGACATCAAGATCATCTTCGCCGTGCCCGGCATCGTGCTGGCCACCATCTTCGTGACCTTCCCCTTCATCGCGCGCGAGCTGATCCCGCTGATGCAGGCGCAGGGCAGCGACGAGGAGCAGGCCGCCATCGTGCTGGGCGCCACGGGCTGGCAGACCTTCTGGAAGGTCACCGTGCCCAACATCAAGTGGGGCCTGCTGTACGGCGTGATTTTGTGCAATGCGCGCGCCATGGGCGAGTTCGGCGCGGTGTCGGTGGTCTCGGGCCACATCCGTGGCCAGACCAACACCATTCCGCTGCATGTGGAGATCCTCTACAACGAGTACCAGTCCGTTGCCGCCTTCGCTGCCGCATCGCTGCTGGCTCTGCTGGCCCTGGTGACCCTGGTCATCAAGTCGGTGGCCGAGTGGCGTGCCGAGCACCAGGCCAAGGCCGCAGCCGAGCTGCCTCCCGAGCGCCCCACGCCGGCTTCCCAGGCATCCCGTGTGCCGCAGGTGTCCTGAGGCCCGCGCCCCGACCAGAAAAGAGCAAGACCATGAGCATTGAAATACGCAACGTCAGCAAGCAGTTCGGCGATTTCCAGGCCCTGCGCGATGTGAGCCTGGACATCCAGTCCGGCGAACTCATCGCGCTGCTCGGCCCCTCGGGCTGCGGCAAGACCACGCTGCTGCGCATCATCGCGGGGCTGGAGACGCCCGACGTGGGCAGCATCCACTTCAGCGGCGAGGACACGACCGACGTCCATGTGCGCGAGCGCAACGTGGGATTCGTGTTCCAGCACTACGCGCTGTTCCGCCACATGACGGTGTTCGAGAACGTGGCCTTCGGCCTGCGCGTGAAGCCCCGCAGCCAGCGCCCCAGCGAAGCCCAGATCCGCGACAAGGTGATGAGCCTGCTCAAGCTGGTGCAGCTTGACTGGATCGCGGACCGCTTTCCGTCCCAGCTGTCGGGTGGCCAGCGCCAGCGCATCGCGCTGGCCCGCGCCCTGGCGGTGGAGCCCAAGGTGCTGCTGCTCGACGAGCCCTTCGGCGCGCTGGATGCCAAGGTGCGCAAGGAGTTGCGCCGCTGGTTGCGCCACCTGCATGACGAGCTGCATGTGACCTCCATCTTCGTGACCCACGACCAGGAAGAGGCACTGGAAGTGGCCGACCGCGTGGTCGTCATCAACCAGGGCCGCATCGAGCAGGAAGGCACGCCCCAGCAGGTCTGGGACAACCCGGCCACGCCCTTCGTCTACGGCTTCCTGGGCGATGTCAACCTGTTCAAGGGCCGTGCCAGCGATGGCCGTGTCTACCTGGACGACGGCACCCAGCTGGACAGCCACGATGCCAAGGGCGCCAGCGACAGCAAGGCCTTCGCCTATGTGCGCCCGCACGATCTGGAGGTGGAGCGCTACTCGCCAGGACAGAACCTGGACGTCCAGGGACGGCCCACGGGCATCGTCGTGCAGCTGGCCCGCGCCATCGTCGTGGGGCCCATTGCGCGCCTGGAACTTATTCCATCGGAGAGCACCGAAAGCACGGACAATGCCGAAGAGGGTGGCCTGATCGAGGCGCAGATTCCTGCGCAGCAGTTCAGGGACATGGCGCTGCGCGAGGGGGAAACCCTGGTGGTGACACCGCGCCGCGCCAAGGTGTTCCTGGACGAGGCGGCTGGCATCTGACGGCGCGGCAACGGTTTCCTGCACCCGCTGAACAGGGCTGCAGCGCCGGGCCGGCGCCGCAGCCCTGATTTCATTCAACCGGGTGACGAAAGACAAGAATGCTTCAATGGTTTGACAACGCTCCGCGCCGCATCCTGGCGCTCATCAGCCTGGCCTGCGTGGCCATGCTGGCCTTCGGCATGTATCTGCAGCATGTGGTCGGGCTGGAGCCCTGCCCGATGTGCATCGTGCAGCGCTACGCGCTGATCGGCGTGGCCATCTTCGCGGGCCTGGGCAGCGCACGCGGCGGGCGCGGCTGGCTGATGGGTTGGGGCATCGCGGCGCTGGTCGCCGCAGGCTTTGGCGCCTTCGTCGCCGCGCGCCAGAGCTGGCTGCAGTGGTATCCGCCCGAGTTCGCCACCTGCGGCCGCGACTTCTACGGAATGATCGAGAACTACTCCATCAGCCGTGCCGTGCCCATGATCTTCCGTGGCTCGGGTGACTGCGTTGCCGTGGACTGGAGCTTCCTGGGCGGCTCCATCGCCAACTGGTCCTTCATCTGCTTCGCCATCATGAGCGTGGCCGTCTTGGTGCTGCTGGTGCGCGGCGCTGCCCGCAGGCGCTGAGCCCTAGGCTGAGGCTTGCGCCAGTCGCCGCTGCAGCGACTGCGCCAGGGTGCTCAGAATCAGCCAGCAGGACGTGGCGCCCGCGTCCAGCACGCCGATGGAGCGCGGCCCCAGCCGGGCCGAGCGCCCGATGCGGGCCTGCAGGTGGCGCGTGGATTCCTTGCCTGCCTCGGCCGCGGCCTCCATGGCCTGCAGCGCCTCGCGGAAACCGGCGCCGGCCTGCAGCGATTGCCGGTAGGCCTGCAGGGCCGGGGCCAGCGTATCGATGAGGGTCTTGTCGCCCACCCGGGCCTTGCCCATCCCCTGCACATCGGCGACGGCCCGCGCCAGCGCCTGGCCGAACAGGGCGGCATCCATCTCCTGCTCCGGCCCAAGAACATCGGCGAAGCCTTGGAAGAAGCTGCCGTACAGCGGGCCCATGGAGCCGCCGATATCGTCCATCAAGGCCTGGGACAGCTGCTGCAGCGCCGCAGGCAGCTGCGCCGCCTGGCCGGCGTCCATGGCATCGAGCCGTGCGCCGCAGCCGGAAAAGCCCTTGGCCATGTTGATGCCGTGATCGCCATCGCCGATCAGGCCGTCGATCTCGCTCAGGAACTCCCGGTGGCCGACGATGGCCGTGATCAGCTCGCGCACGATGCTGCCCGCGTCATCAAGCGCGATGGCCGGCCCTTCGCTGGTGCGCCTTGCGGCTTGGGGACGGGCGGTTTGTGCCTGTTCCTGGGCCTGTGCCGGCGTCCTTGCCGGAACAGAGGGCGGCGTTGGAATGGCCTCCTGCGGCTGGGGCGGCAGCCCGCCGGCCACGGTGAGGGCGACTGACTGGCAGGGCGCGTTGAGGCAGGCCAGCAGCTCGTCGTCCAGCTGCATCAGCGTGAGCGTGATGCCCATCATCTCCAGCGAGGTGAAGAGATTGCCCACGAGCCGGAAGGCCACCTGCATGCCGCGTTCTTGCAGGCGCCGGGCGACCTCGCTATAGAGGATGTACTGCTCCATCAGCGGCGTGGCGCCCAGGCCGGACAGCAGCACGGCCACGCGGTCGCCCGGGCAGAAGGGCAGGTCGGGCAGCAGGGTGTCCAGCATGCGCTCGGCCATATCGGCCGCCGTGGCCGTGCGGTGCACGGACATGCCGGGCTCGCCATGGTGGCCTATGCCCACCTCCATGCTGCCGCGCTCGATATGGAAATTGGCCTTGCCCACGGCGGGAATGGTGCATGCCGACAGGCCGATGCCGATGCTGCGCGTGCGGGCCATGGCGTGCCGGGCGAGGGCGATCACTTCGTCGAGGCTGGCGCCCATGGCTGCCCGGGCGCCCGCCACCTTCCACATCAGGATCTCGCCGGCCACGCCGCGGCGGCTGGCCTCGTCGCCCCGCGTGGCAGAAGGCACGTCGTCGTTGGCCACCACGGTCCTGACCGCCATGCCTTCGGCTGTCGCCATCTGCACGGCCATGGCCACATTCATGTTGTCGCCTGCGTAGTTGCCATACAGGCAGGCCACGCCGGCGCCGCCATCGGCCGCGCGCATGGCGTCGTAGAAGCTTCTGGCCGTGGGGGACGAGAAGACCTCGCCCACGGCGGCGGCGTCGCACAGGCCTGCGCCCACATAGCCCAGAAAGGCCGGCTCGTGCCCCGACCCGCCGCCCGTCACGATGCCCACCTTGCCCCTGCGTGGCGCGCCATGCAGGCGCACGACGCGGGCATTGCCGGCGTCGATGCGCAGGGTGTCGCCATGGGCGGCGATCCATCCCTGGAGCATGTCCTCCACCACCCGGTCGGGGTCGTTGATCACGCGGTTGGTCGTCATGCCTTTGTCTCCTCCAGGTGCGGTCCCGGCGGGTGTGCCGAAGACCGTTCATATGATCATTGAGTGGTCATTTTTGTTTTGTTGAAATTGGCGTGTCAATGCCTTTTGGCTATTCAATAGCCAAGGGAAAACGATAGGATTTGACGGATTTTGTAGAAAATTCAACAGGTTACGTATTCATCTTGCCGATTCACATAGCTATCGTTGTTTGACAACTGCTCTCCGATTGAGAAGACTCTCAAAAAACATTGATCAAATGATCATGTGATGGTCTTTTGTAATGAAGGGGATGCCATGAAGCTGGCCATCGGCTGCGACGAAGCCGCCTGCGACCTCAAGAACGCCGTGAAGCAGCATCTGCTGGCCCAGGGCCACGAAGTGGCCGACTTCGGCACGCACGACGGCGAGCCGGTGCTCTACCCCGACATCGGCATCGCGGTGGCGCAGGCCATCGTCCAGGGCCGCCATGAGCGCGGCGTTCTCCTGTGCGGCACGGGCATCGGCATGGCCATTGCCGCCAACAAGGTGGCGGGCATCCGCGCCGCGCAGGCCCATGACACCTATTCGGCCGAGCGCGCCAGCCGCAGCAACGACGCGCAGATCATCACGCTGGGCTCGCGCGTGATCGGGGTGGAGCTGGCCAAGGCCATCGTGGACCGCTTCCTCGCATCGCGCTTCGATGGCGGCAGCTCGGCCCTGAAGGTGGATGCCATCACCGGCTTCGAACGCTCGCAGGCCGCCGCGGCCGGGCGCGGGCAGGGCGCGTGACCATGGACACCGGCACCCGCACCGGCACCGCACTGCTGCAGGCGCGCGGCGTGGCCAAGAGCTTCGGGGGCGTGCCTGCGCTGCGCAACGGCTGCCTTGAGCTGCAGGCGGGCAGCGTGCACGCGCTGTGCGGCGGCAATGGCGCAGGCAAGTCCACCTTCCTGAACATCGTGATGGGCTTGTTGCGGCGCGATGCCGGCGAGATATTGCTCAAGGGCCGGCCGGTGGATTTCGCCACGCCGCACGAGGCGCTGGCGCACCGCCTGTCCATCATCACGCAGGAGCTGTCGCCCATTCCGGGCATGAGCGTGGCCGAGAACATCTTCCTGGGCCGCGAGCCCCGGCGCGCCGGCGTAGTGGTCCGCCATGCCGCGCTGCTGGAGCAGGCGGATGCGCTGCTCAGGCAGCTGGGCTTCGATATCGATCCGCGTGCGCAGATGGGCCGCCTGAGCCTGGCGCAGACCCAGCTGGTGGAGATCGCCCGCGCCCTGAGCCGGCAAAGCGAGCTGATCATCATGGACGAGCCCACCTCGGCCATTGGCGAAAGCGAGACCGCCATCCTCTTCGACGCGATACGCCGCGTGACCGCGCAGGGCGCCGGCATCCTCTACGTGTCGCACCGCCTGACAGAGATCTTCACCATTGCCGACAGCTACACGGTGTTCCGCGATGGCGGCTTCGTGCAGACCGGCGCGCTGGCCGATATCGACCGGCGGCAGCTGGTGAAGCTCATCGTGGGCCGGGAGGTCCGCGCTGCCGCCAGCGAGCGCAGGGCTGCGGCGCCGGGTGAGCCGCTGCTGTCGGTGCAGGGGCTCACGCGCCGGGGCGAGTTCGAGGACATCAGCCTGGACGTCGCCCCCGGCGAGGTGCTGGGCATCTACGGACTGATGGGATCGGGCCGCAGCGAATTCCTCAACTGCCTGTACGGCCTCACGCGCGCCGACCAGGGGCAGGCGAGCCTGGGCGGACGGCCCCTGCCGCGCGGCAATCCGGCGGCGTCGATCAAGGCGGGTCTGGCCCTGGTGACCGAGGACCGCAAGGCCACGGGGCTGGTGATGAGCTCCTCGGTGCGCTTCAACACCAGCTTGCCCGCACTGACGGACCTGCAGCGCGCCGGGGTGGTGGATGGCGCGGCAGAGCGCGTGCTGGTGGGCGGTCTGCTGCAGCGCCTGCGCGTGAAGCTGGCCAGCCCGGCCATGCCGGTGTCGGGCCTGAGCGGCGGCAACCAGCAGAAGGTGGTGCTGGCCCGCTGCATGGCCACCAACCCCGTCTGCCTGCTGTGCGACGAGCCCACGCGCGGCATCGACGAAGGCGCCAAGCGCGAGGTGTACGCCTTCCTGGCCTCGCTGGCCGCGCAGGGCCATGCCGTGGTGGTGGTGTCCTCCGAGGCGCCGGAACTGCTGGAGCTGAGCGACCGCATCGCCATCTTCCGCAAAGGCCGGCTTGACCGCGTGGTGGCCGGCCACGGCATCACGCAGGAGGCGCTGATGCACCTCGCGTCCTGAGCCCGGGCGATGCCCGTGCTGCGTTTTCCCCTTGCCTTTCACAACACACAGGAGACATGACCATGCCGTTTTTCCGCCTCACCACCGTGCTTGCAGCCGCGCTTGCCGGCGGGCTGTTCCTGGCCGCAGCGCAGGTCCGGGCCCAGGCTCCGGCCCCGCTGTCGGCACCAGCACCAGTACCCGCACCGGCCAAGCCCTACCGCATAGGCGCGGCCGTCTATGGGCTCAAGGGCGAGTTCATGCAGATGTGGACCAAGGAGCTGAAGGCGCATCCGGCCGTGAAGGACGGCACGGTGCAGATCACCGTGTTCGACGGCAACTACGACGCGCTGACGCAGAGCAACCAGTTCGACACCATGATCACGCAGAAGTACGACGGCATCCTCTTCGTGCCCATCGACCTCAAGGCGGGCGCGGCGCCCGTGCAGAAGGCGGTGAAGGCCGGCATTCCCGTGGTGGGCTCCAACACGCGCGTGCAGGGCGATGTGCTGACCTCCTACGTGGGCAATGACGATGTGGTGGCCGGCCGCATGCAGGCCGAGGCATTGATGAAGGCCATCGGCGGCAAGGGCAATATCGTCGTCATCGAGGGGCCCATAGGCCAGTCGGCACAGATCGAGCGGGCGCGCGGCAATGACGAGGTGCTGGCCCGCCACAAGGACGTGAAGGTGCTGGCGCGCAAGACCGCCAACTGGTCGCGCGCCGAGTCCATGGGACTGATGGAGAACTGGCTGACCGCATTCCCGGGCCAGATCCAGGGCGTGATCGCCCAGAACGACGACGAGGCCCTGGGCGCGGTGCAGGCCATCAAGACCAAGGGCATCGATATCAAGACCATCCCGGTGGTGGGTGTGGACGGTGTGGCCGCCGCCATCACGGCCGTCAAGCGCGGCGAGATGACCACCAATTTCCAGGATGCCCAGGCCCAGGCGCAGGGCGCGCTGGATGTGCTGCTGCGCCAGCTAGTCGGCCCGTCCTACCGGCCGCGCTCGGTGGTATGGAGCGAGTATGCCCAGGCCATGCCCTGGGGCGATGGCACGGCCAAATCCTACGAGGTGCCCTGGACCGCCATCGTGCCCGCCAATGCCGACGCCTTCTTGCAGAAGGTGCGCAAATGAGCGCCGCCGGCCTGGAGCGGGACTTCGACGGCCGCACGGCCCTGGTCACCGGCGGCGCGGGCGGCATCGGCCTGGCGATTGCCCGGCAGCTCGCCCAAGGCGGTGCGCGTGTCGTCCTGCTGGACCTGGAGCGGCAGGCACTGGACGTGGCCGCTGCCAGCCTGGCGGAGCCCAGGCGCCACCTGGCGCTGGCGGTGGATGTGACCAGGCCCGAGGGCGTGGAGCAGGCGGTGGCCACGGTGCTGGAGGCCACGGGCCGCATCGACATCCTGGTCAACAGCGCCGGCGTGGCGCTGCTGGAGCCGGCCGGCGAAATCAGCGAGGCCGCGTGGGAGCGCACGCTGGCCGTCAACCTCACGGCGCCGCTGCTGCTGGCCCAGGCGGTGGCACCGGCCATGCGCCGCCAGCGCCACGGACGCATCATCAACCTGGCCTCGCAGGCCAGCGTGGTCGCGCTCCGGCGCCATGCCGCCTATTGCGCCAGCAAGGCGGGCCTGGTGGGACTGACGCGCGTGCTGGCGCTGGAGTGGGCGTCCGACGGCATCACCGTCAACGCCATCTCGCCGACCGTGGTGGACACGCCGCTGGGCCGCAAGGCCTGGGCCGGGCAGGTGGGGGAGGCCATGCGGGCACTCATCCCCACGGGCCGCTTTGCGCAGCCCGAGGAGGTGGCGCGGCTGGCCGTGTTCCTGGCCGGTACGCACGCCGGCATGCTGACGGGCGAGAACATCGTCATCGACGGGGGCTACTCCATCCAGTGAGCGGCCTGCCGGCCCCACGCCTTTCTTCCATCAACGCGGGAGTCCTCCATGACGAATCTTCAAGCCGCATCTTCGCCGCCGCTCTTGGGGCGGCGCGCGCTGGACCTGCGCAGCCTGCGCGAGCGCTACGGCGTGGTCATCGCGCTGGTTGCGCTGTGCGCCGCGCTGGCGCTGGCCAACCCCCATTTCATGACCTGGGGCAACTGGGCCGACATCCTGCGCCAGACCTCCATCAACGGCATCCTGGCCATCGGCATGACGTGCGTGGTGCTGACGGCGGGCATCGACCTGTCGGTGGGCGCCATCCTGGCGCTGGCCGGCATGGTCGGCGCCTGGCTGGCGGCCGATGGCCAGGGGCTGGCGGTGAGCGTGGGCGCCGGGCTGGGCGTGGGCATGCTGCTGGGCGGCGTCAACGGCCTGCTGGTGGCCTGGTTCGCGGTGCCGCCCTTCGTGGCCACGCTGGGCATGCTCAGTGCGGCGCGCGGCCTGACCTACATCTACAACGACGGCATGCCGGTGTCCGAGCTGCCCGACGGCTTTCTTGCCATCGGCGCCGGCCAGCTGGGCCCCGTGCCCATGCCCATCGTGATCTTTGCCGTTGCCGTCGCAGTGTTCGCCTTCGTGCTGCGCTACACCGTGTATGGCCGCTATATCTACGCCGTGGGCGGCAACCTGCGCAGCGCCAAGACCAGCGGCATCAACACCCGCGCCATCGTGCTGCTGGTCTATGTGGTCAGCGGCCTGCTCGCGGGGCTGGCCGGCATTTTGCTGGCGTCGCGCACCACGGCGGCGCTGCCGCAGGCCGGCGTGTCCTACGAGCTGGACGCCATCGCGGCCGTGGTGATCGGCGGCACCAGCCTGTCGGGCGGCACGGGCAGCCTGGGCGGCACGGTCGTCGGCGCCCTGCTCATCGGCGTGATCAACAACGGGCTGAACCTGCTGGGCGTGTCCTCGTACTACCAGCAGCTGATCAAGGGCGTGATCATCGTCGGCGCCGTGCTGCTCGACAGTTCACGCCGCAGGGCATGAAGCGCTGCGCCCACGTCCTGTCCACCATCTGCAACCCGGGAGAGTTCCATGCAAAACACCCTGCCTGACGCCGCCGATACGAACATGCTGGCCGTGGTCTGCCACGGCCCCAGGGATTACCGGCTCGAACGCGTCGCGCGTCCGCAGGCCGGGCCGCGCGAGCTGGTCATCCGCGTGGCTTCCTGCGGCATTTGCGCGGGCGACTGCAAATGCTGGGCTGGCGCGCCGCGCTTCTGGGGAGATCCGGAAAAAGGCCGCCCCGCCTATGTGCGCCCGCCGGTGATCGCGGGCCACGAGTTCTGGGGCCATGTGGTGGAGGTGGGCGAGGGTGCCCAGGAGCACCACGGCGTGCAGCTGGGTGACCGGGTGATCGCCGAGCAGATCGTGCCCTGCCATGCCTGCCGCTATTGCAGGACCGGCTTTCGCTGGATGTGCGAGGTGCACGATGTCTACGGCTTCCAGGGCAAGGTGGCCGATGGCGGCATGGCCGAGTACATGCGCCTGTCCGCCCGCGCCGTGGTGCACCGGATTCCCGAGAGCGTGGCCTTCGAGGATGCGGCCATCACCGAGCCGCTGTCCTGCGCCATCCATGCCGTCAACCGCGGCGACATCCAGCTCGACGATGTGGTGGTCATCGCCGGCGCGGGCACGCTGGGCCTGCTCATGGCCCAGGTGGCGCGCCTGAAGACGCCGCGCCGGCTGGTGGTCATGGACCTGTCGGACCAGCGCCTGGCGCTGGCGCGCCGCTGCGGCGCCGACGTGACCATCAACCCCGCGTGCGAGGATGCCCGCGCCATCGTGCACGCACTGACCGACGGCTATGGCTGCGATGTGTACATAGAGACCACGGGCGCGCCCTCGGGCGTGACGCAGGGGCTGGACCTGGTGCGCAAGCTCGGCCGCTTCGTGGAGTTCAGCGTCTTCGGGCGCGAGACCACGGTGGACTGGTCCATCATCGGCGAGGAAAAGGAGCTGGACCTGCGTGGCGCCCACCTGAGCGCCCATTGCTACCCCATCGCCATCGACCTGCTGGCGCGCGGGCTGGTCACCTCCGAGGGCATCGTCACCCACCGCTATGCGCTGTCGGAGTGGGAGAGCGCCATCCGGGTGGCCGATTCCATGGACTCGGTCAAGGTCCTGCTGCTGCCCCACGCTGGCGAGGCCCGGTGAGCGGCGCTACACTGCGCGCCTTTCCCGGCACCCTTGGAGGCACCCTTGACTGAAAGCGACCTGACGCGACTGGCGACCCTGTACTACGTCGATGGATGCACGCAGGACCAACTGTCCAAGGAGTTCGGCATCTCGCGCGCCACCGTCGGGCGGCTGCTGCGCCGCGCGCAGGAAGAGGGCATTGTCGAGATCCGCGTGCGGCCGCATTCGCTGGTGTCCGCCGACCTGGAGCGGCAGCTGACCGAGCGCTTTCACATCAAGCGCGCACTGATCGCGGTGGACCACAAGGATGCCGACCGGCAGCGCGAACTGCTGGCAGGCCTGGTGGCCAGCGAGCTGGAGCGCATCCTGGTCGACGGCTCCATCGTGGCCGTGGGCATGGGGCGCAACGTGTCCTCGGTCTCCGAGCACGCCCTGTCCGCCACACGGCGGGAGTGCCACTTCGTCAGCGCCATCGGCGGCTCCTACCGTGGCGGGGAGGCGATGAACGCCGACCACATCGCGCGCCGCCTGGCCGCGCGTTTTGGCGGCAAGTCCGAATCGCTCTATGCGCCGGCCCTGGTGGGCGATCCGCAACTGCGCAAGGCGCTGCTGGACAACGACACCGTCAGGCACACCCTGGACAAGGCGCGCCGCGCCGACATCGCCCTCATCGGCGTGGGCGATGTCAGCGTGGACAGCAACATGGCCCGCATGGGCTGGTTTTCCGCGCAGGAGATCTCGGACGCCCGCCGCGCGGGCACGGTGGGCGACATGATGGGCTACGACTTCATCGACATCCACGGCCAGCCGGCCGCAACCCCCATGCAGGACCGCGTCATCGGCCTGAGCCGCGAGGACCTGCTGCGCATACCCAACGTCATCGCCGTGGCGGCCGAATCCAGCAAGGTCACGGCCATCCTGGGCGCCCTGCGCACCGGCGCCATCGACACCCTGGCCACCACCACCGCCAACGCGGCGGCCGTGCTGCAGCTGGACGATGTCATGGGGACGACGCGCTGACGCAGCGGGGGGGCGCGGCTCGCGGCTCTTGGGCGGCGCGCCTAGTTCGACGCGCGGCGGTAGAAGGCCAGCGAGCCTGCCAGCGCCAGCAGCATGCCGCCGCACAGGCGGTCCAGCCACATCACGGCCCGCCCGCGCAGCAGCCGCGCGGCGCGTGATCCGGCGAAGGCGTAGGCCAGCATCACCAGGAAATCGATGAGCGCGAACACCAGCGCAATGGCGATGTACTGCGGCGCCTGGGCGGCCGCCGGGTCGATGAACTGGGGCAGCAGGGCCGAGCAGAACAGGTAGCCCTTGGGATTGGTCACGGCGACCAGGAACGACTTGAGCAGCACGGTGCGGGCGCTGTAGCCGTCGGCGCCGGCCTCTGCCTTGCCGTCACCCTGGGGTGCCGACAGCGATCCGCCCTGGCTGCGCAGCATGCGCAGGCCCAGCCAGGCCAGGTACGCCGCTCCCGCCCACTTGACCACCGAGAACCAGAACTCCGAGGCCGCCAGCAGCGCGCCCAGGCCCAGCGCGACAGCGCCGACCAGCACGAAGTCCGACAGCACGGCGCCCAGCATGCCCGGCAGGGCGCGGCGCACGCCGTGGCGCGAGCCATTGGCCAGGGCCAGCAGCACGGTGGGACCGGGGGTGATGATCGCGATCAGCGCGACCAGGGAGAAGACGAGCAGGGTGGCGAGGGTCATGTCGGCGAAGGCTCATGCGGTTGGCAACAGCCTGCCACTGTGCCAGCTTTGCCTGCCTTGCGCAGCCCCTGCCGACCCGGGGCAGGGCACACGGGGCGGGCAGGCGTCAGTCGCTGCCCACGCCGCCGGCGGCAAAGACCGGGCCGCGCGTGCCGGGCACCCAGCCCGGGTAGGTTTCCATCACTTCGGCGAACAGGGCCGAATCGATCCAGCGCTGCAGCCAGGCCTGCAGGTGCGGCCAGGGCTGCTCGTTCCATTGCGACTCGTCGATGCGCGCGTACTGGCGCACGAAGGGGCGCAGCGCCATGTCGGCCAGGCTGGGGTTCTGGCCGAACAGGTAGCCGGTGGCCTCCAGCTGGTCGTCCAGCTCGGCCAGCCAGGTCAGGGCATCGGCCTGGGCGTGGTTGACCTCTTCGGCCGTATAGCGCTCGGGGTACTTGCAGCGGTCCAGGGCGTGCTTGAAAAAGCCGTCGTTGCGCTCGATCAGCGCCAGCATGTCCTGCAGCGAGCCGCTGGTCGGTGCCAGCCAGCCGTCCGGGTCATTGGCGCGCAGCGCGTGCAGCATGACATCCAGGCTCTGCTCGATCACGCGGCCGTCCTCCAGCACCAGCACGGGCACCGTGCCCTTGGGCGATGCATCGAGCAGCGCCTGCGGCTTGTTGCGCAGGTTGATTTCGCGCAGCTCGCAGGCCAGGCCGGCATGGGCCAGCGCCAGGCGGGCGCGGATGGCGTAGGGGCAGCGGCGAAACGAGTAGAGAACCGGCAGGGTCTGGGTCATGGAGCGGGGACGGGGCTAGGGGCCAAAAGCGGCAGATGATAGCGCCGGGGCCAAAGTCGGGCGGCCTGCGGGTCTTGCCGCGGGCGTCCGTGGCTATTGCAGCTGCGCCAGCAGCCATTGCCTGAAGGTCTTGAGCGCCGCGCTGGGTGCGCGCGAGCGCAGGTGGGTCAGCCAGTAGGCGCCCGTGTCCACCTCCTGCTCGAAGGGGCGCACCAGCCGGCCCTGCTGCAGCAGGTGCTGGAACATGCGCGCCGGCAGCAGGGCCACGCCCGCGCCCTGGGCGGCCGCCTCGGCCAGCGTCAGCGAGGAGTCGAACATGGCCCCGCGCGCCAGCGGCGCGCTCTGGTCCAGCGTGGCGAACCAGCTCTCCCACTCCTGCAGGCGGTACGAGCGCAGCAGCGTCTGCCCGGCCAGGTCGGCCGGCTGGCGCAGGCGCTGGGCCAGGGCCGGGGTGCACATGGGCGTCAGCGGCGCGCGCAGCAGCAGCTCGGCGCGCGTGCCCTGCCAGGCGCCGTCGCCAAAGCGCACGGCCGCATCCAGCCCTTCGCCGGCCAGGTCCACGCGGTTGTTGTGCGTGAGCAGTCGCAGGTCGATGTAGGGGTGCTGCTGCTGGAACTGGCCCAGCCTGGGAATCAGCCAGCCGATGGCGAAGGTGCCGACCACGCCCACGGTGAGGACCTCGCGCGGGCGCGGTTCGGCCACCTGCTGCAGCGAATGCTCTATGCGCGCAAAGCTCTCGGCCACGGCAGGCCACAGCGCATGGCCCTCGTCGGTCAGCGCCAGGCCGCGCGGCAGGCGCCGGAACAGCGGCTTGCCCAGGCGCTCCTCCAGGTTGCGGATGTGCTGGCTGACGGCGGCCTGGGTCACGCACAGCTCGTCGGCCGCCCGCGTCAGGTTGAGATGGCGCGCGGCCGCATCGAACATGCGCAGGGCATTGAGGGGCAGTTGCATGGTGAGCCAATAGTTTTTCTAAGGGATGCTGCCAATTATTCACGCTGGTCGCAGCTTGGGCGCGGCGCTATCGTTGCGGTTGTCGATCTGCAACTGAAAAGGAAAAACAATGCAAAGACGCGATTTTCTGATGACGGGCGGCGCGGCCGCCTGGATGGTGACCGGGCTGGCCGGCTGCGCCCTGCCATCAAAAAAACAGGGGGCTGCGGACCAGGCCTTCAGGACGGAGCTGGCGCGCATCGAGAAAAGTGTGGGCGGCCGGCTCGGCGTGGCCGTGCTGGAGGCGGAGTCGGGCGCCAGCGTGGACCACCGCGGCGATGAGCGCTTTGTCATGTGCAGCACCTTCAAGCTGCTGCTGGCCGCCCAGGTGCTGGACCGCGTGCAGCAGGGCGATGAGCGCCTGTCGCGCCGCGTGCACTACGCCAGCTCCCGGCTGGTTCCCTACTCGCCGGCCAGCGGCCCGCGTGCCGGTGATGGCGGCGGCATGACCATCTCTGAGCTGTGCGAGGCCGCCGTGGTGCTCAGCGACAACACCGCAGCCAACCTGCTGCTGGACGCCAGCGGCGGCCCGCAGGCGCTGACGCAGTGGCTGCGCGCCAGCGGCGACGAGACCACGCGCCTGGACCGCATGGAGCCCGAGCTCAACGAAGGCCTGCCCGGCGACGAGCGCGACACCACCACGCCCCTGGCCATGGTGCAAAGCATGCAGCGCCTGCTGCTGGGATCGGTGCTGGACGGCCATGGCCGCGCCCTGCTGCAGCAGTGGCTGGTGGCCAGCCGCACGGGCGACAAGCGCCTGCGCGCGGGCATGCCGGCCGGCTGGCGCGTGGGTGGAAAGACGGGCACCGGCGATCGCGGCACGGCCAACGATGCCGTCATCGCCTGGCCCACGCCGCAAAGCGCACCGCTGCTGGTGACGGGCTACCTCACCGAATGCCCGGCCGACGCGCCGCAGCGCGATGCGGCGCTGGCAGCGGCCGGCAAGGCGGCCGCACGCTGGCAGGCAGCAGTGCAAGGCTGAGTTGCGCCACCATGTCGCTTGATTTGGGCGATTTCAAAAAAATTGGCGCGGCCTGAAGACGAGAGACACCGAGGAAGGGCCTGGGCCGGCCGCGCCGCCCCCGCACCGAGGGTGTCGCCGGCCGCCCGTATGCCCCCCTCGTGAGGGGGAAGGCGCACAGCGCCTCAGGGGGTTACAACTTCTTGACCAGGACCTGACTTTTGCGGTCCCAGTTGTACTTGGCCTTGCGCGCCTCGGGCAGCCAGTCGGGGTCCACGGGCTGGAAGCCGCGCTTGATGAACCAGTGCATGGTGCGCGTGGTCAGCACGAACAGGCTGTCCAGGCCCTGGGCCTTGGCGCGCTGCTCTATGCGCTTGAGCAGCTTCTCGCCATCGCCCGTGCCCTGGCTCTTGGGCGAGACGGTGACGGCCGCCATCTCGGCCGTCCTGGCGCTGGGATAGGGGTAGAGCGCGGCGCAGCCGAAGATCACGCCATCGTGTTCGATGATGGTGTAGTGGGCGATGTCGCGCTCGATCTCGGTGCGGCTGCGCTTGACCAGGGTGCCGTCCTTCTCGAAGGGCTCGATCAGCTGGATGATGCCGGCCACGTCGTCGGGCGTGGCCTCGCGCAGCTCTTCCAGCTTCTCGTCGATGATCATGGTGCCGATGCCGTCGTGCACATAGATCTCCAGCAGCAGCGCGCCGTCGATGGCGAAGGGCAGGATGTGGCTGCGCTCCACGCCGTGCTCGCAGGCATGCACGCAGTGCTGCAGGTAAAAGCCCGTGTCCGTGGGCTGCTCGGGCGTGGGCAGCTCGGCCAGCATGCGGCGGGCCGTGGCCAGCGGCAGCTCGGTGTCGATGGGGTTGGTCTCATCGGCCGGGCCCGTGGGGTCCATGCGGATGCCCGGCACCTCGGTCATGAAGATCAGCTTGTCGGCCTTCAGCTCGATGGCCACGCGCGTGGCCACCTCTTCCATGCTCAGGTTGAAGGCCTCGCCGGTGGGCGAGAAGCCGAAGGGCGACATCAGCACCATGGCATCCATGTCCAGGGCGCTGCGGATGCCGCTGACATCGACCTTGCGCACCAGGCCCGAATGCTTGAAATCCACGCCGTCCACGATGCCCACGGGCCGCGCCGTGAGGAAGTTGCCCGAGATCACCCGCACCCGCGCGCCGGCCATGGGCGTGTTGGGCAGGCCCTGGCTGAAGGCGGCCTCGATCTCGTAGCGCAGCTGGCCAGCGGCTTCCTGGGCGCAGTCCAGCGCCACGGAGTCGGTGATGCGCACGCCGCGCGAGTACTGGGCCTCATGGCCCTTGGCGGCAAGCTGTTCGTTGACCTGGGGACGGAAGCCATGGACCAGCACGATCTTCACGCCCATGGCCTGGATCATGGCCAGGTCCTGGACGATGGAGCTGAGCTTGCCCGATGCGATGGCCTCGCCCGTCAGTCCCACCACAAAGGTCTGGTGTCGGAACTTGTGGATATAGGGAGCCACGGACCGGAACCAGGGGACGAAGGTGAAGTTGAAGACGGTGGACATGGTGGTCAGTCGGGGCATCGGGCCGATGCCGGGCAGAAAAAAAAGGCCTGCGGACAGGTCCGCCAGGACATGCTCGCGCAGGCAGGCGCCAGTGTAGCGGCATGGCGCGGCACCTGCGCACAGAAATGGGATGGAACGCCACGCAAATCGGCCCTGCTGCACGGTGCCGGGGGCACAAGGCACAGGACCTTGTCCGACGGGGGCCCGCCTGCAAGCCCGTGTAAGCTTCGCCACCATCGGTGAACCACGCAAGGCGCCCCCATTCATGCCATTGAGCGCTTCCATGTTTTTTCCGTTGCTTGCGCGGCCCGCGCGCCTTGTGCCGTGGCTGGCGGCGCTGGGCATGGTCGCAGGGGCGGCCCAGGCTGCAGGGGAGGCTCCGGCCTTCCAGGCTGCCGCCGCGATGAGCTTCGTGCAGGCCCGCCAGGCGCTGCTGCAGGGCTCCGACCAGCTGGCCGCCTCGGCCAAGGCCGTGGAAAGCGCGCGGCTCAGACGCCAGGGTACGCAGGGGCTGGGCGGGCCTTCCGTGGCCATCACGGGCCTGGGCTACCGCTACTCGGCCAATGCCGACATCGATCTCGATCCTGCGCGGCGCACCCTGGACGGCGTCCTCGGCCAGCTGCCGCCCTCGGTGGGGCCGGCCATTCCCTCGCTGCCGCAACTGCCCACCTCCTATGCCTTGCAGCGCAAGAGCACGAATGCCTCGGCCAGCCTGTCCCTGGTCTGGCCGCTGTACCTGGGCGGCCTGTCCGATGCGGTGCGCAGTGGCCTGGACGCTGCCACCGACGAAGCCCTGGCCGATGCCGCCAGCAGCAGCCACGCCCTGCATTCGCTGCTGGTGCAGCGCTACTTCGGCGCCCAGCTGGCCGAGCGGGCCGCACGGCTGCGCGAGCGTGCGCTTGAGGGCGTGCGCGTGCATGACGCGGCCGCGCAAAGCATGCTCAAGGCGGGCGTGATCTCCCGGCTGGAGCGCCTGCAGGCCCGTGCCGCGCTGGCCGACGCCGAGCAGCAGGCGCGCAAATCGCGCGACGACGCAGACCTGGCCGCAGCGGCGCTGGCGCGCACGGTCAAGGCGCAGCGGCAGGTGCTGCCCAGCACGCCGCTGTTCGTCAGCAGCCGGCCTTTGCCGCCGCTGGACGGCTTTGTCGCCGCGGCCCAGTCGCACCATCCGGGTCTGGACAAGGTCCAGGCCAAGAAGCGCCAGGCGGAGTCCCTGCACGACGCCCAGGAGGCGCTGCGCCGGCCGCAGCTGCTGGCCTTCGGTTCGCGCGAGGTCAACACCAGCGGCAAGCCCAACTGGGTGGCAGGCGTGGCCGTGCGCTGGACGCTGTGGGACAGCATCGACCGCGATGCGCTGGCCGCCTCCTCGCAGCGCAAGATCGAGCAGGCCGAGCTGACCCAAGCCCAGGCGCTCAGCGACATCGCGCTGCTGGTCGAGAAGAACTGGCTGGGCGTGGAGCAGGCACGCCGCCAGTACCAGGCCCAGCAGGCCCAGGAGGATCTTGCTCGCGAGCTGCTGCGGCTGCGCGAGGCCGGCCTGCGGGAAGGCACCAGCACCACGCTGGACCTGATCGATGCCAGCCTCAATCTCGCCAAGGTCCAGACCCAGCGTGCCGAACTGGCCAACCAGTATGTGCAGGCCCTGGCCGCACTGCTGGAGAGCACGGGCCAGAGCGAGGAATTCGACCGATTCATGGCCCAGGCCGACATACAGATCCCACCCGACGCACCATGAGCACAGCCACGCCCGATCATCCCCGCAGCGCCACCGAAGCACCCGGCCCCGCGCCCGTGCCGCCGGGGCGCAGGCGCCCCTGGCTGGCCCTGGCCATCGTGCTGGCCGTGCTGCTGCTCGTGGCCTGGGGCTTTTGGCGTGCGGCGCAGCCCGCCCCCCTGTATTTCCAGGGCCAGATGGAGGCACGCGAGACCGACATCGCGCCCAAGGTCACGGCGCGCATCGCCAAGGTGCGGGTCACCGAAGGCCAGAAGATCCAGCCCGGCGATCTGCTGGTGGAGATGGATAGCCCCGAGGTGCGCGCCAAGCTGGCCCAGGCCGAGGCCGCGCGCGATGCCGCCCAGGCCCAGGCCGACAAGGCGCAGGCCGGCGCACGCCCGCAGGAAGTGCAGATGGCGCGCCTGAACTGGCAGCGCGCCCAGACGGCCGCCGACCTGGCCCAGACCTCGCTGCGCCGCGTGCAAAGCCTGTTCGACCAGGGACTGGTTGCGGCCCAGAAGCGCGATGAAGCCGATGCCAACTGGCGCGCCTCGCGCGACCAGGCGCTGGCTGCGCGCGCGCAATATGAAATGGCGGCTTCGGGCGCGCGCCAGGAGGATCGCAGTGCCGCCCAGGCCCAGGCACGCCAGGTGCAGGGCGTGGTCGCCGAGGTGGAGGCCGCGCGTGCCGAGACCGAGCTGCGCAGCCCCGTGGGCGGCGAGGTGGTCCAGGTGCTGGCCCGCCAGGGCGAGCTGTCCCCGCAGGGCGTGGCCGTGGTCACCGTGGTGGACCTGGCCGACCAGTGGGTGGTGCTCAATGTGCGCGAGGACCAGCTTGCACGCTTTGCCCAGGGCAGCCGCTTCACCGGCCGCCTGCCGGGCCTGGACAACCGCGAGGCCGGCTTCGAGGTCTACTACCTGGGTGTGCTGCCCGACTTCGCCACCTGGCGCGCGACGCGCGCCGGCCAGGGCTTCGATGCGCGCACCTTCGAGGTCCGCGCGCGGCCGCAGCAGCCCATTGCAGGCGCGCGGCCCGGCATGAGCGTGGTCGTGGAAGGCGGCCGTTGAGCGGCCGGCGGCAGTGAGCGCGAACCCGCCCACGGCCTTTGCCGCCAGCCTGCGGCGCGAATGGCGTCTGCTGCGCGGACGGCCCTGGGACCTGGCCATGGTCAGCTGGGTGCCGCTGCTGGCGCTGCTGCTCATGGTCTGGATCTTCTCGGCAGGCCTGGTCCAGCGCCTGCCCGTCGCTGTCTGGGACCAGGACCACAGCGCCCTGTCGCGCCAGCTGGTGCGCATGCTGGATGCCACGCCGGGCCTGGCCGTGCAGTCGCAGGCGCTCAATGCCTCGGAGGCGCAATGGGCGCTGCAGTCCATGAATGCCTATGCCGTGGTGCAGATCCCGCCCGGCTTTGCGCGCGACATCAAGCGGGGCCAGGGGGCCGACGTGGTGCTCATGCACAACGCCCAGCTGGCCACGCATTCCAGCCTGATCCAGCGCGACCTGCGTCAGGTGGTGGGAACGCTGTCGGCCGGCGTGGAAATGCAGGCCCGTGCCAAGCGCGGCGACCCGGCCCAGGCGCTGCGCGTGCGCATGGAGCCCATACGCACCAACCTGGTGTCGCTGTTCAACATCTCCGCCAATTACGAGCAGTTCCTGGCGGCGGCGCTGATTCCCGCGCTGCTGCACATCCTGGGCATGACGGCCGGCGCCTGGTCCGTGGGGCGCGAGCTGCGCGACCGCACGCTGGGCCAGTGGATGGCCGAGGCTGCGGGCCCGGGAAAGCCCGGCTGGAGCGCCATTGCGGGCGCCTTGGCGGGCAAGCTGGCGCTGTCCTGGGCCAGCCTGGGCCTGGGCGGTACGCTGGCCATGCTGTGGCTCACGGCCGGACGGGGCTGGCATCCGGGGCAGGGCGCTGCCAGCCTGGCCTGGGTGGCGCTGGCCCTGCTGCTGCTGATCGCCGTGAGCCTGGCGGCGGGGGCGCTGCTGGCGGCGCTCACGCTGTCGCTGCGCACGGCGCTGTCGGGCGCGGGCCTGCTGTCGGCGCCGGCCTTTGCGTTCAGCGGCGTGGGTTTTCCGCTGCTGGCCATGCCGGATTCGGCACGTGCCTGGGCCCTGTCCATGCCCTATACCCACTATGCGCGGCTGCAGATAGAGCAGCTGCAGATGGGCGCGCCCATCGTGCAGAGCCTGCCCGTGGTGGCCGGGCTATTGCTGGCCGCGCTGGTGTTGCTGCTGCTGGCCACGGCAGGCCTGGCGCGCGGCCTTTCCCGCCCCGACAAATGGGGAGGGCGCTGAGATGGCCAGGGGCTTTGCGCAAGACTTCATCAGCGCCCTGCGTGCCGTGTTCGGCGACGTGGGCGTGCTCATGCTGCTGGTGGGCGCACCCGTGCTCTACGGCTTCTTCTATCCCTGGTTCTATGGGCAGGAGGTCGTGCAGCGCGTGCCCGTGGCCGTGGTGCAGCACGACGGCAGCGGCCTGGCACGCCAGATGCTGCGCTTTGCCCAGGCCAGCCCGCGCATCGAGGTGACCCTGGTCACGGGCGACGAGGCCCAGGCGCAGCAGGCCCTGCTGGATGGCCGCGTCATGGGCTACGCGCTGCTGCCGCGCGACCTCAAGCGCCGCGTGGTGCGCAGCGAAGAGGCCGTGGTCCCTGTCTATCCCAACGGTGCCTACCCGCTGGCCGCCAAGCAGGTGCAGTACGGTTTTGCCGAAGCCTTCGGCACGGTCTCGGCAGGCGTGGAGCTGCGGCGCCTGACGGCCGGCGGACAGAGCGCATTGCAGGCCCAGGCCAGCCGCTCGCCCGTCAACCTGCAGATGCAGGCCCTGTTCAATCCGACGGAAGGCTACGGCAGCTTCGTCGTCGCCGCCGTGGCCATCATCATCCTGCAGCAGACGCTGCTCATGGGCGGCGCGCTGCTGGTGGGAACCTGGCGCGAGCAGGGATTGGACCGGGCGCCGGCACGCACCTGGCTGGCGCGGCTGCTGGCGCTGTGCACGCTGGGCTGGCTCTCGGGCCTGTACTACTTCGGCTGGATCTTCGTCTGGCACGACTATCCACGCGGCGGCAATCCCTGGGGTGCGCTGGCGCTGCTGGCCGTCTTCGTCCCGGCTGTGGCGGGAGCGGCGGCGCTGCTGGGCTGGTGGCTGGCCAACCGTGAGCGCGCCATGCAGGTGGTGCTGTTCACCTCCATCCCGCTGGCCTTCGTCGGCGGCTTCAGCTGGCCGGCCGAAGCCCTGCCGCAACTGCTGCAGGCGCTGCGCTGGCTGTCGCCCAGCACGGCGGCCATCCAGGCCTCGCTGCGACTGAACCAGGCCGGCGCGCCGCTGGAGGCGGCGCTATGGCATCTGTCCGTGCTGCTGGCCCTGGCGCTGCTGGGCTGGGTGGCCGTGCTCTGGCTGGGCAGCCGCCGTGCGGACCTGCCCGGGGATGGCCGCAAGTAGACCGATGCTGCGTCCAGCACAGGTCCGCCTTGGCGGGTCCCATCATGGGTTGGACGGCGCCGCTCAGTCGCAGCGAATCGTGTCGCCTTCCAGCACGCAGATCAGCCCGTTGTAGGCGGTCAAGGTGTCGCGATACCGGCGATAGAGGTTGCCTTTGATGTCGAAGCAGCTGTCTGCCTTGCACCGGTCGAGCTTTACGGTGCGGGTGCCCGCTGGAGGGGTCAGGACAATCTTGGGTGGCTCCTGGAGCAAGGGCATATTCGTGCCGCAGGATGCGTTCACGTTGGAGATCTGCGCATTCATGCGCATGCGCTTTTCGCCTTCGGAGAGGCTGCGGATGCTGGAGAGGAATTCCAGCTCCTTGCGAGCCTGGCTGCAGCCCGGGGAGGCTGATGCAGGCGTGGGCTGCTGCGCCTGCTGGTCGATCATGCGCTGCTGGCTATCGATCTGGCGCCGCTGTGCTTCAGCGGCCTGCTGGCGGTATTTGCGCTCGTTGGCCTGCGCGGCCTCGGCGCGCTCCTGGAGAATCTCCGCATCCGTCTTTCGGCGCTCGATCATGCCGCCGACTTGCGCGCTGCTGCATGGACGGTCGGAGAAATTCATTTCTCCGGATGGATCCTTGCATTGATAAATCTGCGCCATGGCTGGAACTGCGAATGTCAGGCCGCACAACAGTGCAATGGCTTCACGCATGGATTCTCTCCACAAGAGGTATGGACCACGATTTTCGATGGCCTGGCATGGCGTCCGTTCCGACATGCGCTTCACACTTCAGGCCGGCGCGCCCGCGCCGCGACCCCGTCCCTGCATGGCCAGCATCAGCAGCACCACGCCCACGATGGGCAGCAGCCAGGTGTTGATGCCGTCCCAGCCGGCCGTGTGCAGCAGCTGGCCCGAGCCGAACGAGGCCACGGCCACGGTGCCGAAGACCAGGAAATCGTTGAGCGCCTGCACCTTGGCGCGCTCTGCGGGCCGGTAGCACTCGGTGACCATGGCCGTGGCGCCGATGAAGCCGAAGTTCCAGCCCACGCCCAGCAGCACCAGGGAGCCCCAGAAGTGCAGCAGCTCCAGCCCCATCAGCGCCATCAGGGCCGAGGCCGCGATCATCACCAGCCCCAGCGCCGTGATGCGGCGCTTGCCGAAGCGCGCGATCAGCCGGCCCGTGAAGAAGCTGGGTGCGAACATGGCCAGCACATGCCACTGGATGCCCAGCGCCGCCTCGCCCACCGTGTGGCCGCAGCCCACCATGGCCATGGGCGCGGCCGTCATCAGAAAGGCCATGAGGCCGTAGCTGACCACGCCGGCCGAAGCCGCCACGATGAACTGCGGCGTGCGCGCAATCTCGGCCAGCGGCCGGGCCTCGCCCGCCACGGCGCGGGCCTGGGGCGGCGGCAGCTTCAGGCCCAGCAGCAGCGGCAGGGCCAGCAGGGCGAGCACGGCCTGGCTGTAGAAGCTGCCGGCGAACGGCGTCATGGGCAGGGCGTCGCGCGTCCAGATCACCACCTGCGGGCCGATGATGGCCGCGATCAGCCCGCCGATCATCACGCGCGAGATGGCGCGAGCCTGCTCGGCGGGGTCGGTCATGGCGTCGGTGGCCGCGAAGCGGTAGCTCTGCACGCAGGCCGCGTAAAAGCCCGCCAGCGCCGTGCCGATGCAGAAGGTCACGAAATCGGAGTGCGCAATGCCCTGGGCGGCGATCACGCCCGAGACCACGCCCAGGATGGCGCCCAGCACATAGGCCGTGCGCCGCCCCATGCGCTGCATCAGCCAGGCCGCAGGCAGCGTGGACAGCGCCAGGCCCAACTGGTAGATGCTGACCGGCAGCGTGGTGGCCGTGGGATTGGTGGACAGCTGCTGCCCTACCAGGCCGCCCAGCGAAATGATGATGGGTGGCGACGCGCCCCCCAGCGATTGCGCGGCCACGAGCAGGCCGAGGTTGCGGCGCTGCAGCGCTGGAGTGTGTTGTTCTGGTGTCATGGCTTGTGCGGCGGAAAGACCGCATCTTCACCGAAAAGCATGAGGGCTGGGTTAAGCGTTGTTCCGTGTGCCAGCCCTGTCCAGGCGCTGCTGGAGCAGGGATTTGCTGTACGCCTCCTGGAAGATCTGGTGGATCAGCTCCCTGAACCATTTGTGCCCCGCGTCATGGTCGTTGCGCGGATGCCAGACGGCGTCGATGGACAGGGCCAGCTCGGGCAGGGGCATGGGGCGCGCCACGCAGTTGGAGCCGGACAGCACGCTGTGCATCCAGTGCGCGGGCATGGCGGCCACCAGGTCGGTGGATTCGATGACGGGCACCATGCCCAGCCAGGTGGGCACCTGGAACATCACGCGCCGCGCCAGCCCGCGCTCGGCCAGGAGCTCGTCCACGATGCTGCTGCCCACGCCCGTGACCTTCAGGTGGCCTTGCTCCAGGTATTTTTCCAGCGTGAGCGGGGAGGCGGCGGCCGGATGGTCCTTGCGCATCAGCACCATCCACTGGTCGTCCAGCAGGCGCCGTGACGCCGACAGCACCGAGCGCCCGCGCGAGACGGAAAGGCGGATTTCCACGCCTTCGTACTCGACGCGGTCCGAGGGCTGGCGGCCGTCGAAGGACTGCACCGACAGGCTGATGCCCGGCGCCACGGCGCGCAGATGGATGCACAGCTGCGGCAGCAGCAGCACGCCCACGTAGTCGGACAGGCGCAGATGGAAGTTGCGCCGCGCCGTGGCAGGGTCGAAGGCGCCGCTGACTTCGATGGCGCTTTCGATCTCGCTGAAGGCCTTGCGGAAGCTGCGCGCCAGGCGCACGGCCTCGGGCGTGGGCGCCATGCCTTCGGCCGTGCGCAGCAGCAGCGGGTCGTTGAACTGGGTGCGCAGCCGGCGCAGCGCATGGCTGACGGCCGAGGAGGTGATGCCCAGCCGCGCGGCGGCCTTGCCCACGCTGCGTTCTTCCACCAGGGCCTCGAAGATCACCAGCAGGTTGAGGTCGATGCTGCGCAGGTTGACCGGAGCCCGGGGCGCGCCGTCTGCATGTTGAATACTGTTCATTTTGATGATGACAAAGATGAGCTTGACTGAATTTTACGTGCGTCACGACAATGCACCAGCTTTGAAATGAATGCCCATGAATTCACCCAGTTTCAACCGCTGTGCCGGTGATTGCGACGCAGCAGAAAATCCAGCGGAACAATATCTGTTTCCAGAAAATTCCTGCGATACCCATTTCCATGTATTTGGTCGTTCCGATGATTTTCCGTTGATTGCGGAACGCGCCTATACACCGGCTGTCGCGTCCATGGACGGTTATTGGAAGGCCTTTCGCCCATTGGGCGTGGACCGCTGCGTTCTGGTCCAGCCCAGCGTGTATGGCTGCGATCACGGCCTTCTCAAGCAGACGCTGCGCCATGCCGAGGCGGGCCGCATGCGGGGCGTGGCCGTGATCTACGAGGACACGCCGGATACAGAGATCGAAGCGCTGCACGCCCTGGGCGTGCGGGGCGCACGGTGCAATGCGCTGTTTTCGGGCGGGGTCTCCGTCTCCAGCCTGCGGGCCGTGGCCGACCGCATCCGGGGCCTGGGCTGGCATGTGCAATTGCTGGTGAACGTGGATGAAGACCCTGGCCTGGCGCAGCGCGTGGCCGACATGGGCGTGGCCGTGGTGGTGGATCACTTCGGCCACCCGTCGCGCCAGCTGGGCGCCGGCGGGCCGGGCAGCCGCAACCTGCAGGCGCTGATGAAGGAAGGCCGGGCCTGGGTGAAGTTCTCGGGCGCCTACCGGATATCGGCAACGGCATCGGCCGTGGACCCGGCCGTGGTTCCCATTGCACATGCCCTGGTGCAGGCCAATCCGCACCGGATCGTATGGGGGTCGGACTGGCCGCATCCCGGAATAAAGGCCCGTTCGAATTCCGCTGGCGAATTGGCGCGGGCATTGGTGGATTGGGTTCCAGAGGAATACAGGCACACGGTATTGGTCGATAACCCCGCGCGCCTGTATTGGGGTCATTGATTTTCAAATAGCAGGAGACAGAGAAAATGAATCGAATCACATCGGGCCGCAGAGGCTTTATCCGCACGGCGGTATCTTTCGCGGCGCTGGCTGCGGCATCGGCTGCATCGGCAGTGCAGGCGCGCGCATTTCCGGCCAAGCCGCTCACGCTGGTCGTGCCCTTTGCGCCGGGCGGCAACGTGGACATCGTGGCCCGCACGCTGGGCATTCCGCTGGCCCGGCATGCGGGGCAGTCCGTGATCGTGGACAACCGTGCGGGCGGCGGTGGTGCCGTGGGTTCGGGCTGGGTGGCGCGCGCCGAGCCGGACGGGCATACGCTGCTGGTGGCCACGCCGGGCCAGTTGGGCACCTTGCCCGAGATGATCAAGCTGCCCTACCGCGCCGACAGCTTTGCGCCCATTGCCGTGGTCAGCCGCACGCCCGTGGTCGTGGTGGTGCGCGCCAACGACGCGCGCTTCAAGACCGCTGCCGATTTCATCAAGGCGATGAAGGCCAAGGATGGTAGCGTGACCGTGGGCCATGCCGGCCCGGGCTCGCCCAATCACCTGGCCGTGCTGCAGCTGGAAGATGCGGTGAAGGTGCGCGTCAATCCCGTGCCCTACAAGGGATCGGGGCCGGCCCTGGTCGATTTGATCGGCGGGCAGATCGACGCCGTGGTGGACCAGATCACCAGCTCCACGCCGCATATCAAGAGCGGCGCCCTGCGCGCGCTGTTCGTGCTGGGGCCGCGCGCCGGGGGCGGGCTGGCCGATGTGCCCGACCTGGCCCAGCTGGGCCTGCCGGTGTTCGATGCCACCACCTTCGTGGGCGTGTTCGCGCCCAAGGGTGCGCCCACGGCCAGCGTGGACAGCCTGTATGGCTGGATCTCCCAGTCTGTGGCCGACCCGGAGTTCAGCCGCCTGATCCGCGAGCTGGGCAGCGAGCCCTTCCCGGCCAGCGCGGCTGTGCTGCAGCGCCTGGTCAGCGAAGAAGCCGCGCTGGCGGCGCGGCTGACCCGGCAGGGGCGCCTGCGCGCGGAGTAGCCGCCGCGCGCACTTTCCCGTTCCTCTAGTACCCGGCCGCCAGCCCGTCGCGGCGCGGGTCGCTGGCGATCTGGTAGCCCTCCACGGCGGGATCGCCCATGCGCCAGATGAACTGGCCGGCGCCGAAGTCCTGGTAGGGGTCGTGGATGACCTCCACCTGGTGGCCCAGCGCCTGCAGGCCGGCGATGGTGGCCGGCTCCATGCCGCCTTCCACGTTGATGGCCAGGCCTTCGTTGACGCGCCAGCGCGGCGCATCGCAGGCCGCCTGGGGCGACTGGCGGTAGTCCAGCATGCGCACCACAGTCTGCATGTGGCCCTGGGGCTGCATGTTGCCGCCCATGACGCCGAAGCTCATCACGGGCTGGCCGTCGCGGGTCAGGAAGGCCGGAATGATGGTGTGGAAGGGGCGCTTGCCCGGGCCCACCAGGTTGGCGCGGTTGGGGTGCTGGGGGTCGGTGCCGAAGCCGTGGCCGCGGTTTTGCAGGCTGATGCCGAAGGTCGGCTCCACCACGCCCGAGCCAAAGCCCGAGAAGTTGCTCTGGATGAAGCTGACCATCATGCCGTTCTCGTCGGCCGCCGTCAGGTAGATGGTGCCGCCGCGCACGGGGTTGCCGGCCTTGAAGTCCTGCGCACGGCGCGGATCGATGAGCTTGGCGCGCGAGGCCAGGTAGGCGTCGTCGAGCATCTGTGCGGGCGTCACCTCCATGTCCGCGTCGGCCACGTAGCGGTAGATGTCGGCAAAGGCCAGCTTCATGGCCTCGATCTGCAGATGCTGGGAGGCCACGCCATCCACGGGCAGGCTGGCCAGGTCGAAGTTGGACAGAATGCCCAGCGCGATCTGCGCGGCAATGCCTTGCCCGCCCGGCGGGATCTCGTGCAGCGTGTGGCCGCGATAGTCCTTGGCCAGCGGCTGCACCCATTGCACCTCGTGCGCGGCCATGTCGGCCATGCCCAGGCAGCCGCCGTGCTGCTGCACGAACGAGGTCACGGCCCGGGCAATCTCGCCTTCATAGAAGGCCTTGCCGCGCGTGGCGCCAATGGCGCGCAGGGCGCGCGCTGCGGCGGGAAAGCAAAACAGCTCGCCCACCTCAGGCGCGCGGCCCCGGGGCAGGAAGCTTTCCCTGAACCCCGGCTGCGATTGCAGCTCGGGCGCGCCTGCGGCCCATTTCTGCTGGACCACGGGCGGCACCAGGTAGCCGCGCTCGGCGATCTCGGCGGCCGGCTCCATCAGCGCGTCAAAGGGCAGCTTGCCGAAGCGCTCGTGCAGGGCCACCCAGGCGCTGACGGCGCCCGGCACGGTGATGGAGTCCACGCCCCGGCGCGGCGGCTTGTCCTGGCGGCCGTAGCGCTGGTGGAAGTACTCGGGCGCCCAGCCCTGCGGTGCGCGGCCGCTGGCGTTGAGTCCGTGCAGCTCCTTGCCATCCCAGAGGATGCAGAAGGCGTCCGAGCCCAGGCCGTTGCTCACCGGCTCGACGATGGTCATGGCCGCCGCCGCCGCAATGGCCGCGTCCACCGCGTTGCCTCCTGCCCACAGCATGCGCAGGCCGGCCTGCGCCGCCAGCGGGTGGGAGGTGGACACGGCATTGCGCGCGAACACGGGCACCCGCCTGGAGTCGTAGGGGTTGCCGGGAGTGAAGGGTGAGGAAGAGGCGTGCATGAAAGAACCTGCCTCAGTCGGCGGTGATGCCCATGGTCTTCACGTCACGGCTCCAGCGTGTCAGCTCGCGGTCGATCTGCTGCTTGAAGGACTTGGGGTCGCTGGTCTCGGGGTCCAGGCCCTGGGCCTCGAACTGGGCCTGAACTTCGGGGCGCTCCATGATCTTGCGCACTTCCTGGGCCAGCCGCTCGACGATGGCCGGGTCCGTGCCGCCCGTGGTGAACAGGCCGTACCAGGACGTGAAGGCATAGCCGGGCAGGCCGGCCTCGGCGACGGTGGGCACGTTGGGCAGGTTCTTGACGCGCTGCTTCGTGGTCACGGCCAGGATGCGGGTCTGGCCGGTCTTGGCCGAGGTGATGGCGGGCGGAATGCCCGAGAAGATGGCCTGCACCTGGCCGCCCGACACATCGGTGATGGCCGGGCCGTTGCCGCGGTAGGGCACGTGCACCAGGTTCACGCCGGCCTGCTGCGCGAACAGCGCGCCGGCCAGGTGCAGGGTGGAGCCGTTGCCCGACGATGCGTAGTTGATGCTGCCCGGCGCCTTGCGCGCGGCCTCGATCATTTCCTGCACCGTCTTGTAGGGCAGGGCGGCGTTCACCAGCAGCGCGTTGCCGGATTCGGCCACCAGGGTGATGGGCTCCAGGTCCTTGCGCGGGTCGAACGACAGCTTCTTGGCCAGCACGGGCGCCACGGTGTTGCTGCCGATGGAGCCCAACAGCAGCGTGTAGCCGTTCTTGGGCGCCTTGGCCACCACTTCGCTGGCGATCAGGCCGCCCGCGCCGCCGCGGTTCTCCACCACCACGCTCTGGCCCAGGCGCTGCTGCAGCTCCTTGGCCAGGATGCGGGCCACGATGTCGTTGGCGCCGCCGGCGGCAAAGCCCACCATGATCTTCAGCGGCTGCGAGGGCCAGGCATCGGCGGCGGGCGCGGCCCAGCCGGGCGTGGCGCAGGTCAACAGGGCGGCGCAGCAGACGAGCAGGCGGCGGGACACGGGTGCAGGCATGGAGATCTCCAGAAATCCGGGAAGTGGGAGGGTGCGATCAGGACGATCGGCTATCGGTTGCCAGCGATTTTGATGATAGAAACTGTTTGGTGAAAGCTGGAATTTCTTACGAATCTTGAAAGTAAACCTTTTATGCCAAGCCTGCGCATTCTTCGCACTTTCCTCGCCGTGGCGGCCGAGGGCTCCTTCACTGCGGCAGGCCAGCGCGTGGCGCTGACCCAGGTGGCCGTGGGGCTGCAGATGCGCACGCTGGAAAACGACCTCAAGCGCAAGCTGTTCGCGCGCCAGGGCAAGCTGGTCACGCTCAACGAGCAGGGCCGGGCGCTGGTGCCCATTGCCACCCAGCTGGTGGCGCTGTACGAGCAGGCCAAGCACGGCACGCGGGCCGACGCACCGCTGGCCGGCACCGTGCAGTTCGGCTCCATCGTCTCGGCGCTGAGCCAGCTGGTGCGCGCCACGCTGGAGCTCAAGCGCCACCATCCGGCGGTGGACCTGCATGTGGTCTCGGGCAAGTCCAACCGGCTGATCGCCCAGGTGGAGAACCATGAGCTGGATGCGGCCGTGGTGGTCTACAACCCGGCAATCAAGCGCCCCTCGCTGGTCTGGACGCCGCTGTACGCCGAGCCCATGGTGCTGCTGGCGCCGCGCGCCGCCCGGCCCGCGGCGCCTGCCGACATGGTGGAGCGCTATCCCTTCATCCGCTTCGACCGCACCGAGCACACGGGCGAGCTGGTGGAGCGCACGCTGCGCCGCCTGCGCGCCAAGCCCCAGGAGTTCCTGGAGCTCAACTCCATCGAGACCATCGTGGAGCTGGTGCGCGACGGCATGGGCGTGGCCATGCTGCCCAATCTGGCGCGGCATGGCTGGGAGGGCGACCCGCGCCTGCGCGTGCTGCCCCTTGCCCAGACTGCCGAGAGCCGGCAGATCGCCCTGGTGCAGCTGCGCACGGCGGCGCGCGCCGAGATCATCACCGCCGTGGGCCAGCAATTCGTGGCGGCGCTGGCGGTGCCGGACTGAGTGTGCCGGACTGAGCGCGCCGCTGTGGGTGTTGCGCCGATCCGCGTGTCTTAAGTTGCGTATTGCGCGAGCCCGTGGCCCATGGACCAGTTCTCCTTGTCCACCTCGACCAGGTTGACGAACACGTCCTCGGGCCGCAGGCCGGGGCTTTCGACCAGCAGCTCGGCGATGCGGCTGAACAGCGCCATCTTCTGCTCCAGGCTGCGGGTGTTGCTGACCGTGAGCTGCACCAGCACCAGATCGTCGCTGCGCGCCACGCCCAGGTAGGAGGCGCCGTAGCGGAAGTTGTCGCCGTCATGCTCGGTGATGGTCATGAACTGGTCGTCCTCCGGCACGTTGAAGGTTTCGCGCATGGCGCGGTAGAGGCTGTCGCAGATGGCCTGGCGGTAGGCGGGGGACTTGCCGGCGCGCATGTTGATCCGGGTCATGGGCATGGTGTGGCTCCTTTGCGTTGCGTTGAATTGCGTTGCTTTGCGTTGTGGGAGCCTCGAAGGTAGGCCGTGCCAGATATTTTGAAAAGCCATGATTGCTGATATCAGTAATAATGGATTGAAATGATTCAACGACCCCTTGACCTGAATGCCGTGCAAGGCTTCGTGCACATCGCGGACCTGGGCAGCTTCACGCGCGCGGCCGAAGCCATGCAGACCACGCAGGCCGCAGTCAGCCTCAAGCTCAAGCGGCTGGAGCAGCGGCTGGGCTGCCGGCTGGTCGAGCGCACGCCGCGCCATGTGCAGCTGTCGGCGCTGGGCGCCGACTTCCTGCCCCATGCGCGCGAACTGCTGCAGGCCCATGAGCGCGCACTGGCGCTGGCCGTCAGCACGCGCCAGCGGCTGACCATCGGCATCAGCGACCACGTGGCCGGGCCTGAGCTGCCGGCCCTGATCGCCCGCATGAATGCGCAGGACCCGCAGCTGCTGATCGACATCCGCATCGCATCGTCCGGCCCGCTGCTGCAGGGGTTTGACCGGCGCGAATACGACACGGTGATCGTTCGCACGCATGCCGGGCGTGACGACGGCGAGCTGCTGGCCGAGGAGCCCTTCGGCTGGTTTGCCGCGCCCGGCTGGCAGCACCGCGCGGGCGAGCCCCTGCCGCTGGCCACGCTGGCCGAGCCCTGCGGCGTGCGCGCCATGGCCGGGCAGCTGCTGGATACGGCGCGCATGCCGTGGACCGAGGTGTTCGTGGGCGGCGGCGTAGCCGCTGTCTCGGCCGCCGTCATGGCGGGGCTGGGCGTGGCCGCGCTGGCGCCGCGCATGCTGGCCCTGGGCGCCGTGGACGTGGGCCCGCGCCTGGGCCTGCCCACGCTGCCGCGCCTGCCGGTGCTGCTGCACACCCGCGTGCGCGAAGGCCGGCCGCGCGCGGCGCTGGATGCGCTGGGCGCCGCCTTCAAGTCCGCCGTGCGTGGCTAGCAGCCAACAATCGGCCCGGCATGGTGCGCAGCCGCTTGTGCCTGCGGGGCAACGGGCGATAGACTCGCACCCCTCCCATCCACCCTCACCCTTTCGAGGTGCACCATGCTCCGCCGCACAGCTTCCTGCTGAACGACTTCGTCACACGCTGATCCTGGCCTTGCCCCGGATGTCTTTTGCGTGTGCGCTGCGGTGCGTGGCCTTTTGAGGGCTTGCGGCTGACCGTCCGGTTTGCGGACGGCGCCGACAGTCCTGCCATCTTCCCCTTCGACAGCCTGCCGGCCCGGCCACCACGGGCCAGGCCGCGCTGTCGCTGCATCCCCTGCATTGCGGCGCCTGGCGTCGTCGTCGGCTTTTCCCGCTCCACGGCATGTCGCCGTGGGGTGCTGCATCGTTTTCGGAAAGCACGACATGACCCCATCCATTGCCCAAGGCGCTCACTTTCTTTCGAGCGTCGAGATCCTCAAATACCCCCGCACGCCGCACCTGCGCGGCTCGCGCCTGCAGTCCGGTGACCAGGACGACGCCGTGCCCTATGAGCGGCTGGCCGGCCGGCACATCGTCGTCGAGGAAAAGCTCGACGGCGCCAACGCCGCGCTGAGCTTTGCCGGCGACGGCCAGTTGCTGCTGCAGTCGCGCGGCCACTACCTGGACAGCGAGCGGCCCGGCGGGCGCGAGCGCCAGTTCAACCTCTTCAAGCAATGGGCCCAGGCCCACGAGGGCGCGCTGCTGTCCCTGCTGGACGACCGCTACCAGGTGTTCGGCGAGTGGATGTACGCCAAGCACTCGCTGTTCTACGACGCGCTGCCGCACTGGTTCTGCGAGTTCGACATCTGGGACCGCTCGGCGCAGTGCTTCCTGGACACGCCGCGCCGCCATGCCCTGCTGGCCGGCGTGCCCGTGGTCTCGGTGCCCGTGCTCTACAGCGGGGCGGCGCCCCGGCGCATGCAGGACCTGCTGGCGCTGCTGGCCCCTTCGCTGGGCCGCAGCGCGCGCTGGCGCCAGGCCTTCGAGCAGGTGGTGGCCCGCCAGAAGCTGGACCTGCCGCTGTGCTGGCGGCAGACCGACGGCTCCGAGCTGGCCGAGGGCCTCTACCTCAAGGTGGAGGAGGACGGCCAGACCGTGGCGCGCTACAAGTTCGTGCGGCCGGACTTCGTGCAGGTCATCCTCGACTCGGGCTCGCACCACAGCGAGCGGCCCATCGTCCCCAACGGGCTGCGCGAAGGCGCAGACATCTTTGCGGCCGATATTTCAAAAAGCTGGTGAGGCCTGCAGCGCAGACCCATCGCAAGGAGATTGCCATGACGAACTGGAAACAGATCCAGTCCCTGGTGCCGCAGCCCGGTGCCGACCCCGACTTCGCGGCCTGCCTGGCCGCCTTCCCCCAGCTGGAGCAGGCCAAAACCACGCCGCAGGACCCCGTCTATCACGCCGAAGGCGATGTCTGGACACACACGCAGATGGTGGTGCGCGAGCTGCTGGCCGATCCCGGCCATGCGGCGCTCACCGCCACCGAGCGCGAGACGGTCTTCCTGGCCGCGCTGCTGCACGACGTGGCCAAGTGCTCGACCACCGTGGTGGGCGAGGACGGCCGCATCGGCCAGCCCGGCCATTCGCGCCGCGGTGCGCTGGATGCGCGGCTCATGCTCTGGGAAGCCGGCGCGCCCGTGGACCAGCGCGAGGCCATCTGCCGGCTGATCGCTGTGCACCAGGTGCCGTTCTTCGCCTTTGCCGATTCGCGGCGTGGCCTCTCGCCCGAGTTCATCGTGCGCGAGCTGTCCTGGCAGGTGGACCTGCACCTGCTCACCCTGCTGGCGCGGGCCGACATGCGCGGTCGCATCTGCCCGGACATTGCGTCCGTGCTGGTCAACATCGAGCTGGTGCGCGAGTTCGCGCTGGAGGAGGGCTGCCTGCGCACGCCACGCCGCTTTGCCTCGGCCGAGACGGCGGTGCGCTACTTCCGCGGCGCGCAGCTGCATCCCGACTATGCGCTGCACGCGCAGGCCGGCTCGCGCGCCATCGTCATGTGCGGCCTGCCGGCCAGCGGCAAGAACACCTGGGTGGCCGCCCACCATGGCGACCTGCCCGTGGTCTCCTTCGACGATGCGCGTACGGAGCTGGGCCTGCGCCACGGCCAGAACGAGGGCGCGGCCGCCCACCACGCCGTGGACAAGGCCAAGGCCCTGCTGCGCGCGGGCCAGCCCTTCGTCTGGAACGCCACCCACCTGTCGCGCCAGATGCGCAGCAAGACCGTGGACCTGTGCCTGGCCTACGGCGCCCGCGTGGAACTCGTGCACCTGGAAGCCAGCCGCCCAACCCTGCTGGCCCGCAACCGCGCGCGCGACACCACGCTGACCAACGCGGCCCTGCTCGGCCTGCTGCAGCGCTGGGATGTGCCTTTGCCTACCGAGGCGCATGCGCTGTCGTTGCTGGTCAATGAGGGGTAGGGCAGGGGCGCCGTGAGAGGGTGGATAGGGCGTGGGAGGCGGCCGCTGGCAGTGCGATACTGCGGCGGATTTCAACCACGGGACCGAACCATGACACCGTCTTCCCAGCTGCTGTCCACCCTCGCGCCGCTTGGCCGCATCCGCGCCTCCATCAACACCGGCAATCCCATTCTTGCGCGGCTGGATGCCGACGGCCGGCCTGCGGGCGTGTCCATCGACCTGGCCCGGCGCTTTGCGCAGCAGCTGGGGTTGGAGCTGGAACTGGTGGTCTTCGACACGGCCGCCAAGTCGGTGGATGCCGTCACGCGCGAGGAGGCCGACTTCGGCTTCTTTGCCGTGGACCCCGTGCGTGGCGCGGGCATCGGCTTCACGGCACCCTATGTGCTGATCGAGGGCAGCTACCTGGTGCGCCAGGATTCGCCGCTGACCGACAACGCCCAGGTGGACCGGGCCGGGCACACGGTCGTGGTCGGCAAGGGCAGCGCCTATGACCTGTACCTGAGCCGCGAGCTCAAGCATGCGCAGATAGAGCGCGCCGTGTCCTCGCCCGCCGTGGTGCAGACCTTTGTGGAATCGACGGCCGACGTGGCCGCCGGCGTCAAGCAGCAATTGGAGGCCGATGCCGCCCGCCTGCCCGGCCTGCGCCTGCTGCCGGGCCGCTTCATGGTGATCCAGCAGGCCATGGGCCTGCCCAAGGGGCGGGGCGATGAGGCCCTGCGCGTGCTGGCGGCCTTTGTGGAAGAGGCCAAGGCCTCGGGCTTTGTGGCCGAGGCACTGCAGCGCCACGGCATCCAGGGCGCAGCGGTTGCGCCTGCGGCCTGAAGGTCAGGCGCCGCGCAGCACCAGCAGGTCGATGCTGGCCGGCACGCCCAGGCGCACGGCAAAGCCGGCCCACAGGCCTGCGCCGGCGCTGACGAAGAGCTTCATGGCGCCGACCTCGTACTCGCCGCGCACAAAGCCGTCATTGGCGGGCGCCACCAGCCATTGGTCCATGCCCAGGATCAGGCCGCCGTGCGTATGGCCCGACAGCTGCAGGCCCACGCCGTGGGCCGCATTGTCGCGGGCGGTCTTGGGCTGGTGGGCCAGCAGCAGGTGGTATTGCGCGCTGGCGTCCCGGGCCTGGCGGGCCACGGTGTCGATGTCGGGCGGCACGCCTTCGGGCACGGACGGGTCGGTGTTCTGGCGCGACAGGCGGCCATAGGCCGGATCGCCGATGCCCGACAGCGCCAGGCGCGCGCCCTGCACATCGATCAGCTGCATGCGGTTTTCCAGCAGGTTCAGGCCCAGGCGGCGGAATTCGGCCATCCAGGCGTCGTAGCCGCTGTAGTACTCATGGTTGCCGGGCGCCGCCCAGACGCCGTGGCGTGCCTTGAGCTGCGCCAGCGGCGCGATGTTGGCGCGGCCGCTGTCCACGTCGCCGTCCACCATGTCGCCGGGCAGCACGATGAGGTCGGGGCGCGCCCCCAGCGTGCGGTCCACGATGGTCTGCACATAGCGTGCGTCGTTGATGGGGCTGGCGTGGATGTCGGCCAGCACGGCCACGCGCAGGCCTTCCAGGCCGGCGGGCAGGCCGGGCAGGCGCAGCGTGCGCTCGTGCACCTCGGGCGGGCGCAGCGCATTGGTCACGCCCCAGGCCGACAGCAGGCCTGCCAGGGCCAGGGCGCCGGACGTGAGCAGCGGGGCGTGGAGGCGCTGCTTCCAGTCCTCGCGCCGGGCCACGGCGGCCAGCGCCCAGAGGCCGTCGCGCAGCACGATGAAGACGGCCAGCATCAGCAGCAGGGCCAGCACCCAGCCGCCCGGCACCTGCAGATAGGCCAGCGTGCGGTACTCGACCGTGCCCTCGCGCAGCAGCACCAGCAGCAGGGCGGGCGTGCAGCCCAGGGCCGCCGTGGCGACGGCCGCCATCAGGCGGGCGCGGCGCGGCATCAGGCGGACGGGCCACCACAGCCACAGGGCCAGTAGCGGGATGACGAGGGCGGCAAGAGTAACCATGGGGAGCAGATCGAGGAAGGCGGGTGAGGCGGCCAGCGCCGGGAGCGGGCGGCAAGGCGAGCGCCGATTGTGCGCAATGCCTTGCATGCCGCTGGCCTGACTTGGCGAAGGCCCTGGCATGCGGGGGTTTTCATGCGGGCGGCACAGGGCCGGCGTATGGAAATCTGCAGCCGCGTGGCGCCGCCGGCATGGCGCGGGGATAATCCAGCCCCTTATGCCTTTGAAGATCAGCTTCCCTGAATCCCTGCCCGTATCCGCCCGCCGTGAGGAAATCATGGAGGCCATGGACCGGCACCAGGTCATCATCGTGTGCGGCGAGACGGGCTCGGGCAAGACCACGCAGCTGCCCAAGATCGCGCTGGCGCTGGGCCGGGGCAAGGTCAACGCCACGCCCGACGACAAGGGCCAGGTGCGCGGCCACCTGATCGGCCACACGCAGCCGCGCCGCATTGCCGCCAGCTCGGTGGCCAAGCGCATTGCCGAGGAGCTGAACACGCCGCTGGGCGATGTGGTGGGCTACAAGGTGCGTTTCCAGGACCGGCTGTCCAAGGACGCCTCGGTCAAGCTGATGACGGACGGCATCCTGCTGGCCGAGACGCAGACCGACCCGCTGCTCAAGGCCTACGACACGCTGATCATCGACGAGGCTCACGAGCGCAGCCTCAACATCGACTTCCTGCTGGGCTACATCAAGCAGATCCTGCCCCGGCGCCCCGACCTCAAGGTGGTGGTGACATCGGCCACCATCGATGCCGAGCGGTTCTCCAGGCACTTCGAAGGCCCCAAGGGGCCTGCGCCGGTGATCATGGTCTCGGGCCGCACCTACCCCGTGGAGATGCGCTGGCGCCCGTTCGAGGAAAAGCGCGACCATGACCTCAACGACGCCATCGCCGAAGGCGTGGACGAGCTGTGGGCCGGCGGCGCGGGTGGCGACATCCTGGTCTTCCTGCCCGGCGAGCGCGAGATCCGCGAGGCGGCCGCCCACCTGCGCAAGCACCTGGCACAGCAGCCCGTGCTGCGCCATGCCGAGGTGCTGCCGCTGTTCTCGCGCCTGTCGCAGGCCGAGCAGGACCGCATCTTCGACAGCCACACGGGCCGGCGCATCGTGCTGGCCACCAACGTGGCCGAGACCTCGCTGACCGTGCCCGGCATCCGCTATGTGATCGATGCGGGCACGGCGCGCGTCAAGCGCTATTCCTTCCGCAGCAAGGTCGAGCAGCTGCTGGTCGAGCCCATCAGCCAGGCAGCGGCCAACCAGCGCGCCGGCCGTTGCGGCCGCGTGGCCAACGGCATCTGCATCCGCCTGTACGACGAGGCCGACTTCGGCACGCGCGCGCGCTTCACCGACCCTGAAATCCTGCGCTCCTCGCTGGCCGGCGTCATCCTGCGCATGAAGTCCCTGGGCCTGGGCGACGTGGTGAACTTTCCCTTCCTCGAAGCGCCCTCGGGCCGTGCCATTGCCGACGGCTACCAGCTGCTGGGCGAGCTGGGTGCCGTGGACGAGCGCGGCGAGCTGCTGCCCATGGGCCGCGAGCTGTCGCGCCTGCCGCTGGACCCGCGCGTGGGCCGCATGATCCTGGAGGCGCGCACGCGCGGCGCCGTGGCCGAGGTGCTGGTCATCGCCTCGGCCCTGTCCGTGCAGGACGTGCGCGACCGGCCGCTGGAGGCCCAGCAGCAGGCCGACCAGCAGCACGCCAAGTTCGACGACGAGAAAAGCGAATTCAGCGGCTACCTGCGCCTGTGGAAATGGCTGCAGGATGCGCGCGGTGGCAAGGTGGTTGCCAAGAGCCGCAAGGAAATGGCCACGGCCCAGGCGCCTGCCGCCAAGCCATCGGCGCGCAATGCCGCCTTCCTGCCCGTGGCCCAGCGCAGCGGCGGGCAGAGCGTGGCCGCCCCGGCGGCCGAGGCGTTGGCGGCCTTCCATCCGCAGGACACCGGTCCCGGCACGGATGACGAGCCCTCGCACAAGCTCAGCAACCGCCAGTGGGAGCAGCTGCTGCGCCAGAACTTCATCAACATCCGCCGCGTGCGCGAATGGCGCGACATCCACTCGCAGCTGCTGACCGTGGTCAACGAGCACAAGTGGAAGATCAACACCGAGCCTGCGGGCTACGACGCCGTGCACCTGTCCATGCTGTCCGGCCTGCTGGGCAACCTGGGCTACAAGGGCGATGAAAGCGACGCCTACCTGGGCGCGCGCGGCATCCGCTTCCATCCGCACCCGGGCGCCCACCTGTCCAAGAAGCCGGGGCGCTGGATCGTGGCGGCCGAGCTGGTGGAAACCTCGCGCCTGTACGGCCGGGGCATCGCCGCCATCGATCCGCAGTGGCTGGAGGAAGTCGGCGCCCACCTGCTCAAGAAGCAGCTGCTCGATCCGCACTGGTCCAAGAACCAGGCCGACGTGGTGGCGCTGGAGCGCGCCACGCTCTACGGCCTGGTGGTCTACAACGGCCGGCGCATGAGCTATGGCCGCATCGACCCTCAGTCCGCGCGCGAGATCTTCATCCGCCAGGCCCTGGTGGAGGGGCAGTGGGATACGCGCTGGCACTTCCTGCCCGCCAACCTCAAGCTGGTGCGCAAGGTCGAGGAGCTGGAGCACAAGAGCCGTCGCCAGGACGTTCTGGTCGATGACGAGCTGATCTACGCCTTCTACGACCAGCAGATCCCCAAGGACGTGTTCAGCGGCGCCACCTTCGACCATTGGTTCCGCGAGGCGGCCAAGGAAAACGCCGACCTGCTGCGCCTGTCGCGCGACGAGCTGATGCGCCACGAGGCGGCGGGCATCACCACCCAGGCCTTTCCCAAGGTGGTCAAGCTCGGCGGCGTGGACTGCACGGCCAGCTACCTGCACAGCCCCGGCGACGCGCGCGACGGCATCACCGTCACCGTGCCGCTGTTCGTGCTCAACCAGGTCAGCGACGAGCGCGTGGAATGGCTGGTGCCCGGCATGCTCAAGGACAAGCTCCAGGCCCTGCTCAAGAGCCTGCCGCAGCGCCCGCGCAGCCGCTTCGTGCCCCTGCCCGAAAGCGCCCAGCGCCTGGCCGAACTCTTCACCACGCCCGAGCGCTGGGGCCAGGGATCGCTGATCGATGCCCTGCTCAAGCAGGTGCGCGACGAGACCTCGCTGGACGTCAAGCGTGCCGACTTCAAGCTGGACATGCTCAGCCCGCACCTGTTCATGAACTTCCGCATCACGGACGAGCATGGACGCCAACTGGGCCAGGGCCGCAACCTGGGCGCGCTCAAGGCCGAACTGGGCGCCAAGGCGCGCGGCGCCTTCCAGGCGCTGGCCGCGCTGAAGGTGGCTTCGGTCACCGAGGCCCCTGCTGCACCCGCTGCCACCGCGCCCGAAGCCGGCAGGAAGCCTGAGCCCGCTGCCAAGGCGGAAAAGCCCGACCAGGCCACGCCTGCCAGGAATGCCAAGCCCAGCCAGCCTGCCGACAGCCGCTACAAGGAATGGAGCTTTGGCGAGCTGCCCGAGCTGATGGAGATCGGCCGGGGCGGGCAGACGCTGATCGGCTTTCCGGCGCTGATCGACCACGGCGATGCCGTCGGCATCGAGGTCTTCGACGAACCCGAGGTCGCGGCCGCGCGCCACCGCGTGGGCCTGCGCCGCCTGTTCGCGCTGCAGATCCGCGATGCGCTCAAGTACCTGGAAAAGAACATCCCGGACCTGCAGAAGATGGCCGTCGCCTACATGCCGCTGGGCACGCAGGAGGAACTGCGCGAGCAGATCATCGACGTGGCCATAGACCGCGCCTTCCTGCAGGAGCCGCTGCCCACCAACGACGCGCAGTTCAAGCAGCGCGTGCAGGACGGACGCGGCCGGCTGACGCTGATCGCCAACGAGGTGGCGCGCATGGCCTCCACCATCCTGGTCGAGTACGCGGCGGCCCAGCGCAAGATCAAGGACACCAAGAACGCGCCCGACGCCACGGCCGACGCCGCCCAGCAACTGCAGCGCCTGGTGCCCAAGAACTTCATCGCGGCCGCGCCCTGGACCCAGCTGCAGCACTACGCGCGCTACCTCAAGGCCATCACCAGCCGGCTGGACAAGTACCGCGCCGACCCTGCGCGCGACGCCAGCCGCCTGGCCGAGCTGCGCCCGCTGGAGCAGCGCTACTGGCGCCTGGTGGCCGAGCGCAAGGGCCACATCGATGCGCGCATGCAGGAGTACCGCTGGATGCTGGAGGAGCTGCGCGTGAGCTTCTTCGCCCAGGAGCTGCGCACGCCTTACCCGGTCAGCATCAAGCGGCTGGACAAGGTCTGGCAGCAGCTGCAGAACTAGCGCCGTGCCGGCCTGCGGCCCTTCCGTGATCGGGAGGGCCGCAGGCCATGGTTCAACGCGGCATCGCCACCTTCACCGGCACGCAGCCGGTTGGAGCGATGCAAGGCCCAAGGCCGTATGCGCCATCACAGAGATGGGGTATTTTTCAAAGCACGGGCGATCTGTGCAGAAACTGCACAGATGCTGGCCGCTCCATGGCGTTGTGGTGGGCCCTGTGCGCTTCTAGACTGCAGGCATCAACCACTTCCCGTTTTCAGGAGCACTGCATGTCCCTCGCAGAACAGGCCAGCCAGGCCACCCAATCCACCAGCCATCCCACCCTCCGCGCCCTGTCAGGCGCGCCGGGGCGCAGCCAGTTGCCACGGGGTGCCACGGCGCTGCTGGTCATCGACTTCCAGAACGAGTACTTCAGCGGCCGCCTGCCCATCCCGCGCGGCCCGCAGGCCTTGGAACAGGCACGGCGCCTGCTGCAATGGGCCGATGCCGGGCAGGTTGCCGTGTTCCACATCCAGCACATTGCCCCCGAGGGTGCGCCCGTGTTCGCCGTCAATGGCTGCGCCGTCCAGTTCCACCCCGGCCTGCAGCCGCGCGCGGGCGACACCGTGGTGCAAAAGCGCAGCGTCAGCGCCTTCGTCGGCACCGACCTGGCCGACCAGCTGCGCGCGCGCGGCATCACCACCGTAGTCATCTGCGGCCTCATGACCCACGCCTGCGTGGCCGGCGCCGCACGCGATGCCGCGCCGCTGGGCTTCGAGGTCGTCGTGGCCAGCGACGCCGTGGCCACACGTGCCATCACGCGCAGCAATGGCGAATCCGTGGACGCCGACAGCCTGCACCGTGCCGCGCTGGCCGAGATCGAGGATGTGTTCGGCGATGTGCTGCCCACCGCGCATGTGGTGCAGCTGCCCCTGCGCTGAGCCTGCAGGCAGGGCCCGCGCATCGTCTCCTAGCGAGAATCCACGGCGTTGCCGTACTCCGTCGTGGTGCTGGCCGCATCCTTGCGCACCGGCACGGCGATCTGCTCGAACACATTGCCTTCGATCACAACGCCTTTGGACTCCAGCAGGTTGATGCCTGCCTGGGGTTCCTCTTCCTTCTTTCTGAACAGCCCGCTGCGCTTCACGATGAAGCGGTTGTTGCGGATGATGGAACCATCGGCATCGCGCAGCTTGAGGATGGCGGGCAATGGGGCCTTGTCGCGCAGGTCCATGTGCACGATGAAGGTGTTGCCCTCCACCAGCGAGCGCGGGCCGTACAGGTAGACGGCGGTGCGGCCATCGACCTCGATGGTGTTGTTGCGCACCACGTTGTCGGAGCCCGCCATGATGATGGCGCGGCCGCCGGATTTGATTTGGAGGTTTTCTGCTGTGTAGAAGGTGGGTGGAGAGTAGTCCCAGGGGATTTCGTTGAAGTTCTGGTTCTCGCCATTCCAATTTGTTTTAATAATTATTGAAATATCTTCCTTCATCATTTCTATTCTTTTTCTAATATTTGAATCTCCAGAAGCCATTTCTATGCTTATTCCCAATCTTCCAGGTGTTTCAATCTTTCCATTATGAACCTTTAGAAAGCATAATTCAATCCCCTTAGTTCCAATGCCACGAGTATCTTCAAAAGGCGATCCCGATACGAGATGATTTTGCAAGTCCAGGTCCACATTGCTGGTTTCGAAGAACGTTAATATATTTCCGGTTCCAGCATCATTTATTGGAGACCCTCTTTGTCTACCAGATATGAGGTCACGAGATTTTCGCTGAACGAAATCATGAACAACGCAGTGCTTACCAGAACCTTTGATTGACTCTGATATTGGAACTCTCTGACCTCTATATTTCACAGCCTTGCACCATATGGGTGGAAGTTTTGCGTCAACAGGAGGGTGTTGGCTCTCGGTCCATTTTTCCCATTGCTGTTTTTCTGCATGCCCAGTCCGCCAAAAAGCTAGCAGCACAAATATTATTAAAATGCACACTATACGGGTTTGCATAACAAACTCCTTGGCAAACACACACCTGGATAGTCTTTCTCCCTACCCACTAGACCACCAAGAAAGATCTCTCTATTGTTTTCTGCTTTCTCAAAGTCATATTCCTCTGAATTTTTATCTTTCAAATCTATTTTTGTTATTTTGATCTGACTTTTATTGTCTTTCGTTAAATTCAATTTTCCCTCATTAATCCATTTATTTAGATGGTTTTGTAGCAAATCAAATTTATCTGGAGAATTGCTCCCATTCTTCCGCGTGGCATTGAATCTCTCCAGCACTTTCTCTATCTCTTTAAAGCTCGCCGCCGGCTTAGCCCCATACCGCGTCAAAAACTCATAACGCATATGGCCGTCGAATACCTCCATTCCATCAGGGGCTGCCTTTTGAAATGTTTCCACTCTCCGTTGTGGTACTGGCCGCATCCTTGCGCACCGGCACGGCGATCTGCTCGAACACATTGCCTTCGATCACAACGCCTTTGGACTCCAGCAGGTTGATGCCTGCCTGGGGTTCCTCTTCCTTCTTCCTGAACAGCCCGCTGCGCTTCACGATGAAGCGGTTGTTGTGGATGATGGACCCATCGGCATCGCGCAGCTTGAGGATGGCGGGCAGCGGGGCCTTGTCTCGCGGGTCCATATGCACGATGAAGGTATTGCCCTCCACCAGCGAGCGCGGGCCGTACAGGTAGACGGCGGTGCGGCCATCGACCTCGATGGTGTTGTTGCGCACCACGTTGTCGGAGCCCGCCATGATGATGGCGCGGCCGCCGGATTTGATTTGGAGGTTTTCTGCGGTGTAGAAGGTGGGAGGGAAATAATCCCAAGGTATTTTGTTAAAAGCCTCGGTTTCCGGGTTCCAGTTGGATTCTTTCGTAACAGCAGTGTCTTCTGTTAGCATTTTCATTCTTTTATTTATCATAATATTTGGCGCCATCTCAACACCTATGCCAAAAGCCCCAGGAGTCTCTATTTTTCCGTTATGAATTTTTAAAAAAACTTGATCATTACCCAATATTCCTATTCCATTTACATTCTTAAATGGTCTACCGGAGATTAGATGTTCTCTCAAATCCAATTCAGATAGACTGCTTTTGTAAAAAGTCAGTACGCTTCCATCGCCTTGACTATCCGTGGGTGAGCCATGCACTGTTCCACCCTCTATCCAGTCAATGGCCTTTCGCTGTATAAAATCGTGAATTACACAATAGCGGCCATTGCCTCTAATAGCCGCTGCTATAGGGTAATAGCCTCCGAGATATTTAATCGCTTTGCACCCTTCCGGTAGGGGGGAAGTATCGCTAGGTGGGTGACGACGCTCCGCCCATTCTTCTGTTGTTGGCTGTTTTTTTTGATTTGAATGACATTCAATCAATAGTGCGGAATTAAGCATCAAGAATAGAGTGATCATACCTCTTTGCATACGCTGCTCCCCGGAAGGCAAACCCCTGGGTATTTTTCTTCCTGTCCGATAAGATTTCCTAGAAAAATCTCTCTATTGATTTGCGCCTGATCTTTATCATATTTTTCGCTCATCTTATCAAGAAAATTTATTTCTTGATTTTCTTTGTCATTCTTTCCTTTTGGATTTAATTTGCCATTGGCAATGAATCTATTAACGGATTTTTGCAGGAAATCGATCTTCTTTGGAAATTCTTTCCCTTCCTCTCTAATTGCATTGAATCTCTCGAGCACATTCCTGATCTCCTCAAACCCCAGCGCAGGCCTAGTTCCATACGCCGTCAAAAACTCATAAACCGCTTTCTCCCCTTGCAGCGATCGATACTCACGCTTGTCCCAATAAGGCACCTCTGGGTCAGGCATATTCCCCAGTATTGGCATGTCCTCGTCATAGGTGTAATCCGGCTCGGACCCCGCAAACCCATGCCCTATGCCCAGCTTCACGCTGATGGCATCGAACGGCCGGTTGTCCTTGTCCCGGTGGCTGAAGGTGTCCAGGTAGGAGTGCAGGAATTCGCCCAGGAACTGGTATTCGGCACAGGGCTGGGCCGGGTTGCCCAGCCGGCTGGCGTTGAGCAGGTTGTTCAGTTGCGGGCTCAGGTTGCCCACCACGCTGTTGACGTTGTCGTTGGCGTACTGGGGCAGCGTGGTGCCCTTGTCGTCGGACAGCGTGAAGTGGTACCACAGCAGTTGCCGGTGGTTCTTGAAGATCGAGCCCACCGTGGTGAGGGTGTTGGCATCGTCCAGCGGCTTGGTGATGGGGTTGTCATCCACGTACTGCGAAGCCAGCGCCGTGATGCGCGCAGGTTCGTAGTCCAGGCCGGCGGCCAGGGCCAGGAAGAAGACCATGTAGTAGTGCATGTCCTCCTGGTACAGCCCGGTGGGATCGATGCGGTTGAGCGGGTCGCCGCCGGCATACAGGTAGGCATCGGGTCCGTCCGGGTAGCCCAGCGGGTCCGGCTGCAGGTAGCGGCCGCTGGCCGGGTCGTAGCTGCGGTGCCAGTTGTCGTGCAGTCCGCTTTCCTCGTCGAAGTACTGGCCCGGCAGGCGCAGGTTGAGCACGGCCTGCTGCCGGGGCAGGCTTGTGTGGCCGGCCTGATGCATGGCCGGCGCTCCCCAGGGGGTTTGGCGGGCACGCCAGACCACGCGCTGGCCTGCGTCCGTCATGGCCTGCGGACTGCCCCGGTGGTCGTTGTGGATGTGCAGCATGCGCGCCTTGCCGCTGGCGTTGTCCCGGTTGTGCGCGGATTCCAGCTTGGCGATGGGCAGGGTGCGAGTCCCCTCGTTCAGGTACAGGTACTGGCTGGTGATGCGGCCTTCGCCATCCATTTCCGCGACGAGCCGGTTGTCCTGCCACAGGTAGTGGCTGTGCGTTTGCCCATCGCCCTGGTGCACGGTCTTGCCAACGCGCTGGCCCAGGCTGTTGTAGCGGTAGCTGGCGATGGGCCGGTCCTGGTGGTCGCTGATGCCCTGGAGCTGTCCTGCCTCGGTGTAGGTGTAGCGGTGCAATGCGTCCTGGACGGTGCGGCCCTGGCTGTCGCGCTGCACGGGCGCTGGTGCTGACGGTGCGTTGTCCTGCACCAGTCTGCCGAAGCCCTGGTAGCGGTAGTCGGTCTTGTGCAGGCCCGCTGGTGGCCCCTCCTGCTCGATGGCGCGTATGCGCGGGCCCACGCCGTAGCGGTAGCGCTGGCTGAGGATGGGTGCGCTGCCTTGTGATGTGCCTTGCGATGTGCCTTGCCCGGTGGTCTGCTGCGTGAGGCGCCCGGCAATGTCGTATTGGCGCGAGGTGGCCAGGCCATTGCCTGCCGTGTAGTGCTGCAGGCCGTTGAAGGCGTCTGTTTGGATGTCGCCGACCACCGTCTGCGCGGGCAGCAAGCGTTCAAGCAAGCCTGTGGCGCCGGCGCCCAGCCAGTGGTCGCTGGCCTGCAGCAGGCCGGCCACCCAGGCGCTTTGCAGTTGCAGCCCTTGCACGCTGGCGCCGTCGCTGGCGGGGCCGCGCCGGGTGACGAGCACGCGGCCATCGGCCAGGGTGCGGCTGTGGACCCGGCCGTCCGGGCCATAGCGCGTGGCGGTGCGGTAGGTATGCTCGCCCTGGCCGTCGGGCGTGGCCAGCGCAATGGTGCGTGCCACGGGGCGGCCCAGGGCGTCGTATTCGATGGACTCGCGCTGCCAGTTGCTGTCGATGGTCTGCAGCAGCCGGCCCTGGTAGTGCAGCCGGGTTTGCGAGGAAGAGCGACGATCTGCGCCGGGTGCCGCTTCGTAGCGCTTGGCCAGCAGACGCCCGCTGGGGGCGTACTGGTAGTGGGTGCTGCTGCCGTCGGCGCGGGTGTGCACCAGCAATTGATCGGCTTCGTTGTAGCGTGCGCTTTGGCGGCCATGATCGGCAAGCTGAAGCCAGACGGTGCGGCCGAAGTCGTCGTGCAGGGCCTGGCGGCGTTCGGCGGGTTGGGCTCCTTGGGAAGCAGTGGTTTGGTGTCCGATGTCCTGGGGTGCTGTCGGCACATCGGAGGAGCCTTGCAATGCCAGCCGTACCGCCCCATCGGGCGTTTGCGACAGGCTGGCATGGAGACTGCCGTTGTCCAGCCAGCGCGTGCGGGTGTCGTCGCCATCGGTGTGCTGGAGCAATTCCCCCGCATCGCCGTAGGTGTAGCTGTCCAGGCGCCCATCGGGCAGCAGGCGGTGGCTCAGGCGCCCTTGCGCATTCCAGCCGTAGTAGGCCGCACGTTCGGGGAGGTCCTGGCCTTCGCGGTACAGGCCCAGCCGCGTGATGCGGCCTTCGCTGTCGCGCTCGATCTGGCCCCGGTTGCCCAGGCCATCGAGCCTAGCCTGGGTGCTGCCCTGGTAGGTCCAGGTGGTGCTGCGGCCTGTCGTGTCGATGGCCTGGCTGGGGCGGCCCAGGGCGTCGTGGCGGATGCGGTATGGATTCAGGCTCAGCCGGCTGCTGGCGCGGGGCTGGCCGTCGGCATCGAGCAGCCAGCCGCTGGTGGTGATTTCTTCGGCCTGCAGGGCGTTGGCGGACAAGGCGCTGTAGCGCATTTGGCGCTGGAGGCGCCGCACGCCGTCGTCTTCGGTGCGGGTCGTGATGCGCCCGGCCTGGTCATGCTCCAGCGCCACGGTGGTGCCATCGGGCTGCAGCACGCGCGTGACGTGGCTGCCGCTGCGGTCCCAGCGCAGCCGCGTGAGGTCGTTCTGCGCCGGGCTTCCATCGTCATAGCCTGCCAGCGAGGTGGGCAGCGGCCCGTCGATGTCCACCAGCACGCTGCGGCCGTTGATCTCGGTGTAGCGGTAGCGCGTGCTGCGCTCGATGGGCGTGGCGCCGTCCGCATTGCCTGCGGGCTGGCCCTGGGCATCCAATGGGCTGAAGCCCGTCTCGGTGATCTGCAGCGGCTGGCGGCTGCTGTTGTAGCGGATGCGGA
>NZ_WUMG01000017.1:0-104671 GCF_009827015.1 Delftia sp. CH05 | reverse complement strand
GAGAGAGAAGCACCAACCCATACTCGCTCAGTGTGGGAATGGCCGCAGCCGATGGGCCGGGACCTGCACCGATCTGCACAGTGGGCGGAACCGTCGCATTGGTGCGTACCACCGTCGCACCGGGACCCAGGTTGATGACCGCAGTGCCGCTGGCAGCCTGCAGCACCACAGGCTGACCAGGCACTCCCTCGACGGTCAGCGTCCCGAGCACGGTGATATTTGCCCCGACAGGCAGCACAAAGGTGCGGCCCGTGCTGCTCCTGATGGTCAGGTTCTGCACGACCAGGGTGCCGCTGAGCTGGCTGGTGTTGCCCGGATCGCAGCCGTCGCGCAGCTCGATCGTGTTGTTGCCGGCATTCAGTGATCCGTTGATCTGCAGGTCCCCGCCCACCGACAGCGTTCCGCCACTGTTCGTGATGGCAGCGGTATTGGAGAACGTAGCCGACGAATCGACGGTCAGCGCGCCGCCCAGATCCAAGGTTCCCTGCATGTCCAGAGAAGAGCAGGACAGGTCCACCGCCCCGCCGGGCGGGACAACCAGAGAGCTGCCCGGTGGGTAGGACCACTGGGCCGCGGCATTGGAGGAGAGTAGGAAAGCAAAGCCGACCCCTGCCAGCCATCGCGAAAGAGAAAACGTCATCAAGCAAGCTCCGCTGGGCATCAGGACCGCAGGGCACGGTCACAGTTATGCGTTAAAAGTGTCAAGCATTGTCAACTGAAACAATATGCAAAACATTGAACTCTTTAATCAAGAAGTCATTCGCGTTTGCCTTCCCACGATTGAGAGACTTTCGCTGACCCTAGCGTTCGGTGTACTTCGTGATTCAGCAGACGCATGGACAGCTCAATCTCCTGATTGATAGCCCTGACCTGATCGCGCTTGTCCGCAGCCTCGCTCGCCTGTACGCTGCGGCGGAACTTGCGGAGATCCGAAATCTTCTTGTCCAGTGCCTTGGCTGCGTCATGGGCCCTGGCCAGAGGAACGTCAGCCAGCACCGCATCTGCATCCTCGCCGCGCTGAACGCGGGCCTTGAACTCGTTCTCGCTGACATTGATTCGCTTGAGGTTCTCGTAATAGGCGTTGCTCTGGCCGTTGGCGCCGCGCGTGTTCCCATAGAGCCGGCCTGCCAGAACAACCTGGTGCGGCGCCAGTTCCTCGCCAGTGAAGGCGGACGTGGCCATGGCCACGGCCTTGTTCAACTCGCGGCCCACGCCGCCAGTGATCTGTTCCACCAAGTACTCGATGGCCTCTGGCGTCGGGCTGGCAGCGCCGGGCCGCCATTCGTTGCCGCCCGTCACGGCATTGGCAAAGGTGGCCATCCAGCGGTAAGGCTCCGCAGTCGAATCCTTCACCCGGCTCACGCCCGGCGTCGGGTCGTTTGAATTCCGGTCCTCTCGGTAGATCTCCCGTCCTGTCCAGTCCTTGTTGCGAGCCAGGGCCAGCGCGGGATCAAACCAGGTGGGCGACGCCATCTGCCCCAGATCAGCAGACCCGCCCAGCGGGTTGTAGGCATCGAGGGCCAGCACGGCCATGTCCAGGACGTGCCCCATTCGGCTCTTGGTCGGGTCGTCATGAACAGCCATCTCCACAATGGTGCGGCCGATGTTTGGGAACACATGGAACCCCAGCGGCAGCGGGATTGCTACGTAGTCCTGCCTGCCCAGGGGGATGATGATCGCCCGCTCCTTCACAAACTCGGGGATTTTCTTCCATTCGTCGTCGGCACCATCGCCGCCGCCCATCATCAAATGCCCCGCCATGGCCGAAGCCATGCCCAGGGCCACGCCACCCATCATGATCTTGCGCCCGGCAGGCCCCGCCAGCGTCTCCAGCATGCGCTTGTTGCCCTGGATCGCCGCATTCAGGAACGCAAAATGCGCCCCCACCACGGAGGTGTTGCGGCCCTTGCGGTTGAAGTTCACCGTGATGTTCTTGGCGATGCTGGCAGCTTCTTGGCGGCTGATGCCCTGGTCCAGCGCGGCCTTGTAGACACCGAGGCGCGTGGTCGCCTCCAGCGTTTCGTTGAAGTCGGACAGCCAGCCCAGCAGGGCCCGGCCGCCGGCGGCAGCTGACGTGCCCAGGCCAGCCTGGTCCAGCGCCTTTTGCAGTGCCTTGGCGCGGTCCTTGGGATCGGCATGCAGGTCGCGATAGCCAGTGGTGCCGCCGTCCAGCTGCAGCTGCTCCCACAGCTTGGCCCATTCGCTCGTGCCGGCGCCCTCCTCCCGACGCTCGCGGCGCAGATCCTTGTAGATGGCGCGCGTGTTTCGCCGGATGTTGCGGAACACCTCGGCTTGCTTCCCGGCCAGTGGCGTGGTGGACAGCTGCAGCATGGCGCCCTGCAGGTCGCGCGCCAGGTTCATGACCCCGAACACAGGGTTGTACTGGGTGTTGACCGAGGAGAACCACCGCGTGATCCAGGCCGCAATCCGCGTGAAGCGGTCCAGTTCCATGGCATCCAGGTTCTTCATGGCGATGGCGAGGCGCACGGCCTTCTCGTTACGCTCGTTGAAGACGATGTACCGATCCTTGCCACCAATGCGCACCGTCACCACGTTGTCGCGCGCCTTGGCGCCCTGATCCACCATGGTCTTGACCAGGCCCGTATCCGTGTCCAGTGCCTTCTTCTTGGGCAGTTCCAGGCTCCACAGCTCTTTGTCCGGGTTCTGCGCTGCCAGCAGGTACATGCGCTTGACCACGTTGTTCTTTTCGCCGCGCGTCAGCGCCGCCTCTCGCTGCATGACGATGTGGCTGAGGATGTTGGTCACGCGCTCGTTCGAGCCCGTGCGCCTCTTCGATGCATCTCCCTTGGTGCTGAAACCCTGGCCGATGGGATGAGCCTTGCTGTCCGGATGGGCTTCGTCGCGGTGCAGGGGCACGTAGTGCTGGTAGGTCTTGCGCCAGGCCGCCAGCGTGGCCTGGTCCATGAGGCCGTAGCTCTCCAGCGTCTTTAGGGTGCCCTCGTTCATGCGGTCCACGCGCGCGGCCAACTCGTCCAGCACCTGGCGCTGCTCGGGGCTGTAGCCGTCCATGATCGCCTTGGCCTCAGCATCGCTCATTCCCGACAGGGACAGGCGTTCCTCCTCGGTGCCATCGAAGGCCTCGGCGCTGTTCCAGCGGTCTTGGTCGATGAGGGCCTGGCCCAGCGCCTTCTGCACCGGGCCAGTGGCCATGCCCCGGGCCTGGGCGCGCTGCAGCTGGCGGCGTAGATCTTCCACCGTCTTGCCAGCGGCATCGCGCTGGGCCTGCAGCTGCTGGGCGCCGGGGTTGCGCTCGGCCATGACGCGGTTGGCTTCGGAAGCGTGGCGGGCGTGCAGGAAGCGTTCCAACTCCTCGATGGCGATGCCCGTGGCGTTCAGGCGCCGCAGCAGCGGCTGTACTTCGTCGCGCAGGAAGTTTGCCGTGCGCTTGGCCACGCGCTTGTGGTACAGCTCCTCGCCCCTATACGCGTCGTTCGTCTCGCTGACGGTGCCGTTCAGGGCCTTGATGTGTTCCTGGATGCGCTTGAGATCGATGAACTTGTCCTGCCAGGAATACAGGAAGTCATCCACCGAGCGGTAGCCGGTGAGGTCCGCCACCTTGTCCTGCAGACGGCCCAGCCTGCCCTTGGAGGGTTCTGGCGTGGCCGCGCCGGCAGCGGGGCCGCGGCTGTAGAAAACGCGCAGCTTGGGGCTGGGGTCGCCTAGAACTTGTGCGTGCCGCTCAGCAAACCTTCCCAGTACAGCGCCTCGTCCCCGTCGATTGCCTTCACCCGCGCTGCCCTCTCCGCGTAGAAGGGCACGCCAGACAGCCGCTCGCGCAACTGTTCGCCAGCCAGCTTCCGCTTCTGCCGGTCCGCTTCCAGCCACTGCACGTCTTGCTCGGATGGATTGTCCAACCAAGCCAGCCAGTTGCTGTCTTGATAGTTGCTTCCCGGAATTGGAAAGTCGGAACGATCCACTGTCTGCGTCATATTCAATCTGGTTGGAGGTTGGGAACGCATTATCCGTGGCAGCCACGCTCGCCGCAATCATGCGCTCCACATTGCCGACGTCATCCCCGTAGATCCAGCGCAGGCCCGGCACTCCGTGACCACCGCGCACCTGGTCAGGGTGTGGCGCCAGGTGGCGCGTGGTGCCGAACTTCAAGGCGCTGGACAGCATCTGCTCCAGCCGGCGACGCAGCGCGGTCTTGCTCAGCCCGTGAGGATCGCCGATGAAGATGCTGTCCGTGTTGTGCGCGAAGGTGGCGGCGATGCTGTACGCCATGGCACCCGAGTCCCCCTGGGACAGCTTGGACACATCCAGCCACACGTCCGTGGTAGGAGGCACATCCTCCGGGTTCTCGCCTGGCCGGCCGGCCACGGCCTCCATGCCCTCCGCCGTGTAGAGCATGTCGTAGACCTGCTCTCCGTAGGGATTGGGCTGGCGCACCGACAGCGTGGCCTTCTTGCCATCCGGCATCTTCAACGTGTATTCCTGCCGACCGGCAATGCTCACCGGCCTGCTCACCTCGATGTCCGGAGCGTGCTCCTTGGCGATGGCCTTCAGATCCGTTTGCTTCGACTTTGGCAAGGTGAACAAGTCGTCCAGCTGGGACAGCTCCTGCAGCGCCCGCCGGCCAGCGCCGCTGTCCAGGCTGTACTTGGGCCGTGCCGACACCGCCGATGCAGCGGCCGCCGCACCACGCTCCACCCAGCGGCGCGCAGGCAGGATGAAGTCGCGGATGATCTCCGCGTCCGTCATGGCCAGGTCGCGCAGCGCGGGCACATGGGTGCGCAGCCAGGCGCGGATGGCGGCGACGGCGCGGCGGACAAAGCCGAGCTGCGGCTGTGTCTCGGCCATCTCGGCCAGCACCTCCTCGGCCGCGTAGCGCCGGCCCACCAGGTCGTCCAGCTCGCCATACTCCTGCAGTTTGGCGCGCACCTCGCGGGGGCGGGCCACGATGAGCTGGTCCAGCACCGCATCCAGCTTCTCGCCGAAGGCGCCGCGCAGGCCGTGGTGGCCCAGCGCCTCGTGGTACAGCACGCGAGCCGCTTCCTCCGGCGTGGCCAGCTGGCTCGCAACCAGGTAGACCTCGCCATCGAAGTAGAAGCCCTTGGGCACGCCCTCCGCGCCCTCGGCCGCCTGCAGTCGCTCCGTGTCGCGCGCCTCCTGGGGCACGCGCGGATCCTGCAGGTCGAACACCACGTTGATGCGCGGCGCATTGGCCCAGGCCTGGCGCACTTCGTCCACGACCTTCTGCACGCGCGCCATGGGCGCCTGGGGCGCACGGCGCGCGCCCGCCGGCACCGAGCCACCAGCGATGCGCAGCAGTTCCTGGGCCAGGTCGGCCGTCATGGTGGGCGCCACGGAACTCTCCGCGCGCTTGAACGGCACGCCCGCCGGCTGCTGAGCCCCTTCCTCAAAGCGGGACAGCTCGCTGCGCGTGACGGACAGATCATCCTCGGGATACCAATAGATGTTCACCTTGTGGGCCTGGCTGCCGGTTTTTCCTCCGCCCACATGCGCAAACCCGCGATAGCCCATGTCCTCCAAGTTGTAGCGAATGCCGTCGAACCGCTCCTGCAGCTCGTCCGCACTCACGCCTTCGTAGCGAGACTCGGCGCGCGCCTCGTCGAACAGCTGGGCCAGCGTGGTGATGCGCTCGCCCGTCTCCGTGTTCTCATCGCGGGCCAGGCCGTCCAGAACGCGCTTGGCCATGGACTGCACTTCTGGCTCCATCGGAGCATCCATGTCATAAAGGCGGACAGGAGAGTGCTCGGCAATCTCATACAGCGTGGGCTCGCCGCCCTGCCCTTTGCGGGTGTAGCCGGCGGCGATGTCGGCGGCGTCTGTGGTGTAGAAGCCCTGGCCGTAAATGTTGAGGACGTTGCCGCGGTAGACGCCATCATTCGTGGGGCCGCCTGCGGGCAGCGGACGGCTGGTGCCATGCAGGCGCACGCCCGTACCGCGCGTGTCACGCAGCTTGGGCCGCTGGCTCACTGCAGGTGCTGCAGGTGCTGCAGGTGCTGCAGGTGCTGCAGGTGCTGCAGGTGCTGCAGCAGTGTCTGGCCGCGCTGGCCCAGCGGCGGCCGGTTTGTCAAAAACGCCCTGCTGCCCGCTCAGGGCATCCTTCGCGTCTTGGCCCAACTGGAAGTTTTCAGCGCTGGCGGCCTGGCGCTCGGCCACTTCCTTGCGTTCGCGCTCGGCCCGCGCGTCCGCATCTGCCTTGGCATCATCGCGTGCACGGCTGTGCTCGGCCTGCTCCTGCTGAGCCTGCTGGGCCTGGATCTCGTCGGGGGTGTAGCTGGAAAGCTCCAGCGCGGGCGCTAAGGCGCCGCTGGCGGCGTCTGCTTCTTGCCCTGGGCCGTCTCCGCGATCTCCAGCAGCTGCTCGCCCTGCTCCGTCTGGCTCTTGTCGCCGTGCTTCTGGCCCTGCTGCATCAGCACGCTCCCCAGCAGCATCGCTGCCAGGGGGTTCTCTGCTGCCTTGCGGGGCTGGGGCTTGCTGGGAGTCGGTGCTTGTGTCATTGGTCTGTTGTCGCGGTGGGACGGGTTGGCCGCTCAGGGCAGCAAGGATTGCGGCAGGTCCAACCTGCTCGCCGAACATATCACCGCTGGCAGAGGTCGCCAAAGCTGCTGCGATGTATGCGCGCAGGGACTCCACCAGGCGGTCACGGCCCACGGGCCGGGTTAGGTAGTGGCCGCTGTACAGCAGGCGCAGCACGCCCACCGTCAGGGCATCGGGCACGTCGCCCGTCAGCATGTCCACCTGCTGCACGGCATCGTGCAGGGCCGCGCGCTCGCGCCGGGCCTTCTGCACAAGGCGGATGGCCTGCAGCAGGTTCTCGGTCACGTCCACCTCGGCGTTGATGGCGCCGCGCTCGGCCGCAAGGCGCAGGTTGGCCCACTCTCCAGCTACGGTTTTGAGGGATTCGCCGATGGCGCGGATGTCGTTGTCGGTGGAGCCGAACAGCGATTCAACAAGGTCACCATCGCCGTAGGCCTTGTGCACCAGAGCCGCCTGCAGGCGGGTGACGCCGGCCGGTGAGAGCGCGCCGCTCGCATCCATCATGCCGGCCACGTCCTGGCCCTGCTCCTGCAGCTTGCCGATGAACGCGCGGGCAAAGTCCCGGTTTGCCGCACTGTCCAGGGCGCCGCTGTCGAACACATCCAGCACGCCGCCGTCCACCAGGGCGGCGTCCGTGGCGGCCTGCTCCGTGGCGGACAGGCCCAGGGCCTGGCTCTGGCTCTTGGCGCCCATGTTGATCTGGTTGTCCTTCTCGGAATACAGGCGCACCAGCACAGGGGCTTGCATGTTCCCAATGGAGACAGGATCGATGCCGTGCATGTCGCTGTCGGCGGCCAGCTCCTGCCGGTAGGCGTCGGCAGTGCCGCGCTCGTAGGCAGCGCGCAGGCCTGCCACGCGGCCGTTGTTCAAGGCCTTGACCGTGCCCGGGTGCGCTGCGTCGAACAGCGGATTGACGGCGCCGTCCGCGAAGTTGGACGGCTGCACGTCGGCCGCCTCCATCACGCCGTAGCGGAACGGCACGCGCTGGCCATCGCTCATCACGGCCACGTCGGCCCGGCCCAGCGCCTGCACGGCGTCGGCCTGGTCGCCCACGGCGAACACCATGGGCGCGCCAGATTCGGGGCTGCGCGAGACGCCCAGCCGCAGGTAGTCGGGGTTCTGGGCCATGCCCTGCATCTGCACCACGCTGGCCGGCCGGCTGCGGTCGCGGTTCTGGATCTCCTGCACGGGCGTGCCGGCGGCGCCCGTGCCCTCGGGGTTGGCGCCGGCGCGGCGTGTCTTCACTGCGGCCCATTCGTGCTGCAGCTGGTCCCAGATGGGCGTGCCCCGGCGCAGGGTGGCCACCTTCTCGCCGCGCTCGTGCACGAACTGGGGCCAGGTCTTGGACCGCACTGCACCAGGATCAAACGCCGGGGCCTGTTCGGCCGCAGCAGCTTCGGCGGCCACGGCCTGGGGCTCATCGCCCAGGGCTTCCAGCTCGGCCTCGCGCGCAGCATCCTGCTCCAGGCGCTGGGCCAGTGCTGCACGCTCCTCCTGCTGCACCGGGTTCAGGCCCGTGGTGCTGTCGATCACCTCCAGCTCGGCCAGGCGCGTGGCAGCCGTGGTGCTGTCCATGGATTCGGGCGTGCCATCGGGCTGCTGCACGCGCTGCTGCTCGGCGTGCTGCTCCGTCTGTGCCGGCGCCGGTGCCGGTGCCGGAGCAGACGCAGCTGCAGCGCCGTCGCTCTGGCCAGCATCTGCGGTCGTGGCCACGTCCGTGACCGTGTTGCCTTCGGCATCCTTGTAGGTCACGTCGATGACCGTGTTGCGCCCGCCAGCATCCGCCTGGCCGCCCCTACGATCCTTCACGCCGGCCACCACGCCCCGGGCAGCACCTGGTGCAGATCCGCCCAGCGCGCCAAGCACGAAGTTGGCGGCCGAGTCCTCGCCGATTTCTTTGCCGTGGGCAACGCTCTTGGTGCCCAGGTCCGAGGCCACGCCTTCGGCCAGCTCCTGCGTGCCCTCTTCCAGCCCCGAGATGCCAGCACCGGCCGCTGTCTTGCCCAGCACCGAGCGGCCGGCCACGCGGGCCAGCAGAGGGTCGAGCCCGCCCGTCACCAGCTTGCCGGTGAAGCGGTCGCCGAACGTGGCCACGGCGCCCTGCAGCAGCGCCGAGGCGTCCTCGGCCTTGGCGCTGGTGATGCGGCGTGCCTCGTCGGGCGCCGCGCCGGCATCGATCATGCGGCGGTACAGTGGGCTGGTGTCCAGCAGCTGCTCGTGCGACTGCTTGGCGATGAACTCCCGCGCGTTCTCCACGCCCTCGCCCGCTGCCATGGCGCCGCCCACCGCGCCGGCTGCGCCCGGGCTGCGCGTGGCCAGCGCCGTGGCCACCACGGGGAACATCGAACCGAACACGTCTGCGCCCTGCATCAGGAAGCCGCGCACGGACGGGTCCTTGCCGAAGTCGATCTCGCCCTTGAGCAGGTTGCCCGTGATCTGGGAGTTGGCCACAGCGTCCTGCGTGGCCTGGCTGGTCGTGTCGTTGATGGCCTTCTGCGCATCGCGGCCGGCACGGGCCAGCGTCTCGGCGCCCGGCAGGCGCACGCCCACGGCCGCGCGCTCGGCCTGCAACTCACGGCGGTCGCGCTGCTGCTGCGTCATGGGGCCGTTGATGGCCTCGTCTGTGTCAATGCCTGGGATGAAGGCGCCGCCGGGCATGACAGTGGCAGGGTCGCCACCGGCGCCGCTGCGCACTGTGGCGCGAATGCCCGACTGTGCAGCCTCGGGCACGGCAGCCACGCCAGAGAGGGCGGCGGCGCCCGCGCGTTTGAACACGTCGGTGACAGCATCTGCCACATAGCCGCCTATGCCCTGCGGCTTGGGCTTGGGCACATCGATGGAGATGCCGCCCAACTCGAACAGGTCCACGTCACCGGCAGGGGCCTGGGCTTCCTTCTTCGGCCTGGGATCGATACCGGCAATCTCGAACAGGTCAACACCGCCATCGGTGGTGCTTTTTGGGGTCTGGGGCATGCATTACCTCGCGGATGGAACACCGTCGAGGCTGTCAGGCTTGGTACGCCCCCCAGACACGCCTACTTGATGAGGCCTTTTGAGCGCAGCATGTCGCGCACCTGATCTTCAGACATGCTGTGTTTCTTAGCTGTCGCAGCAATTGCTTCCGGCGTCATGGCGGCCTGCACGGCCGAGGCACGTCCCGCCTTCTCGCTCCTCGTGCGCTTCACGTCAACAGCGTTGAACTTCACCAGCCCCTCGTCCACGTCCCGAATATTCGGGTTGTCGGCCATGAACTCCTGGAAGCGCCGCTCCTTGTCCATATCGCGCTTCACGGTGTCCTTCTCTCCCGCATACCGGGCGGAGATGGTTTCCCCAAATGCCTTTTGCACCTTCACAGGGTCGTAGTCGTACTTGGCCTTGGCTTTGTCAGCCCCTGGTGCCGGCACGATGCCCGCGCGCACACCCCGGATCTTGGCTTCCGAGATGGATGGGTCTGCCTCCCTTGCCAGTGCCTCGCGGATGCTGGGCAACTCTCGCTTCTGTTTGAGATTCTCGGCTTTCTCCTGCATGGTGAGCTTGTGTGCTGCTGCAGCGCGTGCATCAGCCCCGGCTGCGATGCGGCTGGCCTGATCGGCCCGCTTGTCGGCCTTCAACTGCAGCTGATTGCGGAACTCGTCCTGGCTGTATTGGTAGAGAGCGCCGGGGTTCTCCAGGGACTGGAGCATGGCCATAGCCTCGCGCTGGTCCTTGGCACGCAGCGGCGCCAAGGGCTTGCCATCGATGCCCGTGCGGTTCATCACGAGGCCGCCGTCCTTGTCCGCCTCGATGCCCGTGACCTTCGCGCCGCTGGGCACGAAGCGGTTGTAGAACTCGGCGACGGCGCCATAGTCCCCGCTGCCCAATGCGGCCATCGCGGGGCCGAGCGCCTGTTTGCGCTCGGCCGCGTCCATCTGGATCTTGATGTGGGCGGTCGAAAGATTGTCCTTGAACGCCTTTTCCGCTTCGGCCATGTAGCCGCCCTGGGCCAGCTTGAACGCACGCTGCTGGTTGGACTGCAGGTAGTCCGTGGCCGTGGGGGCTCGGCGCTTGCCGTCCTCTCCTATCAGCGAGGACTCGAAGGCCTGGCCCAGCTCCTTGTCCAGGGCCTCGATGCCATCCTCTCTGGCCCACTGCTTTTCCTCGCGCGCCTGGCGCTTTTCAGCGTGCTGGCCCTGGCGGAACTGCTGACGCATCTGCAGGCCGCGCTCGGGGTCCGTGCGGCCGACCACGTCGGCCATGGCCAGCATGCGCGTGCTGTCCTGCTGCTCGCGGCTCATCGACCCCGCCGAGCGCTCGCCCATGAAGTCGGTCACCCCCTGCATGGCGATGGTCTTGGTGTCGCCCGCATCGTTGCGCGCGACATAGGCCTTCTGCGCGCCATCAAAGTCGATCTTGTAGCCGTTGGAGGCCAGGCCTTCCAGTTCCTTGCCCTGGTCGGCGGTGTAGCCCGTGGACTCCACGGCTGTGGCACTGGCAATGCCCTTCAACGCCTCTTTCTGCGCCGCCTGGTCGCGCGCATCGTTCATTTGCTGACCGGCGCGATAGGCATCAGCAATGCCCCTCGTAAATTGCTGGCCCTGTGCCAGGCCTGCAGCGAAACCACTTCCCAAATTCATTGTTCGCACTCCTTCAATTCACTGTCCAACTCCTGCACCCGGCGCGCCAGTTCGGCGCGAATGGTCTGCAGATTCACTCGGTACTGCCCCACCTTGTCGGGGTGCAGCTGCTTGAGATAGGCGGCCTTGCCGTCGTCCCACCATGCACTGCAGTGCAGGCATTCGGGCGCGCTGATGGCACGGAAGGTGTCGTAGACGGCATTGCACGGGGCGCCCACGTCCTGCAGAAACTGGAACACCTGGTCATGGCTCCAGTGCAGCAGCGGCAGCAAAACCTCGTAGGCATCGCCTGGGCCGCGCGCCGGCACCTGGCCGGTGTCGGCCAACTTGGTGCCGCGAATCACCACCTCGATGCCGTCGGCCAGCATGCGCTGGTGCATGGGCTGCATCAGGTTGGCCACGCAGCAGTCCATGCGGCCCACCAGGGGCGTGTCGCTCATGCCGTAGGCGCGGCCGATCCAGCTCGATTGCGCCGTGGTCACGTCGCTCGGGATGCCATGGGCTGCTTTCCAGGCGAGCACGTCCGTCTGCACGGTGCGCAGATCTGGAATCCACGCGCGCACTTGGTCCACGACCGCGCGTGTTTCCGGGATGGTGTCGCCCGTGGAAAGCCAGTAGACCGGCAGGCCCTGCTCCACCAGAGGACGCAGCAGATACAGGCATGCCAGCGAGTCTTTGCCCCCACTGAAATGCAATGCAGCGCGCCGGCCGGTAATCGCCTGGCCCACGCTGTCGGCAATGTCTGCAGCCCGCATCAGAAGAACATGGCCGCAGCAGACAAGCCCGCGCCCACGATGGCACCCGTCCCGGCCCCCTGGGTGGCCTGCGACTGCTGGTAGGCCTGGGACTGCTGGCCCCACATGTTGGCCGCGCTGTTGCCGGCGCTCCCCGCCATGCCCGCCGCCTGCCCGTAGCCGGAGTTCAGGCCGGCCAGGCCGGTGTTGGCGATGTTCTGGCCCGAGGCGCCGTAGCCGGCCGTGGCCGCCGTCGTCTGCATGCCCATGGCAGGATAGCCGGCCAAGGCATTCGAGGCCCGGTCCGTCAGCGCCCGCCCTTCTGCACGCGCAGCGGTTCGGGCCGAGTTCTTGCCTGTCGCTGTGGCCAGCGCTTCACCAGCGGCCAGCGCATTGGACGCGGCACCATATTTTCCATCAGCGGGGTTGATGCCCATGCGGGCCATCTCTGCGCCCTGCGTGCGCTTGGCGCTTTCGTAGGCGTTGGAGACATCGGCAGCCGCCTGGCCGGCCAGTTCCTCGCGCTTGCCCTCCGTGTCGAAGGTGCGCGCATCCTCGATCATGGTGTCCTGCAGGCCCGTCAGCTTGTCGCGGCGCCCCAGCGCATAGTCGCGGTCGGCCTGAGACTGCTCCCAGGCCGTGCGGGACGTGTCCAGCGCGAACTGCGTCTGCTCCTTCTGCAGCGGCGCCATGTCGTTCGCGTTGCCGATGATCTGCTGAATCATGTCGTCCTGGATGCCCAGGTTTTTCACCTGGGCTTCTACCAGACGCGGGTCCGGGGCAGGCGTGCTGCTACCCTTGCCGCCTTCCAGCGTCATTGAGCCCCCGCCTCGTGGACGAAATGCCAGAGAGGGCAAAAATTCAAACTCAGTTCTGTGCCAACGTGCCATCGGAAACTCCTTCGCCTCCCAGCGTGGCAGGCTTGGCACGGGAGAGTGTAGGCAATAGCCTACAAAAGAATTAACTTTTTACTCCGCTATTTACTGACCTTTTATGTTATCAATAGTGCAATACTTTCCGTGAAAGCAGAAAGTGGCAAAATTTTTTTATTCCGGATCTTAATTCTACAAAAGAATCGATTTTCTAATGCAGCCCCAAAGCCTTTCCAGCGACAACAAAAAAAACCCAAACGCACTCGAAGAGCTAGATCTACTTCGTGAGATTGTAGAATGTACCGATGACTGCATTGTCGTTCTGGAACGTATTGACGCGGGGTCAAATTCCGAAAGAGATTGGCGCTACATTATTGCAAATAAAAACGCTATTCAACTTTTGGGCAATACCGTTGCAATCGGCAAAACGCTTAGACAATCCTTTCCAAATAGCGACGAGATTTGGTACGATGTATTCGACGAGGTTCTTACCAGCGGCACCGCCAAAAGAATTGAAAAGGACGCCAAATCTATTTCCGTTTTTCTTGAAGTTTTAGTTACCCGACTATTATCCAACAGCAATAAGCCTAGGATTATGGTTTCAATGAAAGATATTTCACTCCGACGCAATCTCGACGCCAATATACGAAGCTATCAAGAAATACGTACTTTCTCCCTATGGCTAACCGATGACCTCCGCGCTCTAAGCGATGATAAATCAATAATGGCCCGGGCTTCCGAGAGCATGGGGCTTATGCTTGGAGTAGGACGATGCGGCTTTGCCGAGGTTTCAACTTGCGGGAAATATCTGGATATTACAACATGCTGGACCGACGGCGTTATGGCCAATGCGCTTGGACGACATCAGTGCGCAGATTTTGGGGAAGACTTAATTTCCCTTTATCGTCTCGGCAATAATGTTGTAATAGACGACGTTGACACAGACCCGCGCACACAGCTTTCACGCACAGCTTTCGACGCAATAGGGGGTGTTCGTGCTTGCCTCACTGCACCGTTGATGAAGCAAGGATCATGGGTTGGCTCTTTCTTTGCCCAACAAACCTCTCCGCGAAAATGGAGCGAGCGTGAACAGGTACTCCTTAGAGAAATAGCCTCCCGTAGTTGGGATGCTGTTGAACGTGCACGCGCCGAAAAATACTTAAGAGAAGCGAACGAACGAAAGGATATTTTTCTTGCTACGCTAGCCCATGAGCTAAGAAACCCGCTTGCGCCAATAAGCGCTGGTCTTCAGTTATTAACAAGAAGCGAACACAATTCAAAGCAAGCTCGCATTTTTGAAATGATGTTTCGGCAAACTAAGCATATGACTCGGCTTGTAGATGAGCTGCTAGACGTCATGCGAATAAATAGAGGGCTAGTTACCATAAAGCCGGAACTTGCGGACATAAAAAATATACTACATTCCGCCTACGAAACTTGCAAGCCTGAGATAGATAAAAAGAACCATGCATTTAGCCTTCACATGGAAGATACATCTATTCCGATATATGGTGATAGCGTACGCTTGGCGCAGGTGTTTACAAACATAATCAATAATGCTTGCAAATTTACTCCTACTGGGGGAAATATTGATGCAGTTGTTAAAGTCATAGATTCTGAAGTTATTGTTCAAATAACAGATACCGGTATTGGTCTGCAAGAAGATAATTTTCAAAAAATATTCAACTTATTCAGTCAAGTCGCAAGTCCCGGAGGCAGTACAAGTGGTCTGGGAATAGGGCTAAATTTAGCCAAACGATTAGTGGAAAAGCATAATGGCTCCATCTCCGCGTTTAGTCAAGGATTGAATAAAGGAACAACATTCACCGTTCTGCTTCCGCTTGCAAACATATCCGCGCCAACTTCCTCAACAGTCCAGTCAATGCCCGCAAAGGCTTTCACAGGCCTAAAAATTCTTGTGGTTGACGACAACCATGATGCAGCAATGTCAATGTCAATGCTTTTGCAGACACATGGGGCGAAAACGGAAACCTGCTATAGCGGCGTAGACGCGCTTAATATACTTGAAATAAGGGAATTCAACGTAGTGCTGTTAGATCTTGGTATGCCCAATATGGACGGTTACGAAGTTGCCAGAACAATCCGCAGCAATAGAAAATTCTCTAACATCCAATTAATCGCTTTGACTGGATGGGGCGAAAAGAAAGAAAGAGAAAGAACAACAGAAATGGGCTTTGATGCTCACCTGACAAAACCAGCGAACCCATATTCAATTTGGCAATCCATAAAATCCAAGAATCTTCAGAAAACCTAGACACTCACTGTGTGTCCATATATGTGCAGATACGCACACTGTTGCTTCCACATAGTCATTATGATGACATCGCTGCCATCCGGCGCCGCTCCATTTAACCGGGCCTCCTCACGAAATCCCAGGTGCTCGTTGAAGCGCCGCGCCAAGGCGTTGCTCTCGTTCACGTAGCCGCTCACGCGCTCCACGCCGCACACCAAAAATGGATAGGCAAAGCAGGCACGCAGGTAGTCGCGCACGAGCCAGCGCGCGCCGGGCTCGGCCGCGACGTGCATCCAGAGGTTGCGGCCGTTAAAGCCTTCGTAGAGCACTCCAGCCACCAGCTGGCCACCACGGCGCAGGCCAATGGCGCGCATGTCCTGGGAGCGGGCCAAGCCCGGCACCAGGCCCTGCATGAAGGGCAGCACCGCGTCGAGGTCATATTCGAGGGAATGGGGCATGCCGAGCACGGTGGCAGGCTTGGCACGCATCAGGCCGGCGGAGTGGGCCAGACAATGGCCAGCGGGTCGGCCTGGTCGGTGATGTCGCGCAGGGCCTGGCGGTAGGCCAGCCACCGGCCGGGCACAGGGTCGCCCGTCTCCTGTGCGCGCAGCGTCACCCAGTCGCAGGCGGCCAGGCGCGCGTCGCGCTGGGCACGCACGGCCGCCCAGGCCTGGGCCAGGTCGAGGGTCCAGGACCTGCTGGCCACGTCGAAGCGGTGGAACGAGCTGGGCGCCGCCGGCACAGCCACCAGGCCACCGTCCCAATAGAAGCCGTTCGGGTCCGGCACGGGATGCGGCACGCGGCGAAAGCTGCCGTTCGCTCCGGGCAGATCCTTGAGGTGGCGGCACGGCGCGCTGCCCGAGCGCAGGATGCGGCCGGCGCCGTCGATCTGGATAAAGTGGATCATCGGCGTCCTCCCGTGGCCACGATGTTGGACAGAAACACCGTGACCGTCTCGCCGGGGCCGGCCCGCGCCATGAGGCGGTAGGAGGTCCAGCCAGACGGCGGGCTGCTGTCGAAGCAGCTGTTGTGCGCCGAAGTCCGGTAGCCGTTGGGCATCGACGTGCCGGTGTACTGCAAGCCAATATCGCCCCGGTATATGGTGAGGCTCAGGCTGCCGTTGCTGTTCACGGGCATGGCATTGACCAGGGCGATGACCACCACGCCGGAGCCGCCAGCGGCGTTGTTCACCCAGGCCGAACACAGCTCAACCTCTCTATCGCCGTAGATCGTGGTCATGCCGCCTGCGCCGCTGGCCATGGACGTGACCGAGCCGCCCGCGATTTGCAGCGTGCCCACGGCCGCCTGCCCGATATAGGCCGTACCAATGGCCGCCGTGTCCATGAACACGCCGATGTTGTTGGACGTGATGCGCTGCAGCCGGTTGATGAAGTCGCTGGTGTTCAGCGTCGTGCCGTCCGGAAACGCCACGGTGTCGCCGATGCGGGCCTTGTCCTTGGTGGCCAGCGGCCCCAGGCCATTGACCTGGGCGGCCTTGAGATTGCGCAGCCATTGCGCGTCCAGGCCGTTCGCGTCCAGGATGACGTTGCCCGCGTTGTCGCGCACGGTGAGGCCGCGCGTGTCCACCTTGCGCGCCGCTACCGTGCCGTCCACCAGCAGGTCCCCATTGAGCATGGCCGCCGGGATCAGCCAGGCCGTGCCCATCCAGTGGCGGGTCTGGGTGAAGCCGGCGCCGTTGCTGATGGTCACGGCATCGCCCACGATCAGGTGGTTGGTGTTGGGCGCGCTGCCGCTGTTGCCCAGGGCCTGCCAGACGGCTTGGCGCGCGGTGGCATCGCTCCAGAAGCTGCCGCTGGCCGCCAGCTGCACCGAGCCGCGCAGCCCGTCCACGAGCTTCTTGCCCAGGCCGTCGATGCGCATATTGCCCTTGAGATAGACGTTGCGCTGCAGGTAGATGCCATCGCCATCGACGCCGAACACCACGTCTTCGGGCCGCGGCGTGCTCATCTGGCCGGCGTTGTAGCTGGGGGAGACGATGGCGAACTTGTCGGCCATGATGATGAAGGCGCTGGAGGTCTTGCCGTTGACCTCCTCGGCCGCAATGCCGTAGCCGGCCAGTGCCCCGCCGGCCTGCACCTTGAGCGTGTACTGCGCGCGCAGCCCCTCGCTGTAGCCGGCCAGCACCGTCATCTCCTGCTCCAGCATGGCGCGGCCCGGCTTGCCGTCCTGGTAGTAGTTCCCCAGCGACGCCTGCAGCTGCAGCACGTTGGTGGCCATGGCCCGCTGGCCGTCCGCGAACGCCGCCTGTGTGGCGCGCAGGCCTGCGCTGGCGTTGCGCAGGCTGGCCGTGACCTCGCGCACGGCCATGGCCAGGCTGCGCTCGTTGGTCTGCACCACGGTCTGCAGCTCGCGCACCTCGGCGCCGCGCTTGGCGGCCTCGTCGGCGATGGAGCGCAGCAGCTCGTCGCGGATCTCCTGCGCCAGGTGGTCGAAGCGGCTGGGGTCGTCCAGGGTCTTGGCCAGGCTCTTGAACAGGCGCGATTCGATGATGGATTGGGCGAAGCGCTCCACGGCCACGGTGGCCGACAGCCCGCCGCCCAGGTCGATGACGATCTCGCCCTCCCCCGGCGTCTTGTCGGTGGCCAGCAGCTGGGTGACGCCCTGCACCGAGCCCTGCAGGTCCAGCAGCTCGCGCAGGGTCACGCCGCGCTCGAACTCGTTGCCCCGGGCGCCGGAGCGCACTTCCAGGTGCTCGGTCACGGCCTGCATCCAGTTGGACAGGGCCTTGTCCTGGACGTTGACCCGGGCCAGGGCCGGGAGGCGGGCCGCGCCCGTGTCGATCTTCTTGCGGTTGGTCATACGCTGCGCAGCTCCTCCGTGGTCGAGCACAGCACCACGCTGGTGACGCGGGCCGCGCCCTCGATCTCCACCTGGTGCTCCAGCCAGCGCCCGGGCGGCAGGCGCTGCGGCTGCAGGTCGGTGAACTGGGCCGTGTGCTGCAGCTGGCCGTCGCCCCACAGGCGCAGGGTGATCGGGTGCTGGACGTCCTGCAGGCCGTAGACCTTGGCCCAGGCCAGCGGCAGCTGCTGGCCCTGGGTGGCCAGGCCTGTGCGCCAGCGCGCCGTGCGCAGCGCCTCGCCCGTGAAGCATTCCAGGATGTCCTGGCCGCGCGCCACGTACATGAGGTCGTTGAAGCGGTCCACCCAAACCGCCGTCACTGTGGCGCCGCCCAGGTCGGTATGGCCGAGCTTGGCCCCGTCCTGCGCGCTGAACGCCAGGCAGCCGCCACCGGCCCCGGCGTAGAACAGGTAGTAGACGCCCTCGTGCTCGGCCGCGAACATGCTGGCCGGCTGCATGCGCTGCCAGTCCTGGCGCGCGATCAGCTGCCGCGTCACCACCTGCACGCCGCCCGGGCTGGCCAGGCACAGGCCATCGGGCGAGGCATAGAGCACGCCGCCCTGCACGGGCACGATGGAGCGGCGCGCGCTGCAGGACTGGTTGCTGTCGAGCTTGATGGCCGACATCTGCGCCGAGTGCGCGCCCGTCACGAAGTACGGATTGCCGGCCGTGCCCACGAACAGCGTCTGGTCGAACACGGCCATGCCCACGATGGGCCACTCGGTCGTGACCTGGTAGTCCACGGGCCAGGCGTAGGGCACATAGGGCTCGCAGAACGCCACGGTGTTGTCGATGAAGCCGGCCATGATGCCGTTGGGCATGCCCGTGAGCCCGCGCAGGTAGGGGTTGGCGCCCACGCTGGGCTTGTTGTCGCCCTCGTACTGGCTGTCCATGCGGTACGGGGGCGCGGCCCAGGTGAACTGCGGCTGCAGGCTGTCCAGCTCCTCGCCCTTCTTGTCATCGAGGAAGCTGGCCACGGAGATCTGCAGCTCCTGCACCAGCTGCCAGGCCGCCGCCGCGGCCGAGGCGTTGCTGCGGTAGATGCGCCACTTCACGACGTGGCGCGCGGCATGCTGCTCGCCCGTCATGGCCTGGGGCCGCTGGATGGTCACGGTGTCGTTCTGGTCCACCTCCAGCATGTCGGAGATGGGCGACGGCTCGGACTCCTCGCCCCAGTCGGTCACAAAGGCCACGACGTAAAAGCGCGAGTCCACCACGCGCTCCACGGTCTTGCCCGCCAGGTCGGCCACGCCGCCCAGCTGGTCCAGCCAGGTGCCGATCACGGCCGTATCGCCCGTGGCCGCGATGTACTGGCTGGCCAGCTGGGTCTGGATGCTCGACACCAGCGTGCTGCAGCGCTGCTGGATCTCCACCATGCGGGCGTTCAGGCTGGCCGCCTGCGAGGTGGCAGCGGTCTTGCCTTCCGTGTAGGTGTCCAGGGACTTGTAGTAGGCCTCCAGGTCGCGCCGGTACTGCACCCAGTCGGCGTGCTCGATGGCGTTGTTGTCGGAGTCGAAGTAGTACTGCGCGGCCTTGGGCTCGCTGGGCTTCACGGGCGCAGCGCCGGGCGTGGCCCAGGCCTTGGCCAGGCCCAGGTCGGCGAACTCCTTCACCAGCTTGTCCAGTTCGCTGCGCCAGTTGGCGCACTTGGTGCCCGGGGCCACGGCCTCCTCCACCAAGTCGGCCAGCTTGGCGGCATGGTCGGCCGTGAGCACGGTTTCACCGGAGCGCTCGCCGGCCGTGTCCGGAAACTCATGCTGCTGCAGCGCCTCCACCAGAGCGGGCCGGCGGAACGGGTAACTGAAGGGCATGGCGGCCAAAGGGATGGCCCAGCCGCTGGCTGTCTTGACGGCACCCAGGCGTGTAGTGTCCATCTCGCACGCAGCCGCACGGGCCGCCGTGACCACGGCGTAGAGGTTGCCAGCCAAGGCGCCAGCGCCTACGGCGGTAGACAGGGACAGCCCGTAGTTGGACGTGGCGCCGGCGTAGGCCTTGCCATTGGCATCCCAGCGGATCGCCTCCTGGTGGCCCTCGTGCTGGATCACCGTGGCCAGCAGGTCCGCGCGCACCAGCTCGGCGAATTCGCCATACAGCCAGGTCTTGGCCTCCTCGGTCGTGAACTCGTCCACCACCTGCAGCGTGACCGTGGGCTTGACCGGGCGCACCACGCCCAGCAGCCGGTCGTTTCCGCGCACGTCCAGCGCACGCGGCGCCGCGCTGCCGTCGTTGGTGGTCTGGTAGGTGCGCTCGGTGGCCTCGTCGTTGATCTGGCCCTTGACCAGGGACAGCTCCTGCACCCAGGAGCGGATGGGCGCGGCCGGGTTCTGCACCACGGCGCCGCTGGCATCGCGCGCGAAGCGGTGCAGCGTGCGGGTGCCGGCCAGGCATGCCGAGTGGCGCCGGTCGGTGGCCAGCGGCCAGAACTCGGCGCTGGGCAGAAAGAGGTTGAAGTGCTCCCGGGCGAAGTTCGCGCCCAGCGCGCGGTCGGACACGCTGGGCGCCTCGCCCGGGAATGCGGACAGCTTGTAGGTGGTCATGGCCTGCTACCGTGGCAGGCTTGGCACCAGCTCGGACAGGCCGCTACAGCACGATGGCCGCCGCCGCGATGAACAGCTCATCGAGCTGCTGCTCGCTCAGGCCCAGCGCCACGGCCACACGCGCGAGGAAGGGGCTGCTGCGCTCCCAGTTCACCGTGTCGTTCAGCGCGACCTCGGCCAGCAGCTTCTCGTTGGGATCTTCGATGCCGGCCACGAAAGCCAGCACCTGCGGCCACAGGCCGGCCTGGATCAGCGCCGCCTTGCCCTGGGCTCGGGTGATGGTCAGGGGCACGGGCAGCGTTTCGCCAGGAGTTGGCAGATGGGCCTCAGCGACTTCGGCAATGGTCTTTTCATGCTCTGCTGACACAGCCCCCAGGTCGGCCCTCAACTCCTGCATTTGGCTGTTGGCATAGATACGGCACTTGTGTATCGAATCATCTTCATTGAACCAAGTGACCTCGATAGCGACTTTGTTTTTATAGACAATTAATTTAACTTTGTTCATATTGAAGAACCCTTGTGAACAACAAAATTAAGTACAACCGATTCCGCCAAAGCCGCACTAGAAATATTTCTCAAACACACAAAAAACACACCGTTTGAGGAAGAAGCAGTACCCCATACGTTGTAGTTCAATCCATTAATATTTCCGTAGTTATTCAAAGTAACGTGAACAACATCATCTGAAGTGACAAAGTCGTTATAGACCACAAAATAGACACCTTGACCAGCAGGAAGGCTCTGGTTGTGTGTCGTGATCTTCCCAGTGACTTTATTAATATAAACAGCGCTGGATTTGTTACCTGCCTGCACAACGGTGGCACCCGAGCCTGGCCCATAGCCTATGGGGCCGCCATCATGGGAGATGAATCCACTAGTCGCCTTCGTAGTGATAATTCGATACCAATCCGACCAACTCAGATCATGTTTGTTTCTCGCCCAAAGCTGGCCAAGTGATGTATTGAATGCCTGGGCTGCAAATTGCGTGACACGCCCAAAAACCCCGTAACTCAAAACATTCCACCAAACAATTTCCGTGGGTGACGGGGGCCAGTCAGCCCCTGATCCCGTAACGCTGGCATAGGCATCGAACGTACCTATTCCTGCATCGGACATGAGCCGGCTTTTATCAGCAGTACCGCCGAGGCTCCTTCTGGCCATGAATACGCTAGCGAGTGAATTCTTTATATTCGCCCAGGATATTCTTTTCCACGACCAAGACAGAGTGCTGTCTTCCAACCAAAAGGCATCTGCCTCGTCTACTACGCTTTTCTGGGGCGAGGCATTCAACGCTGATGCGACATCACTTTTCAGCGTGCTGCTGTTTTGCTTTGCGTTCAACGCCGTCTGCAAGCCCGTGATGGAAGCAATCGCCTGCTCACCCGTGTGCGTGCTGCGGTCCCGCAGTTGCGCGTCGGTCGCGTTCTTGGTGGCACCCGTCGCCACGCCACTGAGCTTTGCCGCTGCCTCGTCGCTGAAATCGTTGGCACTCAGGCCCTTGCCTGGCACCTTGTCCACCTTACCCAGCAGGTCCGCCGCCAAAGCCATGGGCTGGGCAAACTCAGGGTTGGGGAACTGGCCGGCCAGCACGCCACCGGCCGCGCCGGTCGGTGCACGCGGATTCGACATGCGCTCATCCGTGGTCTGCACCACCTCGCGCATACCCCCGGCCGTCATGCGCATCTCCAGCAGGTCGCCCGAGTTGTAGGCCCGGGGCGCCGTGCCCTCTTGGCCGCGCAGCACCGTCAGGCGGCACTCGCCGATCACCGAGTTGTCCACGGCGGTAACGCGCAGGATCTCGTAATCGGTTTCGAGCGATCCGCTGCGCTTGTAGGCCGTGAGCACGTACCAGCCGCCGGCGGGAGGATTCAGCAGCGTGCCGGCCGCGCCATCGGACACGCGCAGCACGCCATAGTCCAGCTCGCTGGCCGGGGCGCCTGTCTGCGGCGCCGCGCGCACGTCGGCAATGAACTGGGTTTGGAAGTTGTTCAGGAACAGCTGCGGCATTTCTATTTTTCCTTGATGGGCACGATCAGCTCCACCTCCTTGGTGCGGCCGTCGTTGGTCGTGGCGGCCACGCTGATCTGGTACTTCTGGCCGCTCAGGCCGCCCGCGTAGATCCAGACCTTCACGCGCTGGCCCACGAAGGCAAAGGACGGCGGCATGGGCATGGCCGGCTGCACCTTGAGCTGCACGGAAACAATCTCGTCGCCGGGCGGAAACCAGTCGGCGAACTCGATGTCGTAGTCCTGCGTGTCTGCAGGCTGCATGGGGGAAGTGCGGAACATGCTTTGCCCCTGGTCGGTGACGTAGAAGGTGGTCATTCCTGCGGGCACGAGGAAGGTGCGGGATTCGGGCGCCTGCTCATCGAAGGGCAGGCGCTTGTGCACGGCGGGATCGATGTCGATGAAGGCCACGCCCTGGGCCTGCAGCGGCGCGCGCACCAGGCGCTGCCCACGGGCCGTGATCGCAGCCTTGGCCTGGACCAGCGCGGCCAGACGCGCCTCGACCCTCCCCTGCGTGACGACAAAGGCCTGGCCCTTGCCGTCCACGGGCGAACGCAGCCAGCGGCGCACGTAGATGCGGCCATCGGCTGTGCCACGGGCGGTGGGCGTGGATTGCACGGGGCTGCGGCGCAGCAGGATCGCCTGGGGCTTGAAGCTGGCACGCGCGGTCGCGTCCACCCCAATGCGTGCCTGCACATGGGCGTTGACCGTGGCGCTGGCCCGGGCCTGGACGGCCACACGCCCGCGCACGGGCGGCAGCGTGACCTTGATGATGGCGCGACCCGTGGCTGCCAGCAGGCTGCGCACATGGACCCGGCCCAGCACGCCCTCGACAGCTGCGCGCGCCACGGAATCGGCCGAGAGCTTGGCGTGCACGCGGCCCAGCGGGCCGGTCAGCGCAGCAGCTGGTGCCGAGTGGACCACGGCATAGGCGAGCACTCTCCCGCCCACGCGGACGCGGGCATAGCCCTTGGCGTCCACGCGGATGCGCACCACGGGATCGGAGGCCCGCCCGTTCAGCGCAAAGCCATTGAGTGCTCCCCGGTTCATGGCTTACAGCAGCTGCAGCGTGAAGTCGCCCGTCAGGGCCTGGCTGTCCACCAGGAACACGTCATTGATCTGCAGCGTGCGCGGCGTGGGCAGCGGCTCGGAATACATGAGTGTGGCCGTGCCATCGGTGGCCGAGTCACCTTCCATGATTCCGATGTGCGTGACCGTGACCTGGGCGCCCGTGACGGGCGGAAACTCCGCGCGCACGGCGTTGTAGGTGGCGCCGTTGTTGGGCGCGGCAAAGGCGCCCGTGGGCACGCGCTGGTACCACGGTGCAGCCACCTCGGTGCCGGCAGTGAAGGCGTCGGTGGGGTCCGCCGTGAACAGGGCGAAGAAGGTGTTGCGGATGGCCGGAAAGGCCTGCTTGCGCAGCGTGGCGCTGATGATCGCGTTGGCGAGGGAGGTCGAGAAACCAGCCATGTCGGCTCCTATGGTTCCGAGCACTCCAGCGCCCCAGTGGAAATTGCCCGCAGTATAGGCAGGCTTGGTCACCACCGGGGATTTCTTGCGCTTACTTCTGCGCCACGGCCGTCGTTGCTGCTGCCTGGGCCTGAATGCCCAGCGCCTCGTTGTAGAGGGCACGGTGCGCCGCCGCGATGGTGGCGTTGCCGCCGAACTCGGCGTCGATGGACCAGGCACGGAACAACACGAAGTGCCGCAGGGCGTCCATCCAGCGCTCGGGCACGCTGGGCGTTCCGCTCTCGTCGGCCAGGTCCACAGCCGCGACACCCACCATGGCGCGCACCTTGGTGCCAGCGGCCACGGGCGGATAGACCAGGAATTCCTGGGGCGTGCCCAGGTCGTGCATGTAGTGCTGCACCTCGCGGCCGGGGGAGCCAGAGCGCCAGGCGCCGGCCACGGCGTCCAGCACCCACAGGTCGGTCTTGGTGATGCGCCGCTGCGTGGCGTTGGCGTTGTTCGTGATGTCGATCAACGTGAGCACGTCGGCCGGCAGCTCCTGCCGCCAGCCGGCGGCCAGCACCAGGTCGCGCGGCTGGGCCATCTGGTCGGGCCGCTGCTCGGCAAAGGCACGCTGCGCGGCGTTGAACCAGTCCAGCAGGTCCTGGCGCGTCCAGCGGATGTGCCCCTTGTCCTGCAGGTCGCGCGCTGCATCGTCCAGCAACTGGGCCACCGTCAGAGCCATGACGCCCTCCCCCGCGAGCCGCGGCTGGTGTTGGAGCGCCACACGTCGGCCGTGGCGTCATCCATGGCGCGCTGGAAGAACGCCAGGGCCACGCCGGCCTGGTCGGGCTTGTAGTAGTCCGTGCCCTCGGTGGCCAGCAGCTCGGCCTTGGCGCCCTCGCGGATCGCCTCATGGTAGAGCGAGGCCACCTCGTCGGGCACGCTGTTGCCGCGCAGGGACGGCATCAGCGAGGCGTAGACCTGCAGGCGGCCGGCACTGCTGGTGCGCACCGTGAACTCGCGCAGGTTGGTCGTGACCAAGTAGGCCCGGCCGCGCAACTCGTGCTGCCATGGGTCGGCCGGCAGGTCGCGGCTCTGGGCGACTTCCAGCGGACGGCCGTCCAGCGTGGCGCGCTCCAGGCGCAGCAGCTCTGCGCCCTGGGGCAGCTCGAAGGTGTATTCGGCGAAGGCCTCGCCAGTCACGTCCGTGGGCTCCAGCCATTCCTGCCAGGCGCGCGTTGCCTTGAGAAAGGTGCGCGCGGCGCGGTTCAACGCCAGGTGAATGAGCGGTACCGGCGCCTTGGGGGCAGCCAGTACCAGCTCAGGCATCCAGTTCTCCCAGCTGGCCATGGTGCGATCAGCCGGTCACGTTGGAAGCGCGCGAGGCCTTGCGCACGCGGCCGGTGGGGGCCGAGTCGGATTCCTGGGGCATGCCCGTACCGCCGTCCAGGTCGTCGTCATCGTCCGGGCCCACGCCGGGCGAGAAGGTGCCGCGCGAGGATGGAGCCTTGCCGTCCTGGGCTGCGCGGCGGGCTTCGCGCTCGGCAGACAGGCGCAGGAATTTCTGCTCGGCCTCGAACTCCTCCTCGGTCTGGAAGTTGCGGGCCAGCAGGTGCTTGGCATCTGCCTCGTCCTCAACGTCGCAGGCCAGCGGCTTGCCATTGAAGACATAGGTGGCACCCTTGAGGCGCACGATCAGGGTTCCGTCCTTGCGTGCGGGCAGCGAAGTGAACAGCTTCATGGTGATGGTTCTCCGGGGTTCAAAAAGCCCCGGCAGCGGATGCCACCGGGGAAAAGCCCCTTGCGGGGCGCGCACACGCTGTCAGGCGTTCGTGTAGATCAGGTCCAGGGCGAAGAGGCCTGCGGCCGTGCCCGCGCCTGTGACCTTGAGGACGATGCGGCGGTCTTCGTCCTTGGGCACCAGCTTGGCAAAGGCTGCGGGCACCAGGTGCACATAGCCGCCGGCCGCGCCCGCGTCGTTGTCTGTCACCCAGGCACCGCCGCCGTCGTCGGCCGCCGTGCTGATGTCGCCGGCCGCATCCGCCAGGCCAATGGAGGCCTTGAAGCCCGCGCCCAGGGCGGCCGGCACGCGGATGAACAGGGACACGGGCAGCGTGCCGGCGGGCAGGATGCCGATGACGCCACGGGCGCCGACTGCGTGGTCTGCCACGGCCAGGGGCTGGCCGAAGCGCGAGCGCACCAGTTCGGAGCCGCCGGGGGTGATGGGGGCCTGATGGCCTGCGGCCACGGCACTGAGTTGCTTGAAAGCCATGAATGACTCCTTTCGTTCGGTGGGGATCAGCGCGACGCAGCGGCCGTGTCGATGCCGTAGACGCCGTGGTCCTGCTTCTCGCCCTCGATCTCGAAGACCGACTTCTTGACGCCGAAGATGGACGACGTGGTGATCACGACCTGGTTGCCGTTGTCGCGGGTTTCCTCGTGCCAGCCGTAGCGCATGCCCGTGCCCGGCGAGCCAAACGCCATCACGCCGGCCTGCGCACCCATGAACAGCGCGCGCGCCGTCTCCAGGTCGCCCGTGGCACCGTGGGTGTTGTGGCGGATCACGTTGCGGTGCGAGTGCAGCACCACGTTGCGGTACATGCCCAGCGCGCTCTTGAACAGCGGCGACTTGAAGCCCACGGCCGCAGCCGCGGCCTTTTGCAGCTCCAGCCAGCCGCCCGTGCCGGTTTCCTTGCGCAGGTCGTCTTCCTGGAAGGTGTGCATGACCATGACGAACACTTCCTCGCCATCGACCACGCAGGGCTGCATGACGGGGATGTTGGTGGCGCCGCCGCCCTGGCTGTCTGCGCGCACGCGGGCACGGTCCACCACGGCCAGCGACATCTTGTCGGTGGCATCCAGGTTGGCCACCGCCGTGGCATCGCCGCCGAACAGGTGCTGGTTGGGCGTAGGCGCCGTCAGCGGGTTCTTGGCACGGCCCTGGTAGCCCAGCGGCAGGATGAAGTTGGCATTGACGCCGCGCGAGCCCGACAGGTAGGTGAAAGTCAGTTCGTCCTGGAAGCGGCCCCACCAGTTGGCCTGCTGCTGCTTGGCGCGCATGCGCAGATCGTGCAGCGTGCGCTTGCGCGACATGCGGCCGCCCGTGTTGACGCCGCCACGCGCCTGGTCGATGTACAGCTCATCGGTGTAGAAACGCTGCCCTTCTTCCTTGCCCTCCAGCACATCGTCGCCCTCGACGGGCGCCATGCGCAGCTCGGCCAGCAGGTCATAGCTGACCAGGTCACCGGCTTCGGATTCCAGATCCGTCAGCAGTTGGATTGGCGTCTTGGCGCCCTGGCCCACGGCCGCGAAGCGCTTGCCGAAGTACGAGGCTTGAGAGACATCGAGAGCCAGGTCGCCGGAAAAGCGCTTGACCGCGCGGGGGCTGTTCACGCCCACCACTGTTTTGCCCATAGGAGTGCTCCTGTGTGGTAGCGAGCACTCCAGCGCCCCGGTTGAAAAATGGTTCAGCCCTCAAGATGGCAGGCTTGGTACGGGCCGCGAGGACGCCGCGATCTTGCGAACGCAGGTTTCCGGCGCCGCCGCGATCACCATGCGTGCGGCCTGCCCCTTCTTGTATTCCAGCTGGATGCGCACACCGCCCACCTCCAGCACATCGCCCGTGCGCAGCTCCATGAAGATGCGGCGCATGTCGGGCGCCGATGCAGTTGTCTGTGCCATGGGCTCCTTCACAGCGAACGCAGGTACTGCGCGCGCTTGTCTTCAGACAGGCGGCCCAGTGCGCGCTCGTAGTCCAGGCCGGTGAGCTTGTCCAGCTCGGCGAACTCGTCGCACACGGGGTCGGCATCGCCCGCGCCGCCAGGCACGTCGGCCAGATTGGTGACCACGGCCGAGGCGTCAGGCTTGCGCCGCACGTCCGCCGGCTTTTTTGTCGTGGCAATGCCATGCAGGGCCACCACGCGGCGATGCCCTTCTTCCAGAAACCAGCGCATGGGCTTGTGCTCGTTGCCCGGCGCCGCGCCCAGGGCGCGCACCATCGCGTCCAGGTCCGCCTGCTTGGCCGCGTCCTTGCGGTAGTCCACGATGCCCAGTTCTGCGCTCTGGGCCGCTTCCTCGAAGAAGGTGTTGATGGTGTTGTTCCAGGCCTGCTGCACCGACTGCTGCTGCATCTCGGCCGATACCGTGGCCCGCGTCCTCATGTCGCGCAACTGGTCGCGCTCGTCCTGCAGGCGGTCCAGCTCCGCGTCCAGCTCGGCCTGCTCCAGCTCGCCCTCGTTGAACTTGGCGCGGGCGGCAGCCACGGCGTCCTTGTTGGCCTTCACCTGGGCGTCGTAGTCGGCTGGCAGTTCTGCGCGGTAGCCGCCGGCCTGCGGGGCAGCCTGCGGATTCGGAGCCGGCGCGTCGGTCGGCTGCGTGGCATCGGTGGGTTCTGCGGGCGCTGCAGCAGGAGCGGCTGCAGGCGCTGCAGCGGGCGCAGCGGTGGTTTCAGTGGGTTCGGTGGGAGTGCTGGTCTCGGGCTTGCCCTTGCCCGCGTCTGCGTCGTCGCCCTCCTCTTCCTCTTCCTCTTCCGCATCGAGGGGTCCGCGCCCCAGGGCAGCCAGTGCTGCAGCGTTGTCTTCCTCGGGGTCGTAGTCGTTTTCATCGGCTTCCATGGCCTCGCGCTCAGCGTCGGACAGGAGGCGCAGGTGGTCGTCGTTCAAGCTCATGTGTGCGTCCTTTCGTGGTTTGGATCACAGAAGGGTGGCAAGCTTGGTACGGAAGCCCAGCCAGTCAAGGACGCGATCTAGGCAGCAGAACTGTAAATGGGTGAGCCACTCGAAGGACTGCCAAAGAAAAAGGTCGTTAAGACTCAGTTGTCAACCTCTTCCGAGTCATGTTGCAAGACTTCATCAAAGCGTCGTTTCCTAGAAGCAGGAAAGCATGCCAAACGCATTCAGTTACAATCATAGTTAATAGCAAGAAAAAGTAGGCACCGATACAGATTAATCGCTAAATATATTATTTAGCATTTCATATAATCCGAAGTATAAATGGAACATCTAAAAGCAATTGACATCGGGTTGTCTTCTGGTAGAAATCACAATGAAATTGCAAGGAAAATTTTTCTCACATACCCAACAAAAGCATTCGTTGGCGAAGAGGAATTGCAATTTGAAATACTAAATGAAGTTTCGGAGCACTTCGAAATTGCAATCACATGCATCCATGTTGCAGGATCGGCAAAACTGGGCCACAGCATCCACAAAAATAGATCATTTACTCGAGGAACGTCCGACTTAGATTTAGCAATAATTGACAGCCATCTTTTTGCAAAATATGTAGAAATTGGTTTAAATACTTCAAAAGGATACAGTGATGGCACAAAATTCCCAGTCCGCCAAGATAAATCACGAAAAGACGAGTATTTGCAGTATCTAAGCCGTGGAATATTTAGACCCGATTTAATGCCAACTGGAACACACAAAGCAGCTTGGCTAAATTTTTTCGGTAGATTATCTGACAAGCATTCTTCATTTTTTGGATCTATCTCAGGAGCAATTTATTTATCGCAGGGATGTTTTGAAAGCAAACAGCGTACTGCAATTAAGGCTCGCTTATCAATGGAAGTTTTATAATGATTGAATATCGTGTTCGCTCAGTGTCTCTATTAAACCTGCTTAACGATATACGCGCCGGCAGATTAATCCCTGATGCCTATTTTCAAAGAAATTTGGTATGGAGGGAAGTTCATAAAAGAGATTTCATAGATACCCTCCTTAAAGGCTACCCTTTTCCACAAATATTTATTTCAAAAGGGAAGGTAGATGTGGAGACGATGTCAACAATATCTTGCATTGTTGATGGGCAACAACGTTGTAATGCAATTTCTGGCTTCATAAATGGAGACTTTGATGTAGAAGGAATAACGTACGCAGATCTTTCTGACACCCAGAAGTCTGATCTATTAAAGTATGAGGTAGCGGTAATAGAGCTGGAGCTAGAGAACGATGACCCTAAAGTTCAAGAGATATTTCAACGTATCAATAGAACATCGAATTCGTTAACCTCTATCGAGAAATTGGCATCTCAGTATTCAACCTCAGAGTTCATGCTAGTAGGAAAACTGCTAACAGATCAGATCTTGCTCGAAAGAAACGGCGACGAGGACTTTAGAGAAGACCCCAATATCCCTGAAGAATTTTACGCTTGGGCGTCAAAAAAGAAGGTAAAAAATTACCAAAAACTTGTTAATGACAAGAACGTTTTCAGCATACAAGAAGTTGCACGTAAAACGAATTTAATGCACGCACTCAACGTAGTGGCGACGATTCTCTCAGGATATTCAAATCGTAACGAAAAGGCAATAGAACTCCTTGATGACTATGCACTTCTATTCCCGCAACGCGATGACGTGATAAAAAAATTAGATCAAGCAGCTGAGTTTATATTAAAAATGGGATATCGCGGAAAAACATATTGGATGAATAAAACCAATATTTTTTCTTTACTTGTTACTATTGTTCAACTGAGGGAAGAAGGGCATAAACTTGATCCTGCTATAGCACGCAATGCTTTGGATGCTTTTGAGGACGACCTTCCTGCTGACTACAAACTTGCTGCATCGGAAGCCGTAAATGGTAGAAAAGCTCGACAACTCAGAGGCGAGTACTTAACAGATCTAATAGTTAAGGCGCACGAGCTTTAATTTCTACATTTCCTACCCTCAACTTATCGGGCTACTCGTAGTGCAGCCGCGTTTAAATTGGTCACCAAAGGCCATGCACTACCGAGGGTTTTGACATCAGCTGCGTGCCCTGTAGCTTTTGCTGCCATGTCCCCATACGCTGCGCGGCAGTCGTCGTATACGGCGTTGACGGCAGTGGCGTACTCAAGGACGGCGGCGGGGGGAGCGCTGGCAAGTCGGCGGGCGGCATCTGCGGATTGCTCGCGCAGGCCGTCAGCAACAACGAGAAGCTGGTCACGATCACGGCGCAGCAGCGCCTCGCGGATTCGGGCGGCATTCAGCGCCTCCTGGTAGTTGGTGTTGATGGACTGCTCTGCCCGACGCACGCGGGCGTCGGCCGCGCGCTGGGCTGTGCTGACAGCCAGCTTTTCGCCCACAGCTGCAGCGCGAGCATCGGCCAGGTCGGCACCCAGGCGCGCGCCCTGGTAGCTCCAGGCCAGGAACGCGGCGAGGCCTGCTGCGGCAAGATGGGTGACGGCGCGCACGCTCATTGCTGCACGTCCATGCACGCGGCGTGCCGCGCCTGCTGGCGAGTCCAGACGCCGCGGCAAACCTTGTTGCCTGGCGCCGAGCAGTCAAAGCGCCACCGGGTGGGCTGCCCGCCCGTGCCCCACTGGTACGCGGCGTAGCCCTGCAGCGGCTGGGCACTGGTCATGAAGCGATAGGCCAGGTAGGCGTGGCAGGCGCCGGCATAGTCCCCGGCCCGCGTGCGCGACAGCATCGAGGAGCCGCGCCAGGCCCCGCAGCCGTACTGACCCGCGAAGTCCACCGCCTGGGCGAACTCGGCCGGGTGCACCAGCGTGTCGCCCAGCGAGGCCCTTACGCAGGCGCCGTACTCCTGGTCCAGCAGGTTGGCAGCCAGGTCGCGCGCCCGTTCGCGTGTGATGGGCGGATCTGCCATGGTCACGCGCGTGCCGTCCTCGTAGCGCGTGGCGCCATGGCCGATAGTTGGCACATCGCCGCGTACCGGGATGATGGGACTGGAACTGAAACCCTCGGCAAGCATCCAGCCGGCCAGGATGGCCGCACCCACGCGCAGGCCTGCAGCAGGCACACGGCCGGTCATTGCTCGTCTCCTTCGCGGCCGCCCGCCATGCGCACGATGCGCGCGCGGTCCGTCTGGTGCTCTTGGTCCATGCGGTAGTCGCGGCGCCACTTCCAGGCAAGATGAGCCACCTGCAGGGCGATGAGGATCAGCGTGGCCACGATCACCCAAGCATTGCCCGTGAGGCCCAGGAGCGTGGCCTCCGTCTGCTGGGTGGCGACGGCGCCCGCGCTGGCGCCTACGGCAGGCGCGGACTTCACGCCGGCCAGGATCAGGTCGTTCTTGTGCTCGGCGGTCAGGCCGTTGGCCAGGCCGAGCACTTCCTTGAGGGTGTCGATGTTCATTTTTCGGTGGCCGGCTGGCTGTCGGTGGTTGCGGAGGGAAAGCGGTTCAGTTGGGCGCCCACGACTTCGAGCCGCTCGCGGCTGGCACCCTGGATCTGGGCCACACGCTCGCGCGAATCGGCCTCGATGTGGGCCACCTGCAGGCGCACGTCCTGGTCGCCCTTGATCTGCAGCGTCTTATTGGCCAGGTCTGCCTGGGTCTTGGCCAGCTTGCGGCGTAGCTCGTCCAGCTCCATGTCGGCGTCGCGGCGCACGGTGGCGGCCACGCCTTCCATCTGCTGGGCCAGCGCCGGGTTGCCGCCGGCGGCGCGGAGCTGCTCGGCCTCGGCTTCCAGCTTCTCGGCACGGGCATTGATCTCCCGGACCTTGGCCTGCTGCTCGGCCAGCGCCTGGCGCGCGCTCTCCTGCTGCATCTGCAGGGCCTCGGCCTGGGCCTGCATCTGCTGCTGGACCTGCTGCTGCTCCTCGGGCGTGAGGGGCTTGTTGGGGTCGCGCTCGCCCGTGAGCTTGCGCAGCTCGTCGGCCACCAGGTCGTTGTTCGGCAGGTCCGAGTACTCCATGGCCAGCGTCATGATGCGGATGGCCACCTCGGGCGGCAGACGGCCCGCCAACTGGTTCAGGCTTTCGAACATGACCTGGCGCAGCGTGCCCGAATAGTCCTGCTCGGCCACCACGAAGTCGGCCATGCTGGACGTGATGTCGTTCAGGTAGCGCACGCTCCCGTCTGGCTGGACCTCGGGCTGGTTGACCTTCACCCAGTCCAGCCGGCCCTTGTGGCCGGACAGGCGGATCACCTTCTCCTCGGTGTACCACTGCTCCACCAGGCTCAGCAGCTTCTCGCCCTGGATCTGCACGGCGAAGCGCAGGTTGTCGAAGGGCTGCGTGGTCACGACCGAGCCCTGCAGCTGGCGGGCCTCGATCGCGCGGCCACTGACGGCATTGGTGCGCCGGCCCAGGTTCTCGTCGCTGATGCCCGCGGACTTCTGGATGGCCTGGCCGTCCAGCGTCATCATCTGCACTTGGCCGGCGGCCATCTCGCTGTCGCGGTGGACCTCGAACTTCTTGCCGGCCTTGTAGATCACCACGCCGTCCGGCTGGTTGACCTCCTCGCGCGCCTCGTTGATGTCATCGAAGGCGCCCTTCTCCGCAAAGATCTGGTTCGTGGACAGCAGGAACAGCGCCTTGCTGGCCCGCTTGTTCAGGTCCATCTGCAGATCGCGCACGCGGCGCACCACCCCATAGGGCATGCGGTCGCGGCCGCGCCGGTAGCACCAGATGGGCGTCAGGCTGAAACTGTTGTGGCGCATGGGCGTTGGGCCCAGGGCCAGCAGATGGCCCTCGGTGAAGACCGCGACGTGCATGCGCATGGCGACACGCTCCACGATAGAGCCGCCATGAGCGCCCACCACGGCGCGCAGCGCATGGTCCCAGGGCTCCACGAACGAGCCCTTGAAAGGGCCGCTGGTCACCACCTGAACAGACGCCGGCATGCGGAACTGGCACTCGATCAGGCGCACGCGGCGCCGTGCCTCGCTGTCGATGTTGCCGCGCCCGCCGGCCAGGTAGCTGCCGCTGGTGCCGCTGACATGGCGCTCGCTGGTGTGGCCCTGGAAGAAGAATTCGTCCTCGGCCCACTGCTGGGCGCTGAACTCCTCCTCGCGCAGCACGGCCCGCTCCAGCACGTCGCGGCGCTGCGGGTACATGGTGATGGCCACGTCTTCATCCACCCAGCGCGTGCGGAACAGGTAGCGCGCATCGCTCAGGTCCGGCTCCATGGCCATCGAGTCCCAGAGCACATTGCGCCAGTCCTCGTACTTGTCGTAGATGATGTCCTTGGTGGGGTCGTTGCGCACGCCGGAGTCCACCCAGCCCACGCCCACCTTCACGGTGTCCTCGAAGGCGCGCGAGCGGTTGAACGTGGTGCGGTTCACGTCGCTGACGTACTTGAGCACCTTGGTCTTCACGTCGGCCAGCTGCACGTCGTGCTCGGCGCGCGGCAGCACGCTCCAGTCCACGCGCGCGCGGCGCTCCGTGCCAATGAGCCAGTCGCACATCACGGCCACCTCGTTGAACACCAGGGGCACCTGGCCGCGCTCCTCCAGCGTGGCCGCGTCGGCCGGGTCCCACTGGTCGCCGTCGTAGTAGTCGGCGTCGATGGACATCTGCAGGCGGTTCTCGGCCTGGATCTCGCGCTCGCGGTAGTACCAGCTCAGGAGCTTGCGCAGCGTCTTGCGGGCCTCGGCCTGGTCCAGCGGGTGCTGGGGCGTGGTGTCCACCAGGTCGAAGGTCAGGGGTTCGTCGTTCAGGGTGCGCTCGCCCACGCCCGCGCGGCGGTTGAAGCGGGCCTCAAGCTGGGACATATTCGGCCCCCGCGTCCGGGATGGTCAGGGCCTCGGCCGCAATCTCCCGGCCTTCGGACTTGACCACCAAGCTGCCGAACTCGCGGCCCGGGCGCTGCCAGGCGGGCTCGCTGGGCATGCTCACCAGGTCGGGCAGGCCCTCGTTGACGATGGTGGCCACGCGCACCCAGTTCGGCCGGTTGGGCTCGATGCCCAGCACCTCGCAGGCCTTGACGCAGGCGCGGGCCAGATAGGCGGGGTCATCGTAGAGATAGGCCGCGCTCTCCATCACCACGTACCACGGGGCTTTGGGGCGGTAGGCCGGGATCAGGACCAGCGCGCGCTCGGCGTTGATCCAGGTGTAGACGGCCAGCAAGTCCCCATGCTGGCGGTGAAGGTGCGCTTTGCGCAGGTCGATACATGCAGGCATGCCCGCGAAAGTGGCAGGCTTGGTACGGGATCAGCGTGCCATGCCGCCCGCGCGTCGCCTGAGAGGCACAGCGCCCGCAGTGTCGTTGTCCATCAGCGGCAGAGCCATGTTGATGTAGCGCCACACGTCCGCGCCGTGGCTGGCGTCATCGTGCAGCGGTGGCCCCGGCTCATTGGTGCGCGGGTCGATCTTGCGCTTGTACCGGCTCAGGCAGTCCAGCAGCTTGCCGCAGCGCTGGGCGTCGATGTACGCCGAGGAGAAGATGCCGCGCGCTAGGCGGATGCCCGACTCCAGGCCCGCGCGCTCCAGCACCTCCACCTCGCGGCCCATGTCCTCCAGGATCTGCTGGGCTGTCTGCCCGGTCTTGAAGTCGCCGTGGGCACCGTCGTGCGGCAGGAAGTCCGTGCCCCAGCGATAGGGCAGCTTCTCCATCTGCTCCACATACCACTCCAGCGTCTTCTGGTTGTCCTGCATGAAGTTGATGACGCGGAAATCCATGGCCGTGCGCTGCACGAACGCGATGGCCATGTTGTCGGCCCAGCCCAGGTCCCAGACCGTGTGCACGGGCAGCTTGGGGTTGTACGGCACCAGGCACACGCGGTCGTCGTTGTACAGGCGCTCCACTTCCTTGGCGTAGATCGCGCCGGCCAGCGTGCGCTTCGGGCGGCCCTCCCAGACGTTCCAGTAGGTGTCCGGGTCGCGCTTGAAGTGCCGGCGGCGCTCCTTCTCCAGCACCTCGGGGAACCAGGGGTTGTCCCGCCAGTTGATCTCGCACAGCCAGGTGTCGCTGTCGGCCGCCTCAATGAACCGGGCATAGGTGGCGTCCGTGGCCAGGTCGGGGTTCAGCGTGAGCCAGATTTCCGAGCCAGGCCGGCGGATGGTCGGCACCAGCACCTCCCAGCTGCGCGCGCTGACGCTCTGGGCCTCTTCCACCCACACGATGTCGATGGCCTCATAGGACTTGATCGAGTCCACCGTGTGGCTCTGCAGGCCCGCGAACAGAATCAGCGTGCCATTGGCGCCGCGGATCTCCGTGTCCAGCACCTCGTAGAAGCCACCCAGGCCCAGCGCCGCGATCTGGTCGGACAGCAGACGGTGCACCGAGTCCCGCATGGACTTCTGGATCTCGCGCGCACACAGGATGCGCAGCGGCCGATTGCTGCCCATCACCAGCAGGGCCATGGCCACAGACCAGGACTTCGCCCCGCCGCGCCCGCCGTACATGACCTTGAAACGCTTGGGCTGGAACAGGCCGCGCAGCTTCGAGGGGAACTCGACCCGAACGCGCGCGCGGTCTACCTCGTAGTCCTCGGCAAAGTCCGGCTCCTCATCAGCCGGGTGCGCGGCCTGAATGCTGTCGGACAGCAGGTTCATGCGCCCTCCTCGTCTCGCGGATCGTGCTCGCGCGCCGGCGCGTCCACGAAGTGCAGCTCGAAGTGGCCCACGTTGCCGCCGCCGTTCGGCCCCTTGCCCGCGTCCTTGTCGTTCATGCCGAAGGCCTGGCGCTCCATGTCCACCACGATGCGCAGGCTCTCGGCCAGCACCTTCATGGTCTTGGAGCGCTCCGGCAGGCTGATGACCTTCTGGTAGAGGTCGTTCAGCTTGTCCATGCCGTTGTCGTCGGGCGAGCGGAGCATCTCGCCCAGCTCCTGCAGGTAGGCCACTGTGTCCGCGTCTGCCATCTGCTCCAGCTCGTCCAGCAGCGCGTTGGTGATCTTGCGCGCCCGCTGGATGTCCCGCCTGTGCGCCAGCCGGATGGTGGCCACAGCTTGCGCATTCGCGTCCACTACCTCACGTTCGGACGCAGTACGCTCCGCGCGTACCTCGCTGCGTACCGCCTCTTTGCGTACCAGCTGCTCTGCCTTCTCCTGGATGCGCTCCGACAGGTCACGGCTCCAGTCGTCACGCTTGGCCCGCTTGCGGATCGCCCCCTCGCTGATGCCCTGCTCCGCTGCGATCTGCCTCAGGCTCTTGATGCCAGCCCTGTAGTCCAGCTCGATGCGCTCCCACTGCGGCGCCTGCTTTTGTTCCTTGCTCATCCTCCCGAAGCTGGCAGGCTTGGGACGGCATTCCGCAAAACAACCCTGAGGAAGCAGCTCTGTCGCAGGGCATACAGGCGTACTGCGCTGAACACGAGTCGTGTGCCGATCCTGGCGCGGAGTCCTGATGACACGTAACATAAAACAAGGCCCGCAATTGCGGGCCCTGCTTCCATCACAGACTAGCTTTTGCGCCTACTGCAGCCTCAAGGGCGCAACGATCGGCGAGGGAAGGCCAATCTGAGCTGCCGTAACGGGCTGCAGCAGCCAGCCGTACTGGCCCCCGGTAGAGGTTCCGCAACTCGAATTGTCAAACCCTGTGATACCTGTCGGCATAACGGCCAGGACCGTTCCGTTGGACTGAGGTGTCGCCGAGGTCACCATGAATGAGCCCAGCGAAAGCGACCATACAACCGTCTTGGCGTAGATGGAGCTTGCCGTCGTGGGACTGCCTGAATTCAAGTAACCTTCACCTGAGCAGTTGCCAGGGCCCGTGCCTTTGTAATAGATCTGAGCGTTGGGAAGCGTCCCATCCCAGGACATCACCATCAGGTGGCCCGTGCTGGTCACGAGAGTGATGTTATTCCGCGCCGCGCTCACCACCTTACCCAGGGTCACATTGTTGGCATCAACCAAAGTCACGCCACCGCCGGCAGGACCAGCAGGCCCTGTCGCGCCCGTGGCACCGGTCTCGCCTTGAATACCCTGGGGACCCGTCGCACCCACATTGCCCGAAGCTCCTGTGGTGCCGGGGACACCCTGGACGCCTTGTATACCCTGCAAGCCCTGAGGACCCTGCGGACCTATGGCACCGGTATTGCCCGTGGGGCCGGTGGCACCCGTGGCGCCCGTCGCACCTGTTGGGCCTGTCGCTCCTGTCTCACCAGTAGCGCCCGTCTGACCCGTGGCTCCCGTCACGCCCGTGGCGCCTGTCGGCCCCGTTACGCCTGTCGCTCCAGTAACACCTGTCGAGCCCGTGGCTCCCGTCGCCCCTGCGCCTGTAGGACCCACGGGACCGATAGCCCCTGTGGCGCCCGTGGGTCCTGTTGCCCCCGTCGCACCCGTGGCTCCTGCGCCAATGCCTGGAGCGCAATGCACCAGTTGTCCCGTCAAGCCATCGACACACAGCAGCTGGCTGCCAGTGGCTGTATCGGCCGGCAAAGCCGGAACCACGACTTCACCTGTGTTCTGTACACGCAGACGCTCGGCCCCTGCCGAATTTTTGATAATGAAATTTCCGCCTGGAGGCATGGTGATGCTGACATCAGCAGCGTGCGCGACAGGCGCGAGGAAGCCAGCGCTCAGGCACAAAGCAAAAATCAGGCGAGAAGGTACGTTGATTTCTTTACGGGACATAGTTCAGCTGCCGTTGAGATAAAGCACTTGGGCACCCTGCGCCAGACCTACGAGCCCAGGATGAAGAGAGAGAATGAACAGCTCAGAGTGTTGTACGGCTACGACGTTGGCGAGCCAGGGCCAGTCCACCAAGCATCAAGCTCATCAACATCAGCCCATAGGTACTGAGCGTGGGAATGCTTGCCGGAGAAGTCACCACCGGTGCCCCGATCTGCACATTTCCAGGTACGGCGCTACCGCTGGGATTCGACAACGTGGCGCCAGGCCCCATCGTGACGACGGCAGTGCCAGGGCCAGACGAAGTCAGCACGACCGGCCGACCAGGAGTGCCCAGAGTCAGCGTTCCAAGAACCGTCAGGTTGGTACCCGCCGGCAAGACGATGGTGGGCGGGGTGGCTGTGGTGCTGATCAGCGTGAGATCTTTCACGATGATGTTTCCACTCAGTTGAAGAACAGAACCGGGCGCACAGCTGTCCGACAGGACCACGCTGCTGGCTCCCAAATTCAGAGGGACGGTGCTCGTAAGGTCCCCGCTGACGTTCAGTTGCCCCCCTGTCCCAGTGACCGTAGCTCCTGAGTCGAAAGCGAACGAGCCGGTGTCAAAACTCCCCGTACCCAAAGTCAACTCGCCCTGCATGATGACCGCCGTGCAAGGAAGCTGAAAAGAGCCCCCAGCAAGATCAATGCTGCTCCCCGGCGGCACGACCATCTGCCCCCAAGCCGATCCACACACCGCTGCGCTCAGAACCAGCGAAGCAACGCCCCGCTTACCAAGTCCTACCATTTGATGATCTCCGCGACGGGGCGTCATGCCCCCTAATTTTCAAGCGGGCATGCAACCTCCCTGGTGCACGCCCGAGCGGCACGATCATCAGATACAAAATAGCATTTAGTTAACAAAAATTAACAATTGATAGCATCGTTTCATTTACCGAAAACTATTAATCATTAGTATGCTACCGAACTGGGGCACACGTCGGATGCCAAGAATGAAAAAGCCCTGGCCGGTCTGGCACAGGGCTTCCTTGGTCAAAACACGGGAGCGCAGCTCCCGCAGCGCCCTCCCCTCATAGCAGAGAGGCAGGCTTCCTCTATCTGCGCATCTACAGGCGGCGCGCGGCGATCTGCAGGCGCTCGGCCAGCGTGGGCTTTGCAGCCAAGCGCTCTGCCGTTCCAAACAGACCGTCGCGGCCTGTTGCCGCCCGCGCAATCAGGGCCGTACCCAGCGCACCGCTCACCAAGCGGCCAACGCCACTTTCCGTCCGCCGCGCGTGGCGCAGCGCCAAGAGGCCAGCACCGAGCACCAACCAGTGCTCTCCTGTGAAACCCTTGCGAGAGTCATCCCACTTGCGCAGGTCCTGGATCTTTTCTGAAATCGCCATTCATTGCTCCTGTTTCTTCAGAGCTTTCATGGTGGACCAGCAACGGGCTGCAGGCTGTCGGCCTCAAAGCAAGATTCCGGTGACGAGAGTCCTACGGGCACACCGCAATAGCCGATCCTGTACGCATGTCCCGGCTTTCACTGCGGAGCCTGCTTCTGTTCCTCGCCTATTCATCCGAAGCCGGCAGGGTGGGGACAGCGCTTCCAGCATCAACTTTTCAATGATCAGGCCGGATCTTAAACCCTTATACCATTCACAAAAATTCAATTGAATAGAAATCATGTAAGATCAGAGATCTAATTCTTATGCTACTTCTAAGAAAGATGCGTATCCATGGAAGAAAGACAAAATTGGGAACAATTATCTCTATTTGAGAGCACAGATTATGTAAGAAAATGGTATAAGAGAAGACACAAGTATGAGCTTAATTTGCAAAGAAGCAGAGAGATAACCTCCAACTTCACACAAGCTAAAGAATATTTTGCCAGCAGCAAAAATTCAGCCACTACAGTAAAGCCACTTCTATTATATTATGGAGTCCTGTCCCTGAGTCGAGGACTAATCTTACTTTTAGATAAAAACAAATCAGAATCCAGCATGGCACAAAGTCACGGACTGGAAGTGGTTAAATGGAGAGAAACCCTCTCAAAGCCAAAAAATAGCGTACTTGATCTAAAAATAAGGACTACAAAAGGAACATTCAGAGAACTGGTATCGGCGACCACAAACATGGAGTTCGTCTCCGTAGTCAACATGCCCGATCGCAATGCAGGCATGTATCATTACGAATTCAAACGACCTCTATTTGCAGGTGACGACAATGTCCAAATTTCCCTGGACGATTTATTGAGTCGAAGCTCACGACTTTTAGGAATGTATTCGGAGTGCACTGGCAGAAATGAACGGGCCCATCTGGGCCAAATTTTGTCATTCCAAACCCATGCTGAGGTCTGCATAATCCAATCTCAGGATATGTGCAAAGACCTTTTAATAGCAGGAAAGAGACTGCCCGAAATGGAGTCGAAATTTAACTCAATAGATAGTCGATTCCCCATACCAACACTCAACTTTACTGTCAAAGGAAACGACTTCAACGATATAAAGCAGCATTTACCAATAATAAGTCATCAATCAGGGCCAATGCAATATATTATTGAGGACTTTCCGAATGGAGATATAATGTCAACATTATTAAGAATGTTCTTGCTGTCATACTATATGGGAATGCTTGTAAGATACTTTCCTTCCCACTGGATTGCATTAATTCAAAATCAAGTTGGAGATACAATACAGCCACTACTATTAGCAAGCGTTACGGATATACAAGTAAATTTCCCCAAACTTGTCCATGGAAGGCTTGGATAAAGTCAATAACTTCAGCTGCCACAGGCAATAGCAACCTATTTATTTAATTGTTAACCCCTGAACTTCACCATTCAGTCGGTAACGTAACACAGGTTTACGCCCTGGCAGCTCCGTGAGCCGGCTTTCCACCTGCCCCTCACGCACCAGGTACAGGAGGGCCCAATCGATTTCCCCCTTGCTGCGGCCCAGGGCCAGGACCAGCTCAGCATGGAAAAACCAGCGCCCGGGGGCCTGGCGTAGAAACCGCAGCAGCACGTCGGTGCCACTGCCCGGGCGGATGACGCCCGCAGGACGCGGGTTGTTGCGCCGCGTGCCCTCCTCCTCCTGCCGACCTTCCAACTGGCCAGCCATCCAGTCCATGCAGCTCAAGCGGGGCCACCTTCTTGTTGTTGCGTGTCGTCGCGGTTCGTCTTCGCGGCCATGGTTTCCAAGATGGTCCTCTTTCAAAAATCCAGAATCGGCGTGGCGTTGAGCAGGCCCAGCGCCCACAGCACAGCGGCGCGGTCGCGGGCATCGGTGTCGGGAGCACCGGCCAGCGCACGCCATGCCAGGACCTGGCGCAGGTGCGCGGCCATGAACGCGGCTTCCTTGCGCGCGGCCGGTGCAGGCCCCTGGTCCAGCCAGGAATGGCACGCGGCACAGCCCCAGGCGCTGTAGTGGTCGTCTGCCTTCCTGCGGTCGCCCTTCCCGTGGATGGACAGATTGCTGTGGCAGCAGACGACGGTGGTGCTGTCGTTGGTGCAGATCCCCGGTACCAGCAGCAGGCACTGCTGGCCCTTGGCCAAGGCGCGCAGGCGCAGGTTGCGCTGGGCCACGGTCTTTGGCGCGGGCACGACCTGGTGCTGGTCGATAACCGCCACAGTGGCAGCGCGCGGTCGGGCCTCGGCCATGGCGCGGGCGGCGCGGGCCTCCAGGCGCTGCTCGCGCGCCAGCTCGTGAGCAGCATGGGACGCAGGAGCGGCCCGCCGGCGAAACCCTGCCCCGCCGAACTTGAAGGCAGTGCGGCGCATCAGGAGCACACCCCGCCAATCACCTCGCCCGTGTCCGGGTGGGTCTGCTCGCGCTCCCATTGCTCAAAGGTCGCAGGGAACTCCACGTCCAGGTCGTTGATGGCGTGGGCCATTACGCGGTCAATCAGGTCCCCGTACTCGCGCACGCCCAGGCTCTCCGTGCTGATGCGCTCCTGCGTGGTGGTCGTGGCGCCGCTGATCGGGTCGTGGTGCGTCACCGCACGGCTGCCCAGGTACTCGGCGCGGAAGTGCTCCTTCCACGTGGCTTTCGAGTGCCGGCGGCCGTCGATGACCACTTGGCGCGCGATCTCGGCCAGCACGAAGTCGTGATAGAAGGTCCGCTGCCTGTCGGTCTTGGCGTCCTCGTGCAAGCGCACGAACACCTCCAGGCGCCGGCCGGCCTCCCACTGCTGCATGCACCAGGGCGCCACGCGCTGCAGGAAGTTGGCCCGGGCCTGCTCAGGGCCGTCCCAATGGGCGTGCAGGGCGATTTCAGCCACGGCCACCTCCCCGCAGATCCGCAGCGCGGCGGTAGGGCCAGGCCACCATGGCCGCGTCACGGCTGTGCTCGTTGCTCGGGCCCGTCCAGCCCGTGACAGCCGCGAAGCGCCGCGCATCCAGCTTGCCGCCCTTCCCTGCCGGGCTGATGCCGTGGGCCGGGATGCCCAGGTCTGCGCAGTGCGCCGTGATGTCCGCACAGCGCGCGTCCACCTGGCCAACATTGCGCGCCATCTTGGCGCTGGCAGCGCCGGTCTTGCCGCGCGTCCAGGTGTGCGACTGCAGCCGGCTGTCTTCGAAGACCACGCGCGACGGCATGCGCGCGGCCAGCGTGCGCTCGATGTGGTGCGGCGGGATCGTCAGCAGCTCCACCAGCTGGCCGTCCACGAAAACGGCCACGCCCGTGTTGGCTCCGGGGTCCATTCCAAGGATCACAGTCATGCCCGCGCCCTCCCCGGGATCAGCGCGGTGAACATGCCGCCCTCCTCCCGCCACGTCTCGTTCCTGCGGATCTGGCCGATGGTGGGCTTCGATACGCCGTAGCGCTCTGCCAGCACAGTCTCCGATTCCGCGCTCGCACGGATGGCCCGCACCTTCTCGATGGTCAGCTTGCCGCGCGCTGCCTGTTGTGCGCGGGCAATGCGCAGCTTGGTCAGCGGCGTGAGGCTGCGGCCGCGCGCTTTTTCAGCGCGGGTGCCCAGCTTCATGTGCTCATAGGCCACGCATGCGGGGTCATCGCAGGCCGCACGGACTGTCTGCTGCAGGCCCAGCGGACCCCGCTTGATCGTCCAAACCACGCGGCGGGCTGCCGTGGGTGGGCCGTCCGGCCCGAAACGCACCATCGGGCCACGGCGCGGGTCGATGTAGCCGGTCCAGATCAAGCAGCCGTCCAGGGTGCGACGGCATTTGCCCTCGATCAGCTGCAGGCGCAGCTCGTCGGACATCACCCAATCGGCGGCCACGTAGTGAGGGAAACGGTCCAACTGAATCAGGCGTATGCGCCCTTCGGACACGAGCGCGTCAATGATGGCGCGTAGCTGGGCGCGTGCCGAATCTGACATGGTGCCGGCCAGGGCAGCGTACTGCACAGGGCCGGCTTCAATGGTGGCCAGCACCTGGTCGCGGGCAAATTCAAACCTGCGGGTCATTGGGAATTCCTGAGCGAGAAGTGATACACGCCGAACCCATCGGGGCCGGTGCTTTCGGGGCGGACGCGGCCGGCGCGCACGGCTGCCTCGGCCTCCACCTGGTCGACGGAGATTTCGCGGCCCTGCTGGACCGCGTAGAAGCGGAACCCCGGCCGGTAGCGCAACACGGCGCCGGTCTTGAGCAGCTGCAGCAGGGTCATCGCGGCCAGCCCTCCATGCCCAGGGCCTGCATGGCGGCGCGGATGGCCGTGCGCGTCAGCGTCTGGTCGCCGGCCTGCACGCGCGCCACGATGCGGCGGGCCCAGTCCTTGCCGTCGCCGTGCGGCTCGATCTGCACGTGCAAAGGCGCTGCGTTGGGCGCCGGCAGGGCCAGCAGGCCCAGCTCCTGCGCCCAGGTCTTGCGCGGCGTGGCGGCCCGGCACATGGCCTCGAATTGCGGCAAATGCGGCGGGTAGTCCGGGTGCTCTGCCGTCAGGCGCGCCACGGCGGCCTCGATCACGTCCGGCGCGTACTTGGCCAGCGTCGTGCGCCAGACCCGCATCGCGGCGCGCACGCCCAGGTCGCGGCCTTGGTCGTCCAGCACGCCCGTGGCGAATTTGCTCAGGAACAACGACCCGTAGCAGCCCTGCATCACGAGGAACAGGTTCTTCACGGCCGGGTTCGCGGCGGCCTGGTCCGCCGGCTCTCGCGCACCATCGCGCAGCGCTGCCGGTGCCAGCGCGGAAATTTTCTGCATCGCTCAGTCCCCCACGATGGCCGCATACGCGGCGCTGTGCTTGTTGCTGCCCCGGGTGGCGCGCTCGCCCTTCTCCCGCATGCAGGTCGCCTTCAGGTACTCCACGGGGTCCGCCGGCCGCGCCACGACCGCAGCACGCACGGCATCGACCACGATCTGGTCGCCGTAGTCCTTGACCAGCTTTCCCACGAACGAGCCGCACTGAGCCGGCGGCAGGCCTGCCTGGGCCAGCAGGGACTTGCCCGCACGCCACAGCTCGTCCTTCGTCATCTCGCCCGGCGGCTTGGCGGCGGTGCCGCCCGTAGCGTTAGCTACGGAATAAAGAGTTCCCTCTCCCTCTCCCTCTCTGTTCCCTCTAAGAGCGTTTTCCGCTGGAACTTGGCCGGAAGTCGCACCGTTTTCCGAGCGATTTCCGGCGGAAATCGCTTGGGGCTCCGGCGGAATTCCGTGGGGGTAGGCGCCGGAATTCCACTGCTCCGGCGTTGGAATTCCGAACAGGGGCTTGCCGGATTTCTCCCGCGCCTTGTTCTCTTTCCGCAGGCGGTCCAGGAACTTTCCGTAGGCGTGCCGCCGCTTCGCCGCGCCCGCAGCCACGGCCTTCTCAGCGATCACGGGGTGGTACAGACGGCCATCGCTGCACTTCACGAAGCCAGACAGGGCCTCGGCCCGCACCTTCTTCCATTCACGCACGCTGATCGGCATGCGGCCGTAGCCGGCCAGGTTGGCCAGCTCCACATCGTCATCGGGCAGCGAGGCAGCGGGAATCTGGTGCCAGGCCGCGCACCACAACAGCACGCCAGCGCGGAACGCATCACCGTTGGGGGTCGATGCAAAACGCGAGTCGCGCAGGCGCCGAACATCCAGCTCCATGTACGGGAAGTCGCTCAAGTCGCAGTCAGCGGGTACGAGGGGTTCAGGAAGCTGTTGCTCGGGCATTCCCCACCTCTTCCTCGGCCGCAGGCAGACCAAAGGTCTCCGGCGGGGCTCCAAGCGCTTCCACCATCAGCGGATTGCCGCGCAACTGGCGCACGATCAAACTGGCCTCATGCAACGCTTCTTTCACATGCTCTTCCAGCAGCGCCTCGATGTAGGCCGGGCGCTCCATGCCCTTGGCACGGGCCAGTGCGTCAAGCACGCGCAGGGTGTTGGCATCGCACTGCTGCCGCAGCTCCATGGTGTCGGAGCAGCTGGTGCGGCCCGTGCCGCGAGCGAAGGCGATCAAGCGACGAACCGCTTTATTCATGGACGCCTCCAAGACGAGCAGCAGAGTCTCTATCGCAGTCAAGATGGCCTGAGAGCTTGTCTTGGGAAGTCAATGATCCTGGGCAGGCTGTCCTGCGCAGGTAAGCCCAGTCGACCTCAGGCCGTATGTCTTCGCAACGGACAACGCCACCTGACTCACGATCGATAGCAATGCACAGACGTTCACCTATGCGTTGCCCCTTGCTAGCAGCCTTGCGAAGGTAGCCCTCGCTCGTGTTGCACCGTGCGACGAAGGCCTGTCTTGCAGCCTTGGGAAGGCTGTTGAGGTAGATGAGAAGTTTGTCCATGCCGCATTATTACCATTTGGTAAATTCTGCGCAACACCTTTTGGAGATTTACCTTAAGGTAATCAAAAATGCAACCATGGCAACAATTTCCGACGCGGCACTACGCGACACAGAAAACAGGCGGGTACGGCTACGCCAGTGGATCGATGAGCATCATCGAGGTGTTCAGGCGGACTTCGTTGCGGCTCATCAACTAAACCAAGGCGAGATATCGGGCCTGCTACGAACGAAGTCTTTTGGAAGTGCTAAGGCCAGGAACCTCGAAGCGAAGGTGGGAATGCCTGAGCACTATCTTGAGCAGCGACCATCAGGCACCTCCTTGGAGACCAAGCAAATTGCTTCTGGACTATCTCGGATAGCCTCACCGCCGGTGGACATCACAGCTTTCCACTCACAACCGCCAGCCGATGGTTATGCCCGGCTCCCTGTGCTTGCTGAGGCATCTGCTGGACCCGGAAGACACCCCCTCCAAGAGGTTGTCCGTCATGTGGATGTGCTTGAGAGCTATATAAGGCAGAAGCTGAACGCCAATCCCCGAAATCTGAAGGTGCTTACCGCTCGCGGGAGTAGCATGACTGGTCAAATTGAGGACGGTGATGTCATGTTTGTGCAACCGACCAATGAATTCACTGACGATGGCATCTATATTCTTACCCTGGATGATCTCTTGCGCGTCAAGCGCTTGAGCGTCTCAATCGCCAGCGGTAATGTTCTGATCGAGAGCAATGATGGGCGCAGACCAGAAGAGCTACCGCTCAAAGAGGTTCCACATCGTTTACACATTCAGGGCCGTGTGCTGGGATCTTGGTCTTTAAGAAGTTTTGCATAGATAAATGAATACCTTGGAACTGACAATGTTGGGCGCCGGCGCCTTCTCATACGCTCTGCTCACCTTTAACTCTGTCGCAGAACAGCGTGGCTGGCCAACAGGACAGATGTTTGCCTCACAAAAAGCCGGCACTGTCGGCCTAATCTGTGGCGTACTGCTTTTGTTTTGCGGCGCCTACCATGTGTACATCGGTACCGGCTGGTGGCCCCTGGGCCTGCTCGTTGGCGGGTGGATCGTAGGTGGTCCAATCGTTTCACTTTTGGCAGGACGCTTCAGTGGCCTAGCCTCACTCGTGCTTGCCCCCGTTCTCACAGCGGTGGCAACGTTTGCCGCGCCGATGTAGCAACGACCACACACCCACAACTATCTTCACAGCCCGCTAAGCGGGCTTCTTTTTTGAGAAAAAATTTACCATTTGGTGTTGCAAAGTAAATTACTGTTTGGTAAATTTCATCCGTCGACAGCGATTTCACTGCCGACGGGCGCCACCAACATGCCGCCCTCGTTCATGCAGCCGCACGGCTGGGTAAACACAGGCACCGCGGGCGGCAGCGGGATACAAAAGGTCGTCGGCGCACTGCCTCACTGAACCAGCCTCTGCTCACGCAGGTAAGCGCTGCCGGGAGACTGGGACAGGCCCCGCAGAACCCTGAGCTGGGGGGATTGGAGAAATACGGCTTGAGGCATGCACTGGGATGCCAAGAAAAGAAAAGCCCAGAACAACACGCCCACCGGAGCGCATCCGGAACGCCCTCACAAGAGGGCCATCACGCTGGCACCCTTTCCCAGGACGCCGCCGCGATGGAGCCGGAGCCATCCGGCAATCTCAACCTTTGGAGTGGGTTCTGACCTGGCTCCATCGACCCACCCACAAGGGCCTGCAGACGCAGGCCCTTTTCATTTCTGGAGGCCCAGCCTATGAATGCACGACTCCCCTCTATCTGCTGGGCCTCAGTGGCCGCTGCGGAGAACGCGGCGCGCTACGACCGCGCCGAGACAGAAGACTCCGAACTGGACACCTACGTCCGCGAGTACTACGGCCCGCCCTTCACTGCCGAGTTTGTGCAGGAGGCCCTGCAGGCCGCGCAGTACGGGCTGGCCCAGCAGATCGCCGCCGCCAGCGAGCGCATGGGCCAGAGCCTGAACCCCGAACACCCGCAGCTGACCGTCATGGGCATTTCCATGGACGAGTGGCTGCGGGCCTATGCCCGCCAACGTGCCCGCGAAGACATCGCGGACCTTCAACGAAACCGCCACTGATCGAGGAGCCACCATGCACCAACGTGACGAAATCCCGGACCCGCCGCCGATGGCGTGGCTGATTGCCATGCTGCTGGGCATCAGCCTGCTGTGCCTGCAGGCAACGCTGGACGATGAGCCCGGCAAGGCGCCGCCCGCCACCGTCAGCGCGCTGGCGTGCCCTGGCATGCATGCGGAATGGCTGGACGAGAGGCAGGTGGAATGCCACCGCGAAAAGCCATGAATCTGGCTGATCTGACCGACGCCGAGAAGGTGCCTCTGCTGCTTGAAATGCTTGAAGAGGCAGGGGAACAACTGGACCGTGCGTGGCCCGCCGGCGGGCGCCGCTACCTGTCCGCCGTCCGCGAAATACGCGGCGATCCGGAAGACCCGGAATGACCGCCCGATGCACCAGGCGCTGCGCCGGTGCCGACCATCGCCCGCTGCTGCGGGCTTTCTTTTTCCATCACCTGCGAGGTTTCCATGAACGCTGTTTCAAAGACCGAAGCGGCAGCCATTGACCTGATGCCGACGACAAACGCCGCGCCTGCTGCCCTGGTCATGTCCCCTGCTGCGCACTTCCTGCTGACGCTCCAAGAGCGCGGCGTGCCGCCCGAGCAGATCGAAAAGCTGATGGATCTGTGGGAGCGTGGGGAGCGCCGAGAGGCCGAGAAGGCCTACAACGAAGCCTTGGCGGCATTCCAGGCCAAGAACATCCGCATCGTGAAGCGCAAGGTCGTGGACTTCCCCACAGCCAAGGGCAGGACCAGCTACATGCACGCCGAACTGGACGACGTGGTGCAAGCCGTGGGCCCGGAGCTGTCCGCCCATGGCTTCTCGCGATCCTGGGAGACCAGCCAGGCGGGCCGCGACATCACCGTGACCTGCTGGCTGCGGCATCGCCTGGGCCACAGCGAGAAGATCTCGATCACGGCCCAACCCGACGAGACAGGCGGCAAGAACGCCATCCAGGCCATCACTTCCACCACGACCTACCTGCAGCGCCACACGCTCAAGCAGATCACGGGCGTGGCCGAAGCCGGCGAGGACGACGACGGCCAGGGCGGCGCGACCGCACCACTCACCACCCTGGCTCAGGGCTGGGTGGACTACATCATCAGCGTGCGCGGTACCGACAAGTTCGCCGAGGCCTGCGTGGAGGGGCGCAACGCCCTCACCGATGACCGTCCAGGTCTCATTGCTTTCAATGCTGCCGCCGCCTCCAGAGGTGCCCCATGAGGGAAATCCTGTTCCGCTGCTCGAGCATCGGCAGATTGATGACCGCGCCCGCGAGCATCGACCCCGCGCTGATCACGCCCGAGGTCGAGGCCATCCAGGCCAAGAAAGAGCGCACAGACCAGGAAAAGGCCCTGCTCGAAGACCTCAAGCTGCGCACGCTCAGCGAAGGCGCCAAGACCTATATCCGCGAGCTGGTGCGGCAGGACATATGGGGCGTGGACTTCAACTTTTCGAGCAAGTACACCGAGAAGGGCAAGGCTGTGGAAGCGGAAGGCCTGGCACTGCTGAACCGTGTGCGCGGACTGGCCCTGGTCAAGAACACCGAACGGCGCAGCGACGGCCAGATCACGGGAGAAGCCGACACCGTGGACTTGGGGCCGCGCCGCTGCGGCCACGACCTGAAATGCTCCTGGAGCCTGCAGACCTTCCCGGCCTTTGTGCGCGACTGCGAGGACGCCCTGTATGCCTGGCAGATGCGTGGCTACATGAGGCTGTGGGACCTGAACCGCTGGGAGGTGAACTACGTAATGGTCAACACGCCAGAGGATCTGCTGAGCCAGCACGAGCCGCAACACCTCCACCTGGTCGAGCACATCCCCGAGCACATGCGCCTGACTACCTGGGCCATTGAGCGCGACCGTGCGTTGGAGGCGCAGATGGACGTGAAGCTGGAACTGGCCCGGATCTACTACACACAGTGCATCGCAGAATTCGCGGCCACGCATCCGGCCCATGGTCTGCCCGCCGCTTCGCCAACTGCGCCCTGGCAACCGCCGTTGGAGCTGATCGATACCCAGCAGCCACCGCGCGTGCTTGGCCACGTGCAGGATGATGGTCGCGCCCTGATGCTGCCCGAGCAGCCAGCAGCGCCCGCCGCGCCTCAAGAGACGGCACCTGCGCTGAACATCGGGCAGATCAACAAGCGCCTGGGCATCTTCGACGTGAAGGCCACCACGGCCGCGGCCCTGGGCATTCCCACAGTCAAAGACCGCAGCGCCGTGCACCTACCGGCCAGCAGCTTCACGGACTTCTGCAATGGCCTCATTGCCCACATTGCCGACGTTCGCGACAGCTACCAGGTACAGCCATGAGCCTTCGCAGCGTTTTCCTTGGCCTCGCAGGCATGAGCCTGTTGGCCGACAGCATTGGCTTTGCCGGTGCATTCCTTCTGGCGGCTGCAATTGCTGCATGACCAGAACTTTTCATCCATGGCCCTACCAAATGAAGGGCCCACTTTTCGAAACCCTACCGGAGAAAAACAATGAGCGAATACAAGACCCTGCTGCAGCAAAAGGCCGAGCTGGATGCACGCATCGCGGAAGCGATGAAAACTGAAAAAGCAGGCGCGGTGGCAGAAGTTCGCATCCTGGTTCAGCAGTACCAGCTGACAGAGCAAGACGTTTTTCCTGCTCGCGGCGGTGTGAAGTCAAAGGGCTCTGTGGGAGAACCCAAATACAGGAATCCCGCCACCGGCTCTACCTGGACTGGGCGTGGCAAGCCGCCACACTGGATTTTGGGGAAAGATCGCGAACAGTTCCTTATTAGCTGAGGCTAGAAAAATCAAGTGGGTATTTGCACTAATGCTCTACCCCCTTTTGCTGAACCGAATCCATCCGCTCACTCTGCAGAGGCATGCCGGCAGCTGATGACACATGCCAGAGAGTAGCGCCGACCTGCAGCAAAACAGCGAGTCGAGCGTCATAGTTCCTACCAGCTGGACACATTTCACTTATCACCTGGGCAACCGCAAGAACAGCCTCAGCTGGGGAAATTTGTGACCCCAGGTTAGCTAGCTCAATGATTGCACTGATGCTTTCTTTGCGATCCATTTTGACTCCATGGGTAGCAAGCTAAATGCAACCTTAGGCGTTCATTTCATCATCGCCAGCCAGCCGGCCACCACGGTTGCAATCAGAAACATATAGACAAACTATATCAAAACGATAAAATGATAGCCGTAAATTCGTTAGCTCAACACTAGTAATAATCTCAATAATTATTGATTGATAATTAAATATCAATATATTTATATAAATATATAATTATCTAAGAACCAAAGAAACAAGATGACTGACTACGAGACCCTTCTGCAACATAAAGCCGAGTTGGATGCACGTATCGCGGCAGCGATGAAGACTGAAAAGGCCGATGCGGTAGCAGAGGTGCGCCTTCTGGTCCAGCAGTACCGGCTGAGCGAGCAAGATGTATTCCCTTCGCGCGGCGTCATACAGAAAGGCCCCCTGGGCGAGCCCAAATATCGCAACCCCACCACCGGGGCCACCTGGACAGGCCGGGGTAAGCCGCCGAACTGGATCGTGGGCAAGGACCGCACGCCCTTTCAGATCATTCCCTCCTGACCCTCGAGGCATGAGCGAGGGGCCGCGCGGCGCCCTCCCTGATTTCTCCTCCTTCCAAAGCCAGCCACCAAGCTGGCTTTTTTCGCCCCGAGGAACCCAACCCCATGGCGACAAAGCACGTCATTTCAGTATCTGGCGGCAAGGACAACACAGCCGTGCTGCTGCCCACCTTACGGACTTTACGAGTGACCCGGAAAGGCCAAGGCTCATGACCACCACGACGATAGCCTCCAGTTGGACACCGCATCAGATTTCCCAACTGCGCGCCCTGTACCCCGACACGCCTACCAACCATGTCGCCCAGGTCCTGGGCTACAGCACGTCAACGATCTACCGCCAAGCTGCGGCCTTGGGGATCAAGAAATCCCAGGCCTTCAACGACAGTGAGCACAGCGGCCGAATCAGGCGCGGCAGGAATGACCCTCGCATGGTAGCCACGCAGTTCCAGCCAGGCCTCACGCCATGGAACAAAGGCGTGCCAGGATCGACCGGCCACCACGAAAACACCCGCGCAACGCAGTTCAAGGCGCGCCGGCCCGAAGAGTCCCGGAACTACTTGCCCATTGGCAGCCTGCGCGTCACGCGCGACGGGATTCTGGAACGCAAGATGACCGATGACCGTCGCATCGTCCCCGCCCGACGCTGGACAGCTGTGCACCGGCTCGTCTGGGAGGCCGCGAACGGCGTTGTGCCAGAGGGTCACATCATCGTGTTTCGGCCGGGCCAACGCACCACGCAGGAGGCCGAAATCACAGCTGATCGCCTCGAATGCATCAGCCGCGCCGAGAACGCGCGCCGCAACCATGCCGCCCGCAAGTCTCCCGAGCTGGCCAAGCTGGTCCAGCTCAAGGGCGCCATCACCCGCCAGGTCAACCGAATTGCAAAAGAGAGCCAACCAAAATGAGCACCCCGCACATCACCCTCGTTCGCCAGCAGTTGCTGGACACGCTGACAGATCTTCGCAACCGCGATCAGCCTATGGACGTAGACCGCGCCCGAGCAGTGGCTCAGGTCGCCTCTGTGCTGGTGGACACAGCCAAGGTCGAAGTGGAGTACTTGAAGGTCACACACTCGGACCGGAGCGACTTCCTCGAACCACTGCCCACAGCCCCACAGTTGCCGGCCCCCAGCAGCACGCCAACAGCTCACAACCCCTTCCCTACGTCGGCCCGCCACACCCTCGCCGGCTAATCGACCACCTCCACCATGCACCGGCCCGCCTTGCGCGGGCCGCTTCGTTTCTGCATCTACATGTCCAAGTCCTCACCCCCGAAGCCCTACACACCTCCCAGCAACTGCTACCAAGGCACGGAGCTGCAACCGCATCCAGGCTTGCCTGCCTCGCGCTTCTATGCATTCACGCTGCCCAGCCGCGTGGGCGGGCATCTGTACTACCCCGCGCCCGCGCGCCGCATCGAGCCTTTCGCAGCCTGACCAGGAGCCACACCATGACGATGATCAACACCCCTCTCGTGCTGCTGGCACAGCAGTGCGGCGCCACCTTCCACACGCCAGGCCCGATGCGCGCGATTCGCGGCATGGCCTTCACCTTCGACCAGCTGGATGTACTGGCCGAGCGCCTGCGCACCGAGCCCTGCCATCGCGCCGCAGCACCTGGTGCTGCCGTGAGCGCTTTCCGGGAATACCTGGCCGTCCATCCCGCGCTGCAGCTGGGCGGCCAGGCCATGGACGACATGGCCCTGGAACTGGCCAGGGTCGCCCTCAGCCTCACCACCACCGACACTGTGAAGGAGCATGCCCCATGCGCATGATGTGCCCCCACTGCGAACGGCCGGCATACACCCGGACCAGCATGCAGCTCACAAACACGAGCCGCGAAACCATATTTGTGTGCAAGAACTTCTATTGCGGCCACGTCTTCTCGGCGGTCACAGAGATCAACCGCACGCTCAGCCCCAGCGCAATCCCAAATCCCATGGTGATCCTGCCGATGAGCACGCACATCAAGCGCAAACTGCTGCAGACCCAGCTGGATGCCATGCCTTCGTCCCATTTCGACGGACGCCCACATGAGGCAGCCGCGACATGAGCAGGTCGAACATTGAGGAAGCGTTCCATCTGGCCGGGTCAATCTACGCCGCCGGCCTGCTCGCCCGCGCCGTGGTTGCCATTCAGGGCCTGAAAGACGCCGCCAGACTACCGGAGCACGAGGGTCAGGGCATCACCATACCTGCAGCGGCCTGGCAGGCCTTTGCCGAGCAGCACACCAGCGTGCTGCAGGAGATCCAGCTTCAGGGACTCAAGGCCCCGGACCTGCCCCACTGACCCATCACCACATCAACCACGCCCCGCCACCGAGCGGGGCGTTTTCATTGGAGAAACGCATGTCCCAGGACAGCAAGATCGAATGGACTGACCACACATTCAACCCATGGGAGGGTTGCCAGCGCGTAGGGCCTGGTTGCGACCACTGCTATGCCGAGACGCGCAACGCGCGCTACAGCGGAGGCCAGGCCATCAACTGGGGGCCGGGCGCGCCGCGCCGCCGCACAAGCGTGTTGAACTGGAACCTGCCGCGCCGGTGGAACGCGCAGGCAGAAGCGTTCCAGGCGCAGCACGGCCGCCGCCAGCGCGTGTTCTGCGCGAGCCTCGCTGACGTTTTCGATAACGCAGTCAGCCGTGAATGGCGCGATGACCTGGCAGCCCTGATCCTGGACACCGCGGACCTTGACTGGCTCCTCCTCACCAAAAGGATTGGGAACGCGGGTGCCATGCTGGGCGAAATGTTCCTCGACGGCCCGCCCGCGAACGTCTGGTTGGGTGCGACGGTTGTCAACCAGGCCGAGGCCGACCGGGACATTCTCAAGTTGCTCCGCATCCCCGCGTCCGTGCGCTTCTTGTCGATGGAGCCGCTGCTCGGTCCGGTGTCGTTCGAAGGCTTCTTCGCCAACCCCAGCAATATTGCAGACGGCACCAACGCGCTGGAGGAACTGGACTGGGTGATCGCTGGCGGCGAGAGCGGCCCCGGCGCGCGGCCCACGCATCCCAACTGGCACCGTGAACTGCGCGACCAGTGCGAAGCCGTGGGCACGCCGTTCCTGTTCAAGCAGTGGGGAGAGTTTGCGCCGGCCCTGTCCGGCCTCTACTTCCACCCGCTGGAGGGCGGCCCGCAGTTTCGGCCCCGAGTTGCTGACCAGACCACCCACGACTTCGGCGACGGCTATGGCGCCGTGCGCATCGGGAAGAAAGCGGCCGGCCGCGAGTTGGATGGCAAAACCTGGGACGAATTCCCTGTTCTGCAGCACACAGCCTTGCGAAAGCCCCATGAGTGAAACCGCGCTCACGCTCAAGCAAGCCGCCCAGCGGCTGCAGGTTTCCTACGGCACCGTCTTCGAAAGGCGGCACGAGATCGCCTTTCGCCTACCCGGATCGCGCATATGGCGCGTCTGGCCATCCGCCCTTGCCGCCCTCAACAAACCTCGCAACAATGTCACCCGGCTATCGTTGCGGAACCAGGATAGTGAATGCCCATCCGCAAAGATCAAACTTCCGGAATCTGGTGGATCGATCTACGCACGCCAAGCGGCGAAAGAGTTAGACGATCTTCTAAAACGACCGAGCGCAAGGCAGCTCAGGAATACCACGACCGCCTGAAGGCGGAGATGTGGCGGCAGGACAAGCTGGGGGAACAGCCGCAGCGGCTTTTTGAGGAAGCTGCCGTTCAATTCCTCCGTGCCTCTGCCGGACAGAGCGACTACGACACCAAGGTTCGGCACGTCGCGTATTGGCGCACCGTCTTCGGCGGCAGGCCCATCAGCTCTTTAACAAGCGACGTGATCCTTGACAACCTGCCCACGCACTTCGTGCGCCACGGCTCCACTATGCAGCGACCTACGTCGCAGAGCACCAAGAATCGGTACATCGCCACCCTGCGGACCCTTCTCAACATGTGCGAGAAGATGCAGTGGCTGGGCCGTGCACCCATTCTCAGCAACTACCGGGAGCCAGCGGTTCGCATTCGGTTCCTGACCCGCCAGCAGGCCCGCGCCTTCATCATGGCCTTGTCTCAGGACTGGATGCGGGACATCTGCCGCTTCGCCCTTGCCACTGGTATGCGAAGCGCGGAGATCCTCACGCTGACCTGGGACAAGGTGGATCTCAAGCGCTCGACGGCGTGGGTCAGCGCCGATGCATCCAAATCGGGCTCCGCGCGAGTGGTGCCGCTCAACAGCGAAGCGCTGGACGTGCTGAATGCGCGCCCCAAAGGCGTCAACGTCTTCACGCGGCCTACCGGGACACCTGTGAAGCAGGTCGATGCGCGAATTCTTGCCCGGGCCTTCGCCGCAGCCGGTGTCGAGAATTTCCGCTTCCATGACCTGCGGCACACCTGGGCGAGCTGGCATGTCCAATCCGGCACGCCCCTGTTCGTCCTGAAGGAGCTGGGAGGCTGGAAGACGCTGGAGATGGTGAAGAAATATGCCCACCTGGCGCCGGAGCACCTGGCCCAGTACGCAAACGCGGTCATGTTTTGGTCAGAGCAGACCACCGAGGACAAGAAAAAAGCCCTTACGCTTGCGGCGTAAGGGCTTGATTTTATTGGTGTTTATTTGGTGGGTCCTGCGAGATTCGAACTCGCGACCAACGGATTAAAAGTCCGCTGCTCTACCGACTGAGCTAAAGACCCGAACCACGCTTTGCATGCATCAGATGCTGCTCAGCGAAGACATAGATTCTAGCACCAAATTTTACGCCTCAATTCTTGATGCGGCTCAGTTGATCGATGACCCAGCCTGCGGCGCACTGGCCGAAGGTGGCGGTGACGGCTACCACCGAGCCGTAGCCGTGGCAGTTGAGCGTGCCGTCGCCTTCGATGGCGCAAGAGGCATCGGGCGGGGCGACGGCCTCGCGGCTGAAGACGCAGGCGATGCCGATGCGCTTGCCTTCCTTGGGTGCGCCATGCTCGCGGCGCAGGCGGTAGCGCAGTTGGGCCAGCAAAGGGTCGTGCGTGGTGGCGCTGAGGTCTTCGATGTCCACCTTGTGCGCCAAGCGCTTGCCGCCGGCCGCTCCGACCGAAATGAAGCACTGGCTCGTGGCGCGCGCATGGGCGGCCATGGCAGTCTTGGCCTTGACCTGGTCACAGGCGTCGATGACGGCGTCCGCGTTCTGGGGCAGCAGGCGCAGCCAGTTGTCCGGATCCACGAAGTCGTCGATGCAGTGCACGCGGCAGGCCGGGTTGATCTGGGCAATGCGCTCGCGCATGGCTTCGATCTTGGCCTGGCCCACGGTGGTGGAGAGCGCGTGAATCTGGCGGTTGATGTTGGACTCGGCGACATGGTCCATGTCGATGAGTGTGAGCTCGCCCACACCGCTGCGCGCCAGCGCCTCGGCGGTCCACGAACCTACGCCGCCGATGCCCACCACGACGACGTGCGCGGCGCGGATGCGCGCGGCGCCCGGCACGCCATACAGGCGCTCCAGGCCGCCGAAGCGGCGCTGCAGGTCGGCATCAGAAAAAACAGCGCCTGCTTCAGGCGCTGTCTTGTCTTCTCCCGCAGGGGATGAAGAGACCGTGTCGTTCATCACTTGAGACTGGCGAGACGGTTCTTGGCCGCGGCTGTGGCTTCGGCGTTGGGATAGGCCTTGATCAGGTCTTCCAGCGTCTTGCGCGCGCCCTTGGTGTMCTTCATCTCGATCTGGCAGTTGGCGATGGACAGCGCCGCCTCCGGCGCCCGGCCATGCATGGGGGCTGCCGCCAGCAGCGCGCGGAAGTTGGAGATCGCGTCCTTGTAGTTGCGATTGGCGTACTGCGCGTTGCCCAGCCAAAAGCGTGCCGAGGGCACGTAGCCGCTCTTGGGCCACTGGTTCAGGAAGGACGAGAATGCCGTGCCGGCTTCGGCAAAGCTGCCTGCGCGGAACTGCGCCAGCGCGGCTTCGAAGTCGCGCTTCTCTGCCGGGTCGGCCGCGAATTCCTGGCCGTCCACCGTCACCGTGACCGGCTCGAACTGGCGCAGGCGCTCGTCCACGCCCTTGGCGATGTCGCGCTGGCCGCGCTGCAGCTCGGCCACATCGCGCAGCAGCTGCTCGTTCTGGCCGCGCAGCTTGGCTTGCTCGGACTTGAGCTGCTCGATCTGCGACTGCAGTTCGAGCAGGCCACGGCGCGTTTGCGCGCTTTCCTCGGTCATGCGCTGCTGCGACTGCTGCATGCTGTCGACACGCTGGCGCATTTCGAGGATGGCGCGGCGCGCCTCGTCATCGCCGAACAGCGCGGCATGGCCGCTGGCGGCGTAGCAGACCATCAGGCCGGTAGCCAGCAGCGTGCGCAGCGCGGTGCGATGCAGGATCGGGGAGCGCTGCATGTTCATCAACGGTAGGACAGTTCAGCGCGGCGGTTTTGCGCGTAGGCGTCTTCGGAATGGCCTTCGGAGGCAGGCTTTTCCTTGCCGTAGCTCACGGCTTCCATCTGCGCGTCGCTCACGCCCAGCAGGCCCAGCGAGCGGCGCACGGCTTCGGCGCGCTTTTGGCCCAGGGCCAGGTTGTATTCGCGGCCGCCGCGCTCGTCGGTATGGCCTTCGATCTGGACCTTGCGTGCAGAAGACGCCTTCAGGAAGCGTGCATGGGCTTCGATCTGGGGCTGGGCGTCGGCCTTGACGACGTAGCTGTCGAAGTCGAAGTAGACGATGCGGCTGACGCCCTGGGGACCTGCCTTGTCGGCAGCCGAGCCGGTCAGGTCCACGCCCGAGATGCCGCTTTGCGAGGTGCTGCCGGTGCCGGCACCGCTGCCCTGGCCCGTGCTGGAGGCGCCCGCGTCGGTGACCGGGGTTTCGTCGAGCTTGACGCCCGAGCTGCAACCTGCCATGAGTGCGGTGACTGCAAGTGCCAGGGAAAGTCGTTTGATGGTGATCATGAAAAATCTCCGTATGTCCGGATGGACTTCGTGCTGAGTTGACTTGTTGACTGAAAAGAAATCGAGGAAGCCGGGCTATCACTGGCGCTGGAACGGACCCCAGTCGGGCTCGCGGATGTCTCCGCCCTGCCCTGCCAGCCGCGCCTTGATCTTGCCGTCCAGCGTGGTGGTCATCAGGGACTCGCGGCCCTGCTGCAGCGTGGCGTAGACGATCAGGCGGCTGTTGGGAGCGAAGCTGGGGCTTTCGTCCGCCGTGGTGTCGGTGATGGCATTCACGGTGCCGGTGCCCAGGTCCATGACGTGGAGCTTGAAGCCGCCGCCCACGCGCGAGATGTAGGCAAGCCACTTTCCATCGGGGCTGACACTGGGCGAGATGTTGTAGTTGCCGGTGAAGGTGACGCGCTCCGCGCTGCCGCCGGAAGCCGGCACCTTGTAGATCTGCGGGGCGCCGCCACGGTCGCTGACGAAGTAGATGGAGCGGCCATCGCTGGAGAAGTTCGGCTCGGTGTCGATGCCGCTGCTTTGCATCAGGCGGCGGGGCTCGCCGCCCTGGGCGCTGATCAGGTACAGCTGCGAACCACCATCACGGCTGAGCGTGACGGCCAGCGAGTTGCCATCGGGAGCCCAGGCCGGCGCGCTATTGGAGCCCCGGAAGTTGGCGACCAAGCGACGGCGGCCGCTGGCCACATCGTGCACATAGACCACGGGCTTGCGCGACTCGAAGGACACATAGGCCAGCTGGGTGCCGGTGGGCGACCAGGCGGGCGAGATGATGGGTTCCGGGCTGGACAGGGCGGACTGCGCGTTCTCGCCATCGGCATCGGCCACCCACAGGCGGTAGTTGCTTCCTGCCTTGGTCACGTAGGCGATGCGTGTGGAGAACACGCCTTTCTCGCCCGTGAGTTTCTCGTAGATGTAGTCGGAGATGCGGTGGGCCACCAGGCGCAGGTCGCCGGTGGTGACGGCAAAGCCCTGGCCGCCCAGGTCCTGGCCCTTGACCACGTCCCAGAGGCGAAAGCGCACGTCGTAGCGGCCATCGGCCAGGCGCGTGATGCTGCCCACGGCCAGGGAATCTGCGCTTTTCTGGCGCCACATGGCGACATCGGGGCGCGAGGTTTCATCGAGTTGCACGCCGGCCGTGTCCACGGCGCGGAACTGACCGCTGCGCTCCAGGTCGGCCTGGATGATGGCCGAGATCTTCTGGGGCGCCTGCCCTTCTCCCTTGAATGCTGCAATGGCGATGGGCAACTGGGTCAGGCCCACGCCCGTCACTTCGACGCGGAACTGGGCCAGCGCGGGAATTGCAGGAGTGGAGGCAAGAGCGGCCAGCAGGGTTCGGCGCGAAGGGCGCGGCACGGCCGCCAGGGAGGAAGGAGAAAGGAGTCGGTCAATAGTCATTGGCATTCATCAATATCTACGGGAAGACCCCGGTACTTGCACAGGTGCGAATGTTACACACACTGGATGCGTCACGATGTAAGAACGTGCACTGTAGGGTCTGTCGGCCCAGGCTTTGTCGATCCCCGCCAGCCGCATCGGTTCCCCATGGGGCAGCCCCAGGCAAGCCCGCCGTAAAATCCGCGCTTCATGCACGCACCATCCTCACCGCCGCCGGCCCCTGCGCCGTCCGCCGCACCGGCGGCCCATGATCTCGCCAGCACCCTGACCCTGTCGCAGCGCCTGAAGCGCCTGTCCCCCTATTTTGGTGGTCAGCGCCTGGCCTGGACGATGGCCGTGGCCGCCACGCTGGTGGGTGCGGTCACCGAGCCGTTGATACCGGCATTGCTGCAGCCGCTGCTGGACAGCGGCTTCACCGACGGCACGCTGCCCCTGTGGTCGGTGCCGCTGGCCATCATCGGCGTGTTCCTGGTGCGGGGCCTGTCGCAGTTCGTGGGCCAGTACGCGCTGGCGCGCATTGCCAACGAGGGCATGCTGGCGCTGCGCAGGCGCCTGTTCGAGCGGCTGCTGGCGGCCGACATGGCCTTGTTCTCGCGCCAGTCGGCCTCATCGCTGTCCAACACCGTGGTCTATGAGGTGCAGACCGGCTCCACCCTGCTGGTGCAGGCCATGCTGGGCATCTCGCGCGATGGCTTCACCCTGGTGGCGCTGCTGGGCTACCTGCTGTATCTGAACTGGCAGCTGACGCTGGTGGTGGCCGCCGTGGTGCCGGGCGTGGCCTGGATCATGAAGACGCTGTCGCGCCGCCTGTACCGCATCACCAAGATCAGCCAGGAAGCCACGGACTCCCTGGCCTATGTGGTGGAGGAGAACGTGCTGGCCCACCGCATGGTGCGCCTGCATGGCGCGCAGCAGGGCCAGCAAAAGCGCTTTGGCGGCCTGAGCGGGCAACTGCGCAAGCTGGCCATCAAGGCCACCATCGCCTCTGCGGCGATGACGCCGCTGACCCAACTGCTGGCCGCTGCTGCCCTGTCGGCCGTGATCTGCATCGCGCTGTGGCAAAGCCGGGGCACGGGAGCCGCCGCGGCCAATGTGCAGGATGTGACGGTGGGCAGTTTCGCGGCCTTCATCACGGCCATGCTGATGCTGATTGCCCCCATCCGCCGCCTGGCCGATGTGGCCAACCCCATCACGCGCGGCGTGGCGGCGCTGGAGCGGGGCCTGCATCTGCTGGAGGGCTCGGGCGACGAGACCGGCGGCACCCAGGTGCCCGGCAAGGCGCGTGGCGAGATCGAGCTGCGCGACGTGTCCGTTCAGTTTGGCGAGGACAAGGCGCCCGCCCTGAGCCATGTGGACCTGCGCGTGCGCCCGGGCGAGGTAGTGGCCCTGGTCGGCCCCTCTGGCGCGGGCAAGACCACGCTGGTGAACCTGCTGCCGCGCTTTCTGCAGCCCACGGATGGGCAGTTGCTGCTGGACGGCACCCCCCTGCCCGAATGGGATCTGGCCGCCCTGCGCCAGCAGTTCGCCATGGTCAGCCAGGACGTGGTGATGTTCAACGACACCATTGCCGCCAATGTGGCGCTGGGTGGCGTGGAAGACGAGGCACTGCTGTGGGCGGCGCTGGACGCCGCCAACCTGGGCTCGCACGTGCGCGGCCTGCCCCAGGGCCTGCAGACGGTGGTGGGACACAACGCCAGCCAGCTGTCCGGCGGCCAGCGCCAGCGGCTGGCGATTGCGCGGGCGCTGTACAAGGATGCGCCGGTCCTGATTCTGGACGAGGCCACCTCGGCACTGGACAACGAATCCGAGCGCCTGGTGCAGGAGGCGCTGACACGGCTGATGCAGGGCCGCACCACGCTGGTCATCGCCCACCGGCTGTCCACCATCGAGCATGCCGACCGTGTGGTGGTGATGGAGCGCGGCCGCATCGCCGAGCAAGGCACGCATGCCGAACTGCTGGCGCGCGACGGGCTGTATGCCAGGTTGAGCAGGAACCACGCCACCTGAGCGGACAGGATTGGGGGCGGCCACGCCGCTTTCGCTTGCGGCTTGCAGCTGGCGGCTACCAGCTCCCGCGCGAGGGCTGGGTCTTGCGTTCGGCCTTGATGGCCTTGGTGAGTTTGTCGACCATGTATTGGCGGTCCACCTGCCTGGCGAAGTCGGCGGCGGTGAAGCCGCGCTGGTTGCGCAGGATGACGTCGGCGCCTTCGGCGATGAGCAGGTCCACCACGGCTTCGCTGCTGTACTGGGCAGCCAGCATCAGCGGCGTGGTGCCGTTGGGCGATTCGGCGTCGATGTAGGCGCTTTTGTCCAGCAGCAGCTTGATGATGTCCAGCGTTTGGGGCAGGTCGGCCGAGGTGGCGTAGTGCAGCGGTGTCCAGCCGGGGCGGTTGACATCGGCGCCCCGGCGTATGAGTTCCTTGACCAGGTCCAGGTGGCCCTTGATGCAGGCCATCATCAGCGGCGTTTCGCCCTGCTGCGAGGCTTCGTTGACCTTGATGCCGGGGGACTTGAGCAGCACGTCGAAGACGCCCAGGGAGCCCTGGTGCAGGGCCGCAACCAGGCCCGGGCGGCCGCGCGTGTCGCGCGTGTTGGGATCGAAGCCGCGAAAGATCAGGTTGACCATGGCGCGCTCGTTGTCGCTGACGATGGCACGCACGTAGTCGTCGTACTGGCTGGCGTGCGCCAGCCCGGCACCGGCTGCAGCCACGGCCGTCAGGGCGCGGCCGGCCCGGGCCAGCCAGCGGCGACGGTCCACGCGGCCGACGGCCGCAGCATTCAGTCTCATGCGACAACCCCCTTGAAAAGCTGATCGAAGTTGGCACTGGTCAGGGCCGCCACCTCCTCGACCGGAATGCCGCGCACCTGTGCAATCTGCTGGGCCACGTACGGCACATACGACGGATTGTTGGTCTTGCCGCGATAGGGAACGGGCGCCAGATAAGGGCTGTCGGTCTCGATCAGCAGGCGGTCGGCCGGCACGAAGGCGGCCACGTCGCGCAGGTGCTGGGCGTTCTTGAAGGTGACGATGCCCGACATCGAGACGTAGTAGCCCAGGTCCAGCGCCGCGCGCGCGACCTCCATGGTCTCGGTGAAGCAGTGGAAGACACCGCCGGCCTGGCCTGCCGAGCCGTCCTCGCCTTCTTCGCGCAGGATGGCCAGCGTGTCGTCCGAGGCACTGCGGGTGTGGATGACCAGGGGCTTTTGCGTCTGGCGCGCCGCGCGGATGTGCACGCGAAAGCGCTCGCGCTGCCACTCCAGGTCGGCAATGGTGCGGCCGCCCTTGCGGTCTTCCATGCCGTAGTAGTCCAGGCCCGTCTCGCCGATGGCGACCACGCGCGCCAGCGCGGCGCGCTCCACCAGGTCGCCCACGCTGGGCTCGGTCATGTGTTCAGTATCGGGGTGCACGCCCACGGTAGCCCAGAAGTTGTCGTGGTCCAGCGCCAGCTGGTGCACATCGCCGAACTCCTCCATCGTGGTGCAGATGCACAGCGCACGCGTGACACGCGCGGCCGCCATGGCCTCGCGGATCTCGGGCAGGCGGCTTTGCAGCTCGGGGAAGTTCAGATGGCAGTGGGAATCGGTAAACATGGAATCTCGTGGTTCAGAAACAGCCATGCCGACCCGGGAGCTGTCCTCCCTGTCGGCATGCATGGCAGGCAGGTGCACCTGAAACAGGTGCAGCCATCAGACCGTCTGCGTGGCCTTGTCCGAGCTCAGCGCCGCGCCCAGGATGTTCTCGATCTTGGCCTTGAGCTCGGCGGACTTCTCGTCCTTGGGAAACTGTATGCCTATGCCCTGCGTGCGGTTGCCCGAGGCGCGTGCGGGCGTGATCCACGCCACGCGTCCGGCCACGGGATAGCGCTGGGGCTCGTCGGGCAGGGTCAGCAGCACGTAGACATCATCGCCAAGACGGTACTCGCGCTGCGTGGGCACGAAGACGCCCCCTTCTGCGAACATGGGAATGTAGGCGGCGTACAGCGCGGCCTTTTCCTTGATCGCCAGTTGCATCACGCTGGGACGGGGTGTGGAGGGTGCGGTGCTCATGGATGGTTTGCAGACATTGGTTCGGTGAGCGGCCGGCGCAATCGGCACCGGGCCCAGGGCCGTAGGTTAACAGGCCGGGCTTTCATGTGGCGAAAAGCGCCCGGCCATGTCCTCCCGTGCCCCGCCCTTCATGCCCGGCGCTGGCGGGCAGGCTGGCCGGACATGAGCACGCGCCGCGCCTCGGCGGCCAGGGCTTCTGCCATGAGGCCTGCGTTGAAGGGATGGTCGGCCGTGCGCGCGGCCTGGGCCAGGGTTCGCGACCATTCGGCCAGCAGGCCCATGTCCAGCGGCCGCGAAGGCAGGTCGGCTGGCGTGAAGTAGCGCGGCGCGGCGCCTGCGGCCAGCGCCATCAGGTCGTGGCAGATCTTTTGCAAGGCCTCCACGGCATGGGGCGGCGCGTAGGCGGCCAGGGCCGCCACATCGCCCTTGGCCAGCGCACGCGGCAGCTGTGACCACGACGCCATGTCGCTGCCGCCACCGCTTTGCGCCAATGCCAGTGCATCGCCGGGCCGCCCGCCTGCTGCGCGCAGCGCCACGGCGGCCGCTTCAGGGGGCACGCCCTGCGTGTCCAGCCAGGAAAGGGCCTCTTGCTGATCCGGCCAAGCCATGGTGTGGATCAGGCAGCGGCTGCGAATGGTGGGCAGCAGCTGGTGCGATGCCTCGCTGGCGAGCACGAAACGCGCATCGCCGGGCGGCTCCTCCAGCGTCTTGAGCAGCGCATTGGCCGTGATGGCATTCATCTGCTCGGCCGGATAGACCAGCACGGCCTTGCCGCGCCCGCGCGCGCTGGTGCGCTGGCAGAACTCCACGGCGTCGCGCATGGCCTCGACACGGATTTCCTTGCTGGGCTTGCGCTTCTTGTCGTCGATGTCGGCCTGGGCCTTCTCGGGCAGGGGCCAGCCCAGCGCCATCATCTGCACCTCGGGCATGAGCACGCACAGGTCGGCATGGGCGCGCACGTCGATGGCATGGCAGCTGCCGCAGTGGCCGCAGGCGCCCTGCGGCGACGGCGACTCGCAGAGCCAGGCACGCACCAGTGACAGCGACAGCGCGTACTGCCCCAGGCCCGAAGGCCCCTGCAGCAGCCAGGCATGGCCGCGCTGTGCGAGCAGACGTGTGCGCTGTTCGGCAATCCAGGAGGTGTCGGTCTCGGCCGGCTGTGGCAGGGCTTCGTTCATGCCGCACCTCCCTGGCCGCCGACCATGATGGCCAGCCAGCCCCGGCGCACCATGACCTGCGTGATCTGCTGCCAGACCGCATGCCGGCTGGCGTTGGAGTCGATGCGCGCAAAGCGCTGGGGCGCTGCTGCAGCGCGCGACGCATAGCCCTGGGCCACGCGGGCGAAGAAGCTGCCGGGTTCGGACTCGAAGCGGTCCGGCACGCGGGCCGAGGCCAGGCGCTCGGCGGCCACCTCGGCGGGCAGATCGAACCAGAGCGTCAGGTGGGGCTCGCGCAGCAGATCGGGCTGGGGGGCGGTGCCCGTCTGCACCATGCGCTCCAGCGTGGCCAGCGGCTGCAGGTCGAAGCCACGGCCTGCGCCCTGGTAGGCAAAGGTGGCATCAGTGAAGCGGTCGCAGAGCACGACCTCGCCGCGCGCCAACGCGGGCTCGATCACCTGCACCAGGTGGTCGCGTCGCGCGGCAAAGGCGATCAGCGCCTCGGTCAGCGGGTCCATGGCGTCGTGCAGCATCAGCGCGCGCAGCTTTTCGGCCAGCGGCGTGCCGCCGGGCTCGCGCGTGAGCGTCACCGTGCGGCCCTGGTCACGGAAAGCCTGGGCCAGCGACGCGATGTGCGAGGACTTGCCGGCGCCATCGATGCCTTCGAAGCTGATGAACAGGCCGGCGGGGGTTGCAGTGGTCATATGGAAAGAGAGGATACGCAAGCGCCGCGGGAACCGCAGCAGCCCTGGGGAATATCTCAGGGCTTTTGCTCAGGGCTTTTGCTGGCCGCGCTGGTAGCGGTTGACGGCGCGGTTGTGCTCGTCCAGCGAGGCACTGAAATGGCTGGTGCCGTCTCCGCGCGCCACGAAATACAGCGCCTTGGTCTGGCTGGGCTGCACGGCGGCCATGAGGGCGGCCTTGCCGGGCATGGCGATGGGCGTGGGCGGCAGGCCCGCGCGGGTGTAGGTGTTCCAGGGCGTGTCGGTCTGCAGGTCGCGGCGGCGCAGGTTGCCGTCGAATTTCTCGCCCAGGCCGTAGATCACGGTGGGATCGGTCTGCAGCAGCATGCCGATGCGCAGGCGGTTGGTGAACACGCCTGCGATCTGGGCACGGTCGGCCGCGCGGCCGGTTTCCTTCTCGACGATGCTGGCCAGGGTCAGGGCCTCGTCGGGGCTCTTGAGTGGCGTGTCGGCCGAGCGCAGCGCCCAGACATCGGCCAGGCGCCGGTCCATGGCATGCAGGGCCCGGCGCAGCACGGCCAGGTCGGAGCTGCCCTTGGCATAGGTATAGGTATCGGGGAAGAAGCGGCCCTCCGGCGCCACCCCGGGACGGCCCAGGGCCTGCATCAGGGCCGCATCGTCCATGCCCGCGCTTTCCTGGCGCAGGAATTCCTCGCGGGCCAGGGCTGCGCGCACCTGGCGCCAGTTCCAGCCCTCGACCAGGGTCAGCGCCTTGAGCGATTCCTCGCCACGCGCGAGCTTTTGCAGCAGCACATAGGGGGTCAGGCCCGTGGTCAGTTCATAGTTGCCGGCCTTGATCTGCCGGTCCTGGCCCGAGACGCGGAACCAGGCGTACAGCAGCCGCGCATCGGTCTGCACCCCGGCCTTGACCACTTCGCGGGCGACGCCGCGCGGCGTGGTGCCGGGTTCGACCTCCAGCTCCAGCGTGGGCTGGGACAGCGGCAGGGGCTGGTTCAGCCACCACCAGCCGGCACCGGCCAGCACGGCTGCCAGCACCAGCAGCATCATCAAAGCGCGAAAGATAAAGCGCACAACCTCGGTCCAAGCAAGCAATAGAGCGGCTGATCATAATTCAGCCATGACCCAGCCTTTACTGAACGGCATCGCCCCCGTTTCCCATCTCGGCGTGATACGCGCCCTCGGCGAAGACGCCGCCCCATTCCTGCATGGCCAGCTGACCAACGACTTCGCGCTGCTCGATCTGCAGCATGCGCGTCTGGCGGCGTTCTGCACGGCCAAGGGCCGCATGCTGGCCAGCTTCATCGGCTTCAAGCGCAGCAAGGACGAGATCCTGCTGCTGTGCGACCGCAGCCTGCTGGCACCCACGCTCAAGCGCCTGTCCATGTTCGTGCTGCGCGCCAAGTGCAAGCTCAGCGATGCCACGGCCGACTTCACCCTGCTTGGCCTGGCTGGCGATGCCGCCGTGCAGGCCCTGGGCGCGGCCGCCGCACCCTGGACCAAGACGGACGACGGGGCAGCCAGCCTGATCGCCCTGCACCCGGCCGCCGGCCAGCCGCGCGCCCTGCGCGTGGCCCCTGTCGGTGCGCCCCTGCCCGAAGGCCCCGCACTCAGTGAGGCCGATTGGCTCTGGAGCGAAGTCGCCAGCGGCATCGCCACGCTGTCGGCACCCGTGGTCGATGCCTTCGTGCCGCAGATGCTCAACTACGAATCGGTGGAAGGCGTGAACTTCAAGAAGGGCTGCTACCCGGGCCAGGAGGTGGTGGCCCGCAGCCAGTTCCGGGGCACGCTCAAGCGCCGCGCCTACATCGCCCATGCCCAGCAGCCGCTGGCAGCCGGCATGGAAGTCTTCACGCCCGAGGATCTGGAGCAGGCCACCGGCACCGTGGTCCAGGCCGCCCCGGCGCCCGGCGGGGGCTGGGACGCCATTGTCTCCATGCAGATCAGCTCGGCTGAGCAGCGCCTGCTGGCCCACGCCGCCCTGGGCGAGGGCCAGCGCGCCGATGCCGCGCAGGCCGTGGCGCTGCAGCTCAAGCCCCTGCCCTACGCGCTGCGCGAGGACATTTGAGATTTGGGCCTTGCACCGCCTGAGCTGCCTGCAGCTCAGGCGGTGAGCACTTTCCTCATGGTGATGTGAGGAATGCCGGCCTCTTCATAGGGCTCGCCCTCGGGCGTGAAGCCCGCGCGCAGGTAGAACGACTCGGCATGGCGCTGCGCGTGCAGCACGACTTCGCGGTCGCCGCGCTGGCGGGAGGCCTCCACCAGGCTGTCCAGCACGATGCGGCCCCAGCGGCCGCCGCGCACGCTGCGGTCCACGGCCATGCGGCCGATCCTGCCCGCGCCGGGGCTGTCGCTGACCAGGCGGCCGGTGGCAATGGGCTGGCCCAGGCCGTTGTAGACCACGGCGTGGCGGGCCACGGGGTCGAACTCGTCGATCTCGATCTCGCGCGGCACGCCCTGCTCGTGCACGAACACGGCCAGGCGCAGGCGCTCGGCGTCGCGGCCCAGGTCGTACCAGCTGCCCGATGCCACGCGCACCACGCTCTGGCCGGCCTCATAGGCGGTGAGCACGTCGCGCAGCTGCTGCGGCACGGGCAGCGGCTGGCGCGTGGTGGCATCGGCGAACACATAGACCAGTTCCACGGTGTTGAGCAGTTCCATGCCCCGGAAGATGCCGGCCTCGAACAACAGCGCGGTATTGCCCTGCCTGGCACAGCGTATGCCCACATGCAGCACGTCGCCCAGCGTGGCCGATGCGTGGTAGGTGGTGGTGGCCTTCTTGACGAACAGCTCGCCGCCCAGGGCCGCGAAGGATGACTCATAGGGCATGCCCAGCTGGCGCCAGTAGTCGGTGACGGCCACGTCGGCGTACATCAGGTAGTGGGCGTTGAAGACGATCTTCTGGGCGTCCACTTCGGACCAGCGCACTTCGATGCGTTGCAGCGTGCGGAAATCTTGGCGTTGCATGGGTTTTTCTCTCCTGTTGACTTGGGTGTCTTGGATGCCCTGGCTCTCAGGCCGCAAAGGCGTCGGCCAAGGCGCGCGCCATGTCGGCATGTGCACGGCGCGCTTCGGCAATGGCGCGGCCCATCTTGACGAATTCATGGGTCACGCCCCGGTAGATCTCCAGATCCACGGGCACGCCCGACATGCGCAGCTTGTCGGCGTATTCCACGCCCTCGTCCACCAGCGGGTCGCATTCGGCCAGGCCTATCCAGGCCGGGGCCACGCCGTCCACGTCAGGCGCCAGCAGCGGGGCGAAGCGCCAGTCCTCGCGGTCGGCAGGGCTGTTGAGGTACTGGGCGAAGAACCAGGTGATGGCCGGCTCGTCAATGACCAGCCCGTGGGCGAAACGGCGGTGCGAGTCAGTGTCCTGGTAGGCCGTCGTGCCCGGGTAGATCAGCAGTTGCAGGGCCAGCTTCAGGCCTGCATCGCGCGCATGGATGGCGCAGGCTGCGGCCAGCGTGCCGCCCGCGCTGTCGCCGCCCACGGCCAGGCGTGCAGGGTCGGCGCCCAGCAAGGCGCCCTGCGAAGCCAGCCATTGCAGCGCATCCCAGGCGTCGTTGTGGGCCGTGGGGAATTTGTGCTCGGGCGCGCGCCGGTATTCCAGCGAGATCACCATGGCGCCCGAGAGGTGGGCCAACTGGCGGCACAGCACGTCGTGCGTGGCCACGCTGCCCACGGTGAAGCCGCCGCCATGCAGGTACAGCAGCACGGGCAGGCCAGAGGCCGGTGCCTGAGCACGCTCCTCAGGCGCATAGAGCCGAGCGGGCAGCAAGGCGCCATCGCGCGCGGGAATCTGCAGGTCCTCGACACGCGGCAGGACGGGCTTGGGAATTTCGAGCACGCCGGCGCCCGCCTCATAGGCGGCGCGCGCACCCTCGGCGCCCAGCTGGTGCATGGGCGTGCGTGCGGCGCGCTCCATACGGCGCAGCACATCGCGCATCTGGTGGGTCAGGGACGCCGGCAGCGGCGTGGCGTGGGGGCGGGATTCGGGCTGGGGCACGTTCAGGAGCAAGTTCAGGGACAGGTTCGATCGGAGCCATCTGGCAAGGCAATGCGGCGCGGCCGGCAAGGCACGGCACGGCACGGCACGGCAGGCGCCGCGCAGCAGGCATTGTGCCGCGAGCACAAGGCCCTGGCAGCCATGCGATGGCAGTGCACGCCCGTGCTGTCGCCCCCGTGACCGCGCAGGCGCCCTCTCAGGGTTTGCTTTGTTTGCAGTGCAGCACGCGCGGTCTAGATTCGGCGCACTCCCCCTGATCCCCACCACGGGCCGCAGCGGCCCGCAACGAGTCACCCACCATGGCTTTCATCAACTACGTCACCCAGATCCAGTTTGACTTCGGCGCCGTGCGCCTGTTGCGCCAGGAGTGCGAGCGCGTGGGCATCACGCGGCCGCTGATCGTCACCGACCAGGGCGTCAAGGCGGCCGGCGTGCTGCAAAAGGCGCTGGATGGGCTGGGCGACATGCCGCACGCAGTGTTCGACCAGACGCCCTCCAACCCCACCGAGGCCGCCGTGCGTGCGGCCGCTGCAATCTACCAGGAGCAGCGCTGCGACGGCCTGATCGCCGTGGGCGGCGGCAGCGCCATCGACTGCGCCAAGGGTGTGGCGATTGCGGCCACGCACGAAGGGCCGCTGTCGCACTACGCCACCATCGAGGGCGGCTCGCCGCGCATCACCGAGCGCGTGGCACCGCTGATTGCCGTGCCCACCACCAGCGGCACGGGCAGCGAGGTGGCGCGCGGCGCCATCATCATCGTGGACGACCACCGCAAGCTGGGCTTTCACAGCTGGCACCTGGTGCCGCGCACCGCCATCTGCGATCCGGAACTGACCTACGGCCTGCCCGCCATGCTGACGGCCGCCACGGGCATGGACGCCATCGCCCACTGCATGGAAACCTTCATGGCAGCCGCCTTCAATCCGCCTGCCGACGGCATTGCGCTGGACGGCCTCACGCGCGGCTGGGCGCACATAGAACGCGCCACCCGCAATGGCCAGGATGCCGAGGCACGCCGCCAGCTGATGAGCGCCAGCATGCAGGGCGCCATGGCCTTCCAGAAGGGTCTGGGCTGCGTGCACAGCCTCAGCCACAGCCTGGGCGGCGTGAACCCGCGCCTGCACCACGGCACGCTCAACGCCATGTTCCTGCCCGCCGTGGTGCGCTTCAATGCCGAGGCCGAGAGCGTGCGCGCCGAACAGCGCCTGCAGCGAATGGCCCACGCCATGGGTCTGGCCTCGGGCAGCGACATTCCCGAAGCCATACGCGACATGAACGCCCGCCTGGGCCTGCCCACGGGCCTGGCCGCCATGGGCGTGGAGCGCGCCCAGTTCGCGGCCGTGATCGGCGGGGCGCTCAAGGACCATTGCCACGGCACCAACCCGCGCCTGGCCAGCGCCGACGACTACGAGCAGATGCTGGCCACCTCGCTGTGAGCCGCCGTAGCCGCTGTGAGCGGGCTCAGTGGCCGGGCGGTGACTGCTCCGGTGACTGGGCCGGTGGCGGCGCCGGTACAGACGTGGAAGCGGGAGCGGGAGCCGGCGCCGGCACTGCGCCGCTTTCCATCATGCGGCGCACTTCCACGGTCTGCATCAGCTGCTCGGCCATGACGGCCAGCAGCTCCAGATCTGCCGGCGAGACCTCACGCGGTGCGTCGTCCATGATGCAGAAGCTGCCCAGCACCGCGCCGTGGCGGTTCCTGAGCGGCACGCCTGCGTAAAAGCGCAGCCGCATGGCCTGCAGTGCGGGGTTGCCGGCAAACCGGGGGTCGCGCGCTGCGTCGTGCACCACCAGGGGCTCGCCGCCGTGCACCACATACGAGCAGATGGACTGCCCGCGCGGCATCCCGGCCGATGCGGGGTCGCCCTGGTCCGCCACCAGCAGGCTGCCGGGCGTGTGCACGCGGTCGGCATCGACCCATGAGACCTGGGCCCATTTCACGTCGAAGGCATTGGCGGCCTGCTGGGCTGCCTCGTGGTACAGCGGCGGCAGGCCGGGCCCGAGCACGCCGCTGTCGCGCAGCTGGCGCACGCGCTGCTCATCGTCATCGGGAATGGGCGCGGCCAGGCCCTGGCCTGCCGCGTCGGGCAGGCGCAAGGCGTCCACCCACAACTGCAGCTCGCGCAGGCTGGACACGCAGGCGGCGGCGCCGCAGCGGCGCGCGAACTCGGGGTCGGACACCACGGCCGGCGCATTCCACAGCGCCAGCACCACGCGCAGATGCGGCCAGTGGCGGCGCACCCGCCGCATGATCTGGCGCGCCACGGTCTGGGGCTGGGCGCTGAAGACCGAGAGCACCAGCAATTGCGCCTCGGCAAGGGCCTGTGCGCCTGCGTGGCCCTGCGGCAGGCCGCCGCCCTCGCCCTGCCCCAGCTGGCGCCATTGCGGATCGGCCGCCAGCGCCCAGTCCGAGCAACTGACCACGTGGCCGCGCAGCGCCTCGCTGTGCGCCACCATGGCCGCTGCCAGGGCATCGACCTCCCAGCGCGCGCCCACGCAATGGATGCGCAGGGCCCGCGAGGACAGGTCTGCGGGCGCGGGATGGCTTTCCCGCAGCTCCTCGACCAAGGCATCCATGCCGCTGGACAGGCGCAGCCGGTGCTCGGCCGTGGCCGACTCCAGGTGCTGCTGGGTGGCCAGGCGCAGCGCGGGGATCGCCACCTCGTCATAGAAGCCGGCCACTGCGGCCGAGCGTTCGTCCGCCGAGGCCCGCGCCGGCAGCCTTGCGTCCACCAGTTCATGCGCCAGCGTGACCGCATCTTCCACATCGTCGGCCAGCAGGCGCTGGTACAGCCGCTGGGCCGGACCCAGCACGGGGGAGCTGCCCAGCAGCACCTCCATGAACTGCAGCGCCGGTATGTAGCGGCCCAGCACCAGCAGGCAGACCGTGAGCGGCGTGGACAGGATCAGCCCTATCGGCCCCCACAGCGCCGTCCAGAAGGTCGCGGCCGCAATGATGGACAGCGTGGACAGGCCCGTGCTGCTGCCATACAGCCAGGGCTCGATGAGGTTGTTGCTGATCAGCTCCAGCGCCATGATCAGCCCCAGCGTCATCAGCAGCATCTGCCAGCCCGGATCCACCGCAAAGGCCAGCGCCAGCGGGAAGGCGGCAGAGATCATGGCGCCCACATAGGGAACGAACCGCATGATGGCCGCCAGCACCCCCCAGAGAATGGCGCCCGGCACGCCGATGAACCACAGCCCCGCCGCCATGGGCAGTCCATAGGTGATGTTGACCACGAACTGCATGCGCAGGTACTTGCCTATGCGCTGCGAGGCCTCGTCCAGCGCATCGGTGGCCACATGCAGGTTGCCGCCCATCAGGCGCAGCAGCCGGTCGCGCAGGTCATCGCGGTCCAGCAGGATGAGGATCACGAACAGCAGCACGATGCCGGCCGTGGTCACGGGCTCGGCCACTCGGCCCAGCCACTGCAGCATGCGCGCCGTGGGCTTTTGCTCGGGCGACTGGATCTCCACCTTCTGCACGCGGGGCGTGGTGGCGCCGCGGGAGATCTCACGCTCCACCGTGTCATAGGTGCGCAGGGCGCCGTCCCAGGCGCTGGGCATGTTGGCATTCCTGCGCAGGCTGCGCAGCTTGTCGCGGATGGTGCTCTGGTAGGTGGGCAGGTCGGCGCTGAGCTGCTGCACCTGGCTGCCCAGATAGGTACCCATTCCGGCCAGCGTTGCCAGCGCCATGACCACCACCAGCAGCGTCGCCGCCATGCGCGGCAGGCCCCAGCGCCTGAGCCGGGAGACCGCAGGATCGAGCAAAAAACCGAACAGCAGCGCCAGGGCCAGCGGAATCAGCAGTCCCTGCCCGAAATACAGGCCCGCGATGATGATGCTGGCCACCAGCAGGCCGGTGAGCAGGCGCAGCGCAGGCACCATGTCGGCCAGCTGTGCCAGGCCCGGCAGGGCCGAACGCACGCTGCGTGCGAAAGCCGCGTCGGCAGCGGCCGCGTTGCCGGCCGCATCGGCTGCGGCGTTCTCAGCGCCTGGTTTTCTGGAAGGCGCTGGTGTGAGGTCGGGATGTGGATTCATGGGGGGACAGGCATCAGGGCTTGGATACGTGCGTGGATGCTGCCGCACTTGCGCCCATCGTGGGATTGCACAGCGCGCTGCGGGCCGGCCCTGTCAGCGGGCACCGCACTCGCTGGAACTCCGCCGCCGCCGCTGCCACAGCGCGCCAGCTCACCAGCGCACACGCACCACCGTGCCGCCGCCAGCACGCGGCGCCAGGTCCAGCGTAGCCCCTATGGCGTGGGCACGGCGGTGCATGCCTGCCAGGCCCATGCCCTGCGCCTCATCGGGTGTACGGGGCGGCAGGCCGCGGCCGTCGTCTTCCACGCGCAACTCCCAGCGCAGCTCGCGGCGCGCGCCGGGATGGGCGCCGTTCGCCCGCGCAATACCCGGCTCCAGGGGCTGCAGCACCAGCCACAGCGTGCTGGCCTGTGCGTGCTGCAGCACATTGCTCACGGCCTCCTGGGTGATGGCAAGCAGGTGCTGGGACGACTGGCCTCGAGGAAGATCGGGCAGATCGGGCAGGCCCGGCTCGGACTGCGGATCGGCCACGCTCCAGCGGATCTGCATGCCACGGCGGTCCAGCACGGGCTGCAGCCGGTGGCGCAGGCGCGCCAGGCGCACAGGCAAGGCGTCCTCCACGGCGTCCATGGCGTCCACCAGCAGGCGCAGGTCCAGCAAGGCCTGCTCCAGCAACTCCTGCGCCTGGCGCTGCCGGGTTTCGCTCGGCTCCAGCAAGGCCATGGCATTCACCAGAAGGCCGCCCACGCCGTCGTGCAGATCGGCGGCAATGCGCCGGCGCTCGGCCTGCACCTCGCGCGAAGGCCGGGGGCTGCGCCTGCGCCGCCACAGCAGCAGCCTGCGCAGGCGCGAGGCACCCATCGCACACAGCAAGGCCGTCAAGACCAGCAGGGCTAGGCTGCACAGGCGAAGCCACAGCGGAGCCTGGTCGCCCTGCTGCCACAGCCAGGCGCAAAGCGCCAGCATCTGCAGCAGGCCCAGTGCCAGGCAGACTGCCAATGCGCGAAGGGAGTCCTTCATGGCCATGCGGTGGGAAGCGGCGGCGGGGCGGGCCGCACGGGCCCCTGCGCCGCCAGCCAATCAGAACAGGCCGCGCAGCGATGCAAAGCGCACCGCCTGGGCGCGTGTGCGCACCTGCAGCTTGCGGTAGATGTTCTTGATGTGCGTGTTGACCGTCATGGCGCTGATCATCAGGCGCGAGCCGATCTCGGCGCTGGTGTAGCCGCTGGCGACCATGCGCAGCACCTCGCGCTCGCGGGTGGACAGGCGGTCTGCCTCGTCGGGCGAGCGGCGCTTGGGCTCGGCGCCCTGGGTCTTGTCGAAGCGCTGCAGCAACCTGCGCGCCAGGCTGGGAGTGACGGATGCGCCGCCATTGGCCACCTGCAGCACGGCCTGGGGGTAGTTGCCGAACCAGGAGTTCTTGACGAGGTAGCCCGTGGCACCCAGCTCGAAGGCGCGCAGCACCTGCTCGTCGTTTTCCATCACGGAGATGATGACGGCCTCGGCCGTGGGCCGCACGGTCTTCATCATGTCCAGCAGCTCGAAGCCCTCGCCGTCGCCCAGGTTCAGGTCGACCAGCATCACGTCGAACTCGTGCTGGCGAATGGCCTTGCGGCCCTCTCGAACACTTCCGGCCTGGGCCACGACCAGGGTGCGCGGGTCGTTCATGATTTCCTGGGCAATGACCATGCGGATGTGGGCATCGTCATCGACCAGCAGCACGCGCACGGGCTTGTCGGGCTGGCCGGCCAGATAGTCTGGCCACATGGCGGAACTCAGGCCCGTGCCCAGCATGGCCTGGGCGCGCGAGGAATCGGCGATCAGGGGACGGGCATCGGCGGGAACGTCGGATGGATTCATGCTGTTCTCCTCAAATGTCACGTCATGTATATGACGCAACCGATCACATACGCGCCTTTCACATTAAGAGAAATCGCCACCGATATCCACAATCTTTGACGAAGTTTGTGAAAGATTGCGTAGCTTGCAAATTAACACATTTGTGTGAGAAGCCGGGTCCGTACTTTCTTGATCACCTGACCGGCAGGCCTGTCGGGCCTGGCAGGCCATGCCCTTGCCGATGCCCGCCATCCTCCCCTGGATCCGGGCCCATGACAGCCGCCGGTCCAACGCCTTCCTCCTGCGCCTGCACCGAGCGTATGCAATTCGATACACCAGGTTGTCTGGATGGCCCCATGCCCGCCGGATCAACGGCCTGAAGCGAAGCTGCAACTGCAAATTTTCTGTCGTTACACCTTGAAACTACCCAACTCCATTCACCTCCCAATGCCGCTGCTTTAACGCGATGCAGCCCGCCAGCCAAAGGTTTGCACGGGTAAGTACCCGCCACGTGGATCAGCGCTCACGGCTACCCCGTACAAGAGATGGAACGGCAGGGGCACCCCAAGCACATTGGAGTCCAGACAACGAGCTGGGGTCCAGGGAGACAAGGCCGGAAACCTCCGCAAAGTGTCTGAAAAACGGGTGCTTACACACCTTTTCCTGGTAGTCCGATTCCTTATCAAGGAGCCATCATGAAATCGCTTGCAATTCTTTCCCTGAGCCTGATCGCAACAGCAGCCATGGCTGGCCCCATGGGCGGTGGCGGTGGCGGTGGTGGCGGCGGCGGCGGCGGCAGCAGCAGTTCCCAGATCGAAATCAACGGCCCCAGCGTTCAGGTCACCCTGCTGAACAGGAGCGGCGTGCTCAACGTAGCAACGGGCGGTGGCAAGGCCTCCCAGAACCTGGCCAGCAATGCAGGCAACGTCACCATCGACCGCAGTGGCAGCTCTCTGCAGGTCGTCGCTGCCACCGGCAGCGGCATCTTGAACAAGGCCGATGGCTACGCAGCAGTGGCCGTCAACAACCTGGCCTCCAACTATGGCGAAGTGGAAGTCAAGAACACTTCGATCCAGGTGGTGGCTGCCAAGAACTCGGGCATCGTCAACTATGCCGGTAACGGTTCCATGGCAGTACAGAACATCTCCAGCAACAACGGCTGCGTGACCTGCTACAACAACCACTGAGCCTGACTGCCGGACGAAGGACACTGCCGGACGGCCCCAGGCCTTCCGGCAGCACCTTCCCGGCGAATAGCCAGCTCACCGCACCAGGAGAGCCCACCATGCACACCGCCGCCCATCTCTGTTCGGCTGCCCTACTGGCCTGGCTCGCACTCGGAGCGCCCCCCCTTCATGCAGCAGCCCCCGGCGAAGATCCAGTGGTGCTCAGCAAGCCTGTCGACTATCTGAGACTGCCCACGGCCAAGCAGCAGACATCGTCGGGGCTGGACACCGTCACTGACATCCCCATCAACGTCAAGGCCAAGATCGCGCGCTACGAAGCCATGTCCATGACCAATGCTCCCGGCATCTCCACCGAGGCGAACGTGGTGACCACGACCACAACGAGCAGCACGGGCATGCAGCGCACCTGCACCCAGGACCTGGCCAGCAACACCAACGCCAGCGCGTTCAACCGCTACGGGCCACAGACCAAGGACCAGATCGTGGTCCTCAAGGGCGACCTGATCAACGTCTGCCGCTAGTGCGGCCAGGCGGCCCGCGACCCGGCCGCCTTTCATTTCCAAAACCCATTTCCGGTGCCGGTGCCCCTGGGCGCCAGTGCCCTGGCTCGCCGTTTTCCAGCAGAGGTCCATCATGCGCAACCGCCTTCCAACGCCAGGACTTCCCCGCCCCGATGCCGCGCTGCAGCCGGCATTCGGCGGACATGCGGACAACCGAGGGACTTTCCGCCAGCGATGGGCTGGCAGACAGGGCTGTATGCGGGTGGTGGCCTGCGCGGTATCGGCATCCATCGTGCTGCTGTCGGGTTGCGCGCCGCTGGATGCGCGCAAGGATTCCAAATACCTGGAAAAAGTCTATGCGGCCGACCGCCCGGTGGTGCGGCCGGTGCGCTCCATATCGAGCTTCTCCGATTCGCTGATGTGCATGGACAGGATGTTCCGCAACAGCCACATGCCCACGGTGCTGATCACCAGCAAGCAGTTGCCCGACTATTCGGGCCGCGTGGCCGTGGCCGCCAAGGAGATGGTGGTCACCGCCCTGTCCCAGATGTCGCGCGTCAGCAGCGCCTTCCGCTATGTGGACTATGAGGTGGACATCGCCCGCCAGGACACGGTGCAGAACCTCACCACCATCTTGCTCAACAACAACCAGATCCAGCTGCAGCGCCCGGCCCTGTATGTGTCGGGCGCCGTGTCCTTCATGGACCAGAACGTGCTGCGCAACAACGTGGACATAGGCACCAGCGCCTCGCGCCTGGAAACCGGCTACAGCGCCAACCGCAGCGGCGCCGTGCTGGGCATGGAGCTGCACCTGGGCGACTTCCGCACGCGCACCATCATTCCGGGCCTGGATTCGGCCAACGAAGTCGTCATCGGCAACGGCAGCCAGGGCCTTGACCTGTCGGGCCGTATCGGCAACTACGGCGTGCAGTTCAGCGTGGGCCGCGACTATGCCCAGGGCTCGGGCCCGGCCGTGCGCACCCTGGTCGAGCTGGGCATGATCGAGCTGCTGGGCAAATGGTCACGCCTGCCCTACTGGCAGTGCCTGACGCTGGACCAGACCCATCCCGACTTCCAGCGTCAGCTGCGCGACTGGTATGAGGAAGGCGAAGCCGGCATCCACCAGGAGCTGGTGCGCCAGTCGCTGATCAGCAAGGGCTATCTGCCGCCCGACGCACCGGCCTTCACCGCAGGCAACCCGCAGTGGCGCGAGGCCATAGGGCGCTTCCAGGCCGACAGCGGCATGGTGGTCAATGGCGTGGTGGACTTCAGCACCTACGAGCGCGCACTGCGAGACTTCGTGGCCGTCAGCGCCGATGGACACATGACGCGCATCGGCTGGAACACCAAGAGTGCGGCACCGGTCACCACCGCCTCCGAGAACGTGGCCGTGGCCACGGGTGACTACCGCTACGGCGCCCCCGCGCCCGACCGCAAGCTGGACCTGTGGGTGGAGAACATCACGCCCACGCGCACCTCTTTCGAGACGGGTGAGCAGCTGTTCCTGTCCACCACCGTGTCGCGCGCCTCCTACCTGTCGTGCTTCATGGCCGGTGCCGATGGAGAGGTCACCCGGCTGGTGCCCAACGATGTGAACCGCTCGGGCTGGATCACCGCCGCCCAATCCGTTCGCCTGCCAGACTGGATGAGTCCCAACCCCGGCTACGTCATCAACGCCGGGCCTCCCGGCAAGGAAGGCGTGGCCTGCTTCGCCACCGAGCAGAACATGACCGACAAGCTACCCACGCTGCTCCAGGGCAAGGCCTTCATCGCCATCCCGGGCATGCGCTCCCTGGAGGATGTCAACCAGTACATGGCCAACTCTCTGGGCGCCGACCAGTACACCGGCTCGGCCCGCTTCTGGCAGGTGGTTCCGGCCCAGGCCAAGCGCTGATGAGCGGTGCACGTCACAAGCCAAACAGAGGCAATTGCCATGCCCTCCAGCGCTCATGAATCCCCGCCACGGCGGCGCATCGGGCTGCGCCTGACCGCAAGGCTTGTGCTGCCCGGACTGCTGGTGGTGCTGCCAGGTCTGGCTCCCGCCGTACTGCCGCATGTGCAGGCGGCGGCCCGCTTCACGCCGGTCATGCCCATTCGGGTGGCGACGGCCAGCGTGTACGGTTCCCAGCCGGGCACCAGCAACATCACCTCGACCTCGGACACCGCCCAGCAACGGGCCCTGTCCCAGCTACGCAGCCGCGCCGAAGGCAAGGGCGTGAGCCTGGCCACGCAGCGCGAGGCGCAATGGGTGATGGGCCTGCTGGCACTGCATGGCATTGCCATGGCGCAGGACGGGCCGCAGGCCAGGCAATGGTTCGAGCGCGCGCAGCGCGCCGGCCATCCGCTGGCCAGTGCGGGACTGGCCTGGTGCGCCATGGACGGCTGCGGCCAGCCGCCCGACCCACCGGCCGCAAGACCCTGGATCGCCCAGCTGGCCAAGACCGACCCGGCCCGCGCCCAGTACCTGGAATGGCTGCTGGCGCGGCGCCTGGCACCGCTGTCCACGGCCGAACCCGTGGGCGAGGCCTTGGCCGTGGCAGGCACGCCCGACCAGGAACTGCTGCAGCGCGCAGCGCGCTCCGGCAGCCCCGGCGCCCAATTGGAATGGGGCCTGGCCCTGCTCGCGCAGGACGAGCCCGAGGCAGCGCTGCGCCAGTTCCGCGCGGCAGCGGCGCGCTCATCCAGCGCCGCGACCAATGCACAGATGCTGGGCGAGCGCCTGCGGCCCGCAGGCCAGCTGGTGTCGGCGCAGGGCAGCTCCACGCCTGCAGCGCAGGGGCCGCAGGCCATGCAGCGCACGCCGCAGCTGAGTGGAGCGCCCAGCGAGCAGGACATCCAGGTGCGCCAGCCCGTCACGGCCCAGCAGCAATGGGAGCAGGCGCAGCGCTACCACCGCGGCGACGGGGTGCCGGCCAACTACACCGAGGCGCTGCGCCTGTACCAGCAGGCCGCATCCCACGGCCATGTGGCATCGCGTCGCATGCTGGAGCTGATCTACTCGCGCCCCGCACCGGGCGGCGGCGTGGACATCGGATGGATGCAGCAGCTGGCGCGCATAGACCCCATGACCATGCAGCCCATGGCGCCCGTCAGCCCCGCGCCCTACCGGCGCGATCCCACGCCGCTGTTCGACATGGTGCCGGCGCCCTGGCACAGGCACTGAGGCAGGAGCGAGGCGCTACAGCACCACGTCCAGGCCGGTGTCGGCCATCCAGTCCACCGGGTCCTGGCGCAGGACCATGTCGATGTCCAGGCCCAGGGCCACGCCCACTTCGCCGGGAAAGCTCACGGCCAGGGCACGCGCGTCCCACTGCGCCTCGCGCGAGCGGGCGCGCCAGGCAGCGATGTGCAGCACGCAGGCCAGCGGATCGAAGCCCGGCTGGGCCAGCGGCGCGTACAGGTGCTGCAGCGCATCGGCCAGCAGCGGCGGAAGGTTCCAGCGGCGGGCCAGGCCCGCACTGACATGGCTGTATGTGTAGCCGCACAGCCGCATTTCCAGCTCGGCGCGACGCGGGTCCAGCGGGCCGACCAGTTCGGTGATGGTGGCGGCGCGGCCGGGGTCGATCATGTGCATGGCCAGCTCCCCCAGGCCGTGCATCAGCCCTGCGGCATAGGCCGCCGTGGGGCTGGCCTGCACGGTGCCGGCCAGCGCGCGCGCCACGCGGGCGGCTTCCACGCTGTAGCGCCAGAAGGCCGGCATGGCCATGCCCGGCACGGCATGGGCGCCCACGCCCAGCGGTATGCCCCGCACGATCTGGCGCAGCTGCGCGGGCGCCAGCAGGGCCAGCGCCTCGGGAATGCCGGTGACACGTCCCGCCATGCCGAACACCGGGCCGTTGGCCTGGGCCAGCAGCCCGGCGGCCAGCGCAGGATCGGCTGCGAAGAGCTGGCTCAGCCGGCGCAGGCTGGGCTGCTCGGGCACCAGCTCGCGCAGCAGCAAGGCCACGATGCGCGGCTGCGCCGGCAGGGCCAGGGCCTGTGCCAACAGCGTCTGCAGGTCCAGTGCATGCGCAGCCATCGCGTTTCCTGCCTTGCCGTGCGCGGGACTACTTGCGGGTCTGCAGCTTGGCGAAGGCCGAGGCCATGGCCGATTGCTGCACCGGCTCGGGCGCACGGCGCTGCCCGCCCTGGCTGCCGCGGCCTGCGCTCTCGAAGCGGTTGTCACGGGGGCCGTCGCGCCGCGCCGGTGCCGCATCGAGCTTCATGGTCAGGCTGATGCGCTTGCGCGCCACATCGACCTCCAGCACCTTGACCTTGACGATCTGGCCGGTCTTGACCACCTCGCGCGCGTCCTCGACGAACTTGTGGCTCATCTGGCTGACGTGGACCAGGCCGTCCTGGTGCACGCCCAGGTCCACGAAGGCGCCGAACTGGGCCACGTTGCTGACCGTGCCCTCCAGCGTCATGCCTTCCTTGAGGTCCTTGATGTCCTCCACCCCGTCATTGAAACGGGCCACGACGAAGTCCGGACGCGGATCGCGGCCGGGCTTTTCCAGCTCGCCCAGGATGTCCTTGACGGTGATGGCACCGAACTGCTCGCTCACGAACTGCTCGGCCTTCAGGCCCTTGAGCACTTCGGAGCGGCCCATGAGCTGGTCCACGCTCTTGCCCGTGGTGGCAATGATGCGTTCGACCACCGGGTAGGTTTCCGGGTGCACGCCCGTCATGTCCAGCGGATTGTCGCCGCCGCGGATGCGCAGAAAGCCCGCCGCCTGCTCGAAGGTCTTGGCGCCCAGGCCGGCCACGTCCATCAGCTGCTTGCGGCTCCTGAAGGAGCCGTTGGCATCGCGCCAGCGCACCACCGACTTGGCCACGCTGCCCGACAGGCCCGAGACGCGCGACAGCAGCGGCGCCGAGGCCGTGTTCAGGTCCACGCCCACGGAGTTCACGCAGTCCTCGACCACGGCGTCGAGCTGGCGCGCCAGCTCGCTCTGGTTCACGTCGTGCTGGTACTGGCCCACGCCAATGCTCTTGGGGTCGATCTTGACCAGCTCGGCCAGCGGGTCCTGCAGGCGGCGCGCAATGCTGGCGGCCCCGCGCAGGCTCACGTCCACGTCGGGCATTTCCTGCGAGGCGAACTCGCTGGCGGAATACACGGAAGCGCCAGCCTCGCTGACCACGACCTTCTCGATCTGGCGGTCGGCCTTGCTGGCGATCTTGATCAGGTCGGCGGCCAGCTTGTCGGTCTCGCGGCTGGCCGTGCCGTTGCCGATGGCGATCAGGTTGATCTGGTGCTTTTCGACCAGGCGGGCCAGCACGGCCAGCGAGCCGTCCCAGTCGCGGCGCGGCTCGTGCGGGTAGATGGTGGTGGTGTCCACCAGCTTGCCCGTGCTGTCCACCACGGCCACCTTGACGCCCGTGCGGATGCCCGGGTCCAGGCCGATGACGGCGCGCTGCCCCGCAGGGGCGGCCAGCAGCAGGTCGCGCAGGTTGTCGCCAAAGACCTTGATGGCCACCTTCTCGGCGTCTTCGCGCAGGCGCGAGAACAGGTCGCGCTCGGTGGACAGGCTGAGCTTGACGCGCCAGGTCCAGGCCACGCACTTGCGGATCAGGTCGTCGCTGGCGCGCTTGGCGTGGCTCCAGCCCAGGTGCAGGGCAATCTTGCCTTCGGCCAGGCTGGGCTGGCCGGGCTCGGGCTCCACGGGCTGGACCAGCTTGGCCTCGAGGATTTCCAGCGCGCGGCCGCGGAACACCGCCAGCGCGCGGTGCGAAGGCACGCGGCCGATGGGCTCGTCGTATTCGAAATAGTCGCGGAACTTGGCGACCTCGGGGTCGTTCTCGTTCTTGGATTCGACCTTCTTGGAGCGCAGCAGGCCGTCTTCCCACAGCCATTCGCGCAGCTTCTGCACCAGGGCCGGGTCTTCGGCCCAGCGCTCCGACAGGATGTCGCGCACACCATCGAGCACGGCCAACGTGGTCGAGAAATCGGGGCCCGGCTTGCCGTCGTCCAGGGTGGTGGCCGGCTTGCAGAAGGCCTCGGCCTCCTTGTGCGGGTCCAGCGTGGGGTCGGCAAACAGCTTGTCGGCCAGCGGCTCGATGCCGAATTCCTTGGCGATCTGTCCCTTGGTGCGGCGCTTTTGCTTGAAGGGCAGGTAGATGTCCTCCAGCTCCTGCTTGGTGGGCGCATTGGCAATGGCCAGGCGCAGCGCGTCGGTCAGCTTGCCCTGCTCGTCGATGGCCTTGAGCACCGCGCCCCGGCGGTCCTCCAGCTCGCGCAGGTAGCCCAGGCGTTCGTCGAGCTGGCGCAGCTGCGCGTCGTCCAGTCCGCCCGTGACTTCCTTGCGGTAGCGCGCGACGAACGGAACCGTGGCTCCGCCATCAAGCAATTCGACCGCGGCACCCACCTGCTGCGGCTTGACATTCAGTTCTGCGGCGATTTGGGCAATGATTTTTTGCATTCGAGAGGCGCCCCGTGGCGTGGAATCCGGAAAAGCGGCCAAGTGTGCCACACGCGATTCGGGCCGGGCCGCTCACGGCCGACCCGCAAATGCAAGCATTTCTTGCAGGCCAATGAATTCAAGGGCTTGCAAAATCAATCCACTGCCTGCTTTTGCCGGGGCCCTGCGGCAGGCAGGCACCCTCTGCCACAATCACCAGCTTCGAATGCAAGACGATCTGTTCGGTTCTCCCCCACCATCGGCCCCTGCCCCGCCGCCCGCGCCTGCCGGCCGCACACCGGCACCGCGCAAGGCCGCCGGCGCCGTGCAGCTGGCGCCCCAGGCCCTGCAATGGCAGGCGCTGGCGGACCAGCTTGCGCAGGGCCTGCGCATGGGGGTCTCCACCTGGTCCTACCCGGGCTGGGAAGGCTTGATCTGGGATGGCGCCTATGACAAAAGCGTGCTGGCCAAGAAGGGACTGGAGGCCTATGGCCGGCATCCGTTGATGCGAACGGTCTGCGTGGACCGCAGCTTCTGGAGGCCGTTGACGGCCAGCCAGTACCTGGCCTTCGCGGGCCAGGTGCCGGCCGATTTCCGCTTCGTGGTCAAGTGCCCATCCGTGGTTACCGACGCGCAGGTGCGTGACGAGGACGGCAAGGGCATGTCGCTGAACCCGGTGTTCCTTCAACCCGATCTGGCCGTCACCAGCTTCGTCGAGCCCACGCTCGAAGGGCTGGGCGAGCGGCTGGGCGTGCTGGTGTTCCAGCTCAGCCCGATGACCTGGGGCCTGCTCAGCCGCCCCACCGAACTGCTGGCGCGGCTGCAGGCCATGCTGGAGGCTGTGCGCGCGGCGCTGGCCGCCCATCCGCTGGGCGCGCAGATCATCGTGGCGGTGGAGGTGCGCGACCCGGAGCTGCTGACGCCGCAGTTGGCCGACACCCTGCGCGCCAGTGGCGCCACCTTCTGCCTGGGACTGCACGGCAAGATGCCCCCCATCGAGGAGCAACTGGTTTTTCTGCGCGGGCTGTGGCCCACCCCGCTGGTCTGCCGCTGGAACCTGAACCGCGAGTTCGGTGCCTACGGCTATCCCGATGCGCAAAAGAAGCACGACCCCTTCGACGAGATCCGCACGCCCGATGCGCACACGCGCGCCATCCTCGCCAAGACCATCGATGGCATCACCAGCCGCGGGCTGCCCGCCTTTGTGACGGTGAGCAACGATGCCGAAGGCTGCGCGCCGCGCTCCATCGCGCTGCTGGCCGATGCCGTGGTCCAGGCGGAGGCGGCCCGGGTTCAGCGCTTGCCGTAGGCGCGCTCCACGCGGGCCACGCGCAATTCATAGTGCTCGTACCAGGCGTCCTTGCCCAGTTGCTGGGCGACCAGGTGCTCGGCATCCTGCTTCCAGCGCGCGATGGATTCGGCCGTGGACCAGTAGGACACGGTGATGCCGAAACCGTCCTCGCCGCGCGTGCTTTCCGCACCCAGGAAACCCTGCTGCTGCGCGGCCAGGTCCACCATGCGCTGGGCCATGAGGCCGTAGCCATCATCGTCGTCCGGCGTTCTGCGCGACGAGAAGATGACGGCGTAGTAAGGCGGCTCGGGGGTGTTGGCAAAGGGGCTCATCGTGGTCGGGCGGCAAGTTCTGCGGGCCCGCAGAATACACCGCCCGCGCTCAGGAATTCGCCGGCTCAGAGGCGGACGGCGCCTGCACCTGCTCGCCGCCCAGCACCTTCCACAGCGTGACGCGGTTGAGCTGCTCGGACAGGCGCAGGCCGATCAGGGTCTGCTGGGCCGTGTAGAGGCTGCGCTGCGCATCCAGCACGGTGAGGTAGTTGTCCACGCCGGCCTTGAAGCGTGCCTCCGACAGGTCGAAGGCCTTCTGCGTGGCCGCGACCATGCTGGTCTGGGCGGCCAGGCGCTCGTCCCACTGCGCGCGGTCGGCCAGCACGTCGGCGGTCTCGCGGAAGGCCGTCTGCACGGCCTTCTCGTACTGGGCGATGGCGATGCGCTGGTTGGCCTCGGCCACCTGCACGCCCGCACGGTTGCGGCCACCGTCGAAGATGGGCAGGCGCACCAGGGGGATGAAGCTCCAGGTGCTGCTGCTGCCGCCAAAAAGGCCATCGAGCTCGCGGCTGCCCGATCCCACGCTGGCCGTGAGGCTGATGGTGGGGAACATGGCTGCGCGGGCGGCGCCGATGTTGGCCTCCATGGCGCGCAGGTTGTTCTCGGCGGCCTGGATATCGGGGCGCACCAGCAGCACGCTGGAGGGCAGCGGTGCAGGCACGGGCTGCAGCGCCGCCGCAGGCTGGGCGCCGGCGCGCAGCGTGGCGGCGCCGGGCAGCAGGCTGTCGGGCAGCGGACCGCCCACCAGCAACTGCAGGGCGTTGCGGTCACGCTCCACCTGGGAGGTGAAGCTGGCCACGTCGCCGCGCGCCGTGTCCACCGTGGTCTGGTTCTGGGCCAGCACCAGGCCCGAGGTCGAACCTATCTCATGCATGCGCCGCGTCAGTTCGTAGGCCTTCTCGCGGCTGGCCAGGGTGTCGCGTGCCAGCTGCAGGCGGGCCTGGTCGGCGGCCAGCGTGAGCCAGGCGTTGGCCACGTCGGCCACCAGGCCTATCTGCACATTGCGCCGGTTCTGCTCGCTTTGCAGGAACTGCTGCAGTGCGGCCTCGCTGAGGTTGCGCACGCGGCCCCAGAGGTCGATCTCGTAGCTGGCAAAGCCCAGCTGGGCCGTGTACTGGGTGCTGACCGATGCCGCCTGCGTGGCGCTGGTCATGCCGGCGGCCGTGCGCGCACGGCTGGCCTGGGCCTGGGCGTTGACGCTGGGCAGCAGGTCGGCGCGCGTGATGCCGTACTGGGCACGCGCGCGCTCGATGTTCTCCACCGCCACGCGCAGGTCGCGGTTGTTGGCCAGGGCCAGCGCAATGACCTCGCGCAGCTGCCGGGACTGCACCCAGTCCAGCGCGGCGGCCGCCTGCAGGCTGGCCTCGTCGGCCTGTGCCGGATTGGCTGCGGTGCTGCCCACCGTGTCGGGCACGGGCATGTCCGGCGTGCGGTGCTGCGGCGCAAGATTGCAGCCGGACAGCAGGGCCGCCAGCGCGGCCGCAGCGGCGAGGGTGGAACGGTTCATTCGGCGCCTCATGCTGCGCTCTCCTTGGTGGTATGGGGTGAGTCGGTTGCCTGCTGCGGGCTTTCTTCATCCGTGCGCGAGTGGCTCTTGAACCAGCTGCGGATCAGCAGGAAGAACACCGGCACCAGGAAGATGCCCAGCACCGTGGAGGCCAGCATGCCGCCGAGCACGGCCGTGCCGATGGCATTGCGCCCGCCCGCGCCGGCACCCGTGCCGATGGCCAGCGGAATGACGCCGAAGCCGAAGGCCAGCGAGGTCATCAAAATGGGCCGCAGGCGCAGGCGCACGGCCGAGACCACGGCGTCGAAGATGCTCTTGCCCTGCTCCTGCAGCTGCACGGCAAATTCCACGATCAGGATGGCGTTCTTGGATGCCAGGCCCACCGTGGTCAGCAGGCCCACCTGGAAGTACACGTCATTGGTCAGCCCGCGCGTATAGGTGGCGGCCAGCGCGCCCACCACGCCCAGCGGCACGGCCAGCATCACGGACAGCGGCACGGTCCAGCTCTCGTACAGCGCCGCCAGGCACAGGAACACGAAGAGGATGGAGATGGCGTACAGCAGCGGCGCCTGCGCGCCCGACTGGCGCTCCTGCAGCGAGGCCCCCGTCCACTCGTAGCCTATGCCGGCCGGCAGCGTGCGCAGGATGTCCTCGACGATCTGCATGGCCGTGCCCGAGCTGACGCCCGGCGCGGCGCGGCCTTCCATTTCGTAGGCCGGGTTGCCGTTGTAGCGCATGAGCTGGGGCGAACCGTAGGCCCAATAGCTGCTGGAGAAGGCGCTGAACGGCACCATCTCGCCCTTGCCGTTGCGCACCGTCCATTTGGCGATGTCCTGGGGCAGCATGCGGTGCGGCGCATCGCCCTGGATGTAGACGCGCTTGACGCGCTCGTTGTTCAGGAAGTCGTTGACATAGGTGCCGCCCATGGCGCTGGACAGCACGCTGTTGATGTCGGTGTACGACAGGCCGAGCGCGGCGGCCTTGCGGTCGTCGATGTCCAGGCGCAGCTCGCTGGCGTCCTCCAGGTTGGTCATGCGCAGATTGGTGAGCTCGGGGCGCTTGCGGGCCTCGGTCAGGAATTTTTCCTTGGCCTGCAGCAGCGCCTGGTGGCCCAGGCCGTTCATGTCCTTGATCATGAAGTTGAAGCCCGAGCTGGAGCCCAGGCCGCGCACGGCCGGCGGCAGCATGACCAGCACGCGCGCATCGCGGATGGAGGCCAGCTCCCGGGTCGCCCGGTGCGCGATCTCGGAGGCCGACTGGCCCGGCAGCGGGCGCTCCTCCCAGGTCTTCAGCCGCACGAAGGCGCGTGCCGAGGCCTGGTCGCCGTTCAGGCCAGAGACCTGGTAGAAGCTCAGCACGTCGGGCTGCTTGGCAAAGTAGTCGCGCACCTCGTCGAGCACGCCCTGCAGCCGCGTGTCGGCCGCGCCCGAGGGCAGGTTGATGTTGACGAAGACAAAGCCCTGGTCCTCGTCGGGCAGGAAGGACGTGGGCAGGCGCGCCATCAGCAGCCAGACCACGCCGCAGACGGCCAGGAAGATCAGCATCATGCGCTTGGCGCGGCGCAGCGAGTACGCCACCGTGCCCTGGTAGCGCGCGGCCGTGGCGTCGAAATGGTGGTTGAACCAGCGGAAGAACCGGTCGTTCACCCCCAGGATGCCGCTGCGGATCGGGCGGTCATGCCCTGCCCCGCCCGCTGCGGGCGGCTTGAGCAGCGTGGCGCACAGCGCCGGCGTGAGCGTCAGCGCCACGAACACCGACAGCGCCATGGCCGCGACGATGGTGATGGAGAACTGCCGGTAGATCACGCCCGTGGAGCCGCCGAAGAAGGCCATGGGCACGAACACGGCCGACAGCGTCACGCCGATGCCCACCAGGGCCGGCGTGATCTCGCGCATGGACTGGCGCGTGGCCTGCTTGGGCGACATGCCCGTCTCGTGCATCACGCGCTCGACGTTCTCCACCACGACGATGGCATCGTCCACCAGCAGGCCGATGGCCAGCACCATGGCGAACATGGTCAGCGTATTGATCGAGTATCCGGCCAGCGACAGCACGCCGAAGGTGCCCAGCAGCACCACGGGCACGGCGATGGCGGGGATCATCGTGGCGCGGAAGTTTTGCAGGAAGATGAACATCACGATGACCACGAGGATCATGGCCTCGCCCAGCGCGCTGACCACTTCCTTGATGGAGGCGCGCACGAAGGGCGTGGAGTCCGAGCTGACGAAGTAGTCGATCTCGTTGGGAAAGAAGGGCTTGAGCTCGGCCAGCTTGGCGGCGATGGTGTCGGCCACGTTCATGGCGTTGGCGCCATCGGCCAGCACGATGCCCATGCCCGCGCCCGGCAGGCCGTTGAGCTTGGCCTTGATGGTCAGGTTGTCGGCGCCCAGCTCCACGCGGGCCACGTCCTTCATGAGCACCACCGAGCCGTCCACGGACGACTTCAGGACGATGTCCTCGAACTGCTCCACCGTCTTGAGCTTGGTGCGCGCCGTGATGGTGGCGTTCAGCTGCTGGTCCGCGACGGCGGGCAGCGCACCCAGCTGGCCGGCCGAGACCTGGGCGTTCTGCGAGTTCAGCGCATTGACCAGGTCCGACGGCATCAGCGCGTACTTCTCCATCTTGGCCGGGTCCATCCAGATGCGCATCGCATAGTTGGTGCCGAAGACGTTGACATCGCCCACGCCGTCCAGCCGGCCGATCACGTCGACCAGGTTGCTGGTCAGGTAGTCGCCGATATCGACCGCGGTCATGGCCGGGTCCTTGGAGAAGAAGCTGTAGGTGACCAGGAAGTCCTGGCCGCCCTTGTTCACGAACACGCCCCGGCTCTTGACGGCGTCGGGCAGGCGGTTCACGGCGGACTGCAGCTTGTTTTGCACCTGCACCTGGGCCACGTCGATGTTGGTGCCCGGCGCAAAGGTCAGCGTGGTGCGCGCGCGGCCCGAGGCGTCGGACGTGGAACTCATGTAGAGCATGTTGTCGATGCCCTTGAGCTGCTGCTCGATGATCTGGGTCACCGAGTTCTCGACCGTCTCGGCCGAGGCGCCCGTGTACTGCGCGCCGATGGTCACGCGCGGCGGCGCGATGTCGGGGTATTGCTCCAGCGGCAGCGTGAAGATGGACAGCGCGCCGCCCAGCATGATGACGATGGCGATGACCCACGCGAAGATGGGCCGGTTGATGAAGAACTGAGCCATGTGACGGGTTCCTGCGGCTTACCGGGCCGCAGGGGCCGGAGCCGCTGCGGGTGCAGGAGCAGGTTCAGCGGCCGCGGAAGCCTGGTCGGCAGCGCCAGGCGCGGCCGCCGCTGCCGGGCCATCAGCGGGCTTGCCCTTGCGGGCCTGGGCCTTGGCGCGCAGGTCCACCTCCACGGCGCGCACCTTGTCGCCGGGCTTGATGCGCTGGAAGCCATCGACCACCACGCGCTCGCCGGCCGACAGGCCGTCCTGCAGCAGCCACATATTGCCCACGGCGCGGTCGATGTTCACGGGCCTGCGCTCGATCACGTCGTCGGCCTTGGCCACCAACACGCTGGCCTTGCCGGTCAGGTCGCGCGTCACCGACTGCTGGGGCACCAGCAGCGCCTCGGGCGCCAGGCCCGTGGGCAGCAGGGCCTGCACATACATGCCGGGCATGAGCAGGCCCTGCGGGTTGGGCACCACGGCGCGCAGCGTGACACTGCCCGTGGTGGCATTGACGATCACGCCGGCAAACTGCAGCTTGCCCTGGTGGCCGTATTCCGTGCCATCGTCCAGGCGGATACGCACGGCGACCTTGTCGCCCTCCACCTTCTGGAAGCGCCCGGCATCCCAGTCGCGCTTGAGCTGCAGCAGCTCGCTGGTGGACTGGGTGAAGTCCACATACATGGGGTCCAGCTGCACGATGGAGGTCAGCGCCTCCGTCTGGTTGGCCGTCACCAGCGCGCCCGGCGTCACCGTGGACAGGCTGATGCGCCCGCTGATGGGCGCCTCGATGCGGCTGTACTTGAGGTTGATGCGCGCGGTCTCCAGATTGGCCTTGGCCACGGCCACGTCAGAGCGCGACTGGGCGGCAGCGGCCTGGCTTTCCTCGAAGGCCTGCTGGCTGATGGCATCGATCTTGACCAGTTCGGCGTTGCGCCGCGCCGTGGCCTCCAGCGTGCGGGCGCTGGCCTCGGCCTTGGCCAGGGCCGCCTGGGCGCTGGCCTCGGTGGCGCGCAGCGAGGCCGCGTCGATCTGGTAGAGCTGCTGGCCCTGGCGCACCAGGGCGCCTTCGGTGAACAGGCGCTTTTGCACGATGCCCGAGACCTGGGGCCGCACCTCGGCGGTCAGCGAGGCGCGTGTGCGGCCCGGCAGCGTGGCCTCCAGCTGCTGGCTCTGCTTTTGCAGCGTGACCACGCCCACCTCGGGCGCAGCCTTGGCTGCGGCGGCGGGCGCTGCATCCTGCCTGGAGCAGGCGGCCAGGCTGGCGGCCAGTGCCAGCGCGCACAGCACGGCAGCACCGGGGCGCTTGCTGCGTGCAAGCGAGGCAGAAGGTTGTGCGTGCCCTGCGCCGGGCTGGGAATCGGAAGGCGCCGCAAGGCGCGTACTCGGCGAAAGAGGCACGTCAAAATTCATAGGAACAGCGAAGTCGTTGGGGGCATCGCACGATTGTGCAGTGCCCATATTTCTTGTTTGTAAAGTGGATGGCATGCCACCGCAGTCTCGTGGCAAGACCATCCAGGATGATGCAGGTGTCGGAGCGCGCCGACACATGCAAGTTCAATGCCATTTGCCGGTCTGTTCAGTGCCTGGCGGCGGGCGCCGTGCGCACGCGCAGCATGCTGAACACGCCCGCCATGGCCGCAAAGCAGCCCGCCACGGCCAGGGCCACGATTTCGGCATGGCCGCCATGCCCGCCCGAGACGGTGAAGATGGTGGCCAGCACCACGGCCCCCAGCGTCTGCCCCGTGAGCCGCGCCGAGCTCAGCATGCCGCCGGCCGCGCCGCTGCGCGCCAGCGGCGCCGAGGTCACGATGGTGTGGTTGTTGGGCGACTGGTACAGCGCAAAGCCGCTGCCCGCCAGCAGCATGCGCCAGACCATGTCCAGGGTCGAGGGCGCATCGGGCATGGCCGCCAGCGCCCACAGGCCGCAGGCGAACATGGCCATGCCGATGCCGCCCAGCAGCCCGTCCGCATAGCGGCCGATGAGCCGGCCCGCAATGGGCGCCGTCATCACCGTGGCCAGCGGCCAGGCCGTGATCAGCAGCCCGGCCTCGATGGGCGACATGCCGTGCGACTCCAGCAGCAGGAAAGGCAGGGCCAGGTAGGCCAGCATCTGCGCGCAAAAGGCGCTGACCGATCCGCACATGGACAGCGCGAACACCGGAATGCGCAGCAGGTCCACCGGCAGCAGCGGCGCAGGCAGGCGCCACTGGCGGCGCACATACCACAGCCCCACCAGCAGGCCCGCGCCCAGCAGCCACCAGCCCGAAGGCAGGGACGACTGGGCACCGCCGGCGCGCATGCCCAGCTGCTCGCCGCCCAGGAAGATCAGGCTGAACATGAGGATGTTGAGCAGCACATCCAGCGGCGACAGCCGCGAGCCCGCGTGTGCCGGCACCGCATTGGCCGGCAGCGCCCGGCGTCCCAGCCACAGCGTGAACAGGCCCAGCGGCAGGTTGGCCGCAAACAGCCAGGGCCAGCTGGCCACCGACAAAATGGCCGCCGCCACCGAAGGCCCGGCCATGGATGCCGTGGCCACCACCAGCGAATTGACGGCCATGCCCCGGCCCAGCAAGGCACGCGGATAGATCAGCCGCACCAGGGCGGCATTGACGCTCATCACGCCCGCAGCGCCCAGGCCCTGCAGCGCCCGCGCCGCCACCAGCGTGGGCAGCGATGTGGCCAGCATGGCTGCCAGCGAGGCCAGGGAGAACACCAGCATGCCCACCAGATACACGCGGCGGTAGCCCAGGCGTTCGCCCAGGGCCGCCAGCGGCAGCAGCAGCACCAGGCTGGCAAGCTGGTAGGAATTGACCACCCACAGCGTATGGGCCGAGCTGGCCTGCAGCTCGCGCGCCATGGCTGGCAGTGCCAGATTGACGAGGGTGCTGTCCAGCACCGACAGCGTCAGCCCCAGGATGATGACCAGCATTGCCTGGCCGCGGGGGCCGGACGCAAGTCCGTCGGGTACAGGCCCACCAGCCTCTGCTGCGGGAGCCACGCTCATGAATGGCCCTTTGCACCCACGCGGTGGGCACGTGCGCCGCCCAGCGTGATCCAGGCCAGCGCCACGCCGATCAGCGCGCCCGTGGCCATGCCCACCACCATGGGCAGGGGCTTGCCCGTGGAGAACAGGCCCACGATCTGCATGGCCGCCGCACCCGACAGCATCTGCAGCGTGCCCAGCAGCGCCGAGGCCGTGCCGGCGATGGCGCCATGCTCCTCCAGCGCCAGCACCGAGGTCGTCGGAATCACCAGCCCCATCAGCGCGCTGGCCACGAAGTACAGGCCGATCAGCACGGCCAGCCGCTCACCGCCCAGCAGGTAGTACGACAGCAGCGACAGCATCACCAGGCCCGAGCCGGTGGCCGCCACCTTGACCACGCGCACCAGCCCGAAGCGCTGGCCCAGCCAGCCGGTGAACTGCGCCGCGCCGATGAAGGCGATGGCGTTCAGCCCGAAGGCCAGGCTGTACTGCGTGGAGCTCAGCCCGTAGTAGTTGATCAGCACAAAGGGGGAGCCAGCCAGGTAGACGAAAAAGCCCGCCATGGCGCAGCCGCCGATGAAAACCAGGCCCAGGTAATGCCAGTCGCGCAGCAGCACGCCATAGGCGCGCAGTGCGCCGGCCACGCTGCTGTCCAGCCGCGCGGCGGCCCCGCGCGTTTCCTTCAGGCCCATGAACACGGCCGCCAGGCCGATCACGGCCGCCACGGCCACGGCCCAGAACACGCCGCGCCAGCTGCTCACGGCGATCACGCCGCTGCCGGCCAGCGGCGCCAGGATGGGAGAGACGCTGAACACCAGCATCAGCAGCGACATCATGCGGGCCGCCGCATGGCCGGTGTGCAGGTCGCGCACCACGGCGCGCGGCACCGCCATGCCGGCCGCCGCGCCCAGGCCCTGGATGAAGCGCAGCACCACCAGCGTCTCGATGCTGGTGGCCATGGCGCAGCCCACGCTGGCCAGCGCGAACACGGCCAGGCCGAAGTACAGCGGCGGCTTGCGCCCCACCATGTCCGAGACCGGCCCGTACAGCAGCTGGCCCACGCCCAGCGAGAGGAAGAAGGCCGTCAGGCTGGCCTGCACCGCGCCCACCTGGGCGCCCAGGCTGCTGCCGATCTGGGGCAGCGCGGGCAGGTACATGTCGATGGCAAACGGACCGATGGCCGAGAGCAGGCCCAGGATCAGCACCAGGCGCAGCGTGTGGGAATCAGGGGAAGCGGGAGACGAAGAGGGAGAAGGCATAGACGCAGACATAGACGCGCCATTGTGGCGGCAAGCGCTGCGGGCTGCAGGGCGGTGCTCACATTTCCTGGGCAGGCAGGCCGGCGCGTGCGGCGCTGCCGGCTTGCCGTGGCACAAGTTTGCGGGGCCGCAACCCTGTTACGCTCGGATACGAGATTGCCAACACAGCAGCATAGACACCCCATGCACTCATCCACGCCCCTCTTCCTGCCGACCCTCAACGCATTGCCAAGGCCCCTGCTTGCCGCCCTGCTGCTGGGCGCGTGCATGCAGGGCCCGGCCCATGCGGCGCCGCCGCAGGCCCGCGGTGACGCCAAGGCCGGCGCCACTGCCATGCTGGAAGTGTCCGAAGACGGCCGCGACGTGATCGACCGCCGCGCCCGCCTGCTGTGGCCGCGCTGCGTGGAAGGCATGCACTGGAATGGCAAGACCTGCGCGGGCCTGCCGGAGCTGTTCACGCACAAGCAGGCGCAGGCCCTGGCCGCCGAGCGGGCCAAGCAGGACGGCGTGCGCTGGCGCCTGCCGCGCGTCAACGAGATGCGCCGGCTGATCTCGCGCGATATACGGCCGCAAGGCCTGTCGCCCGAGCTGTTCCCGGGCGCGCCGCGCGGCTGGCACTGGACGGGCACGGCAGCGGTGAACGCACGGCCCGTCAATCCCTACAACTACAGCAACATCTCGGGCAGTGCCGGTACGCAGCTGTCGGCCCAGCAGGCCTGGGCGATTGACCTCGACAGCCTGGAGACGCGGCCCGACATGGGGCGCGGCAACCAGCTCATGGTGCGGCTGGTGCGGCCCCTGCCCTCCGCGCCGCCCGATGAAAAGGCCGAGGCTCCCGCCAGGCCAGCCCCCCACAGGCCGGACCCGGACGAAGAGGACTGACGCTCAGGCCGCGCGCAGCGAGGCCTTGAGGCTGGCGCCCAGTTCGGGCTTGTGCGCGAACGGGTCGGTGGGGTTGCGGCCCTGCACCACATCCTCCATGCGGGTCTGGACCGAACCCAGGGCCTGCGGATGGCTGTAGATGTAGAACTGGTTGGCCGCAATGGCGTCGAAGACCTTCTGCGCCACATCGGTGGCCGTGACCTTGCCCGAGCCCACGGCCTTCTCGCTCATGGCCTGGCCTATCTTCTGGCTGGCCGTCAGCGGCTGCGCGGCCAGATGGCTGGGCCGGTTGCGCTCGCTGTGGCTGATGCCCGTAGGCACGAAGAAGGGGCACAGCACGCTGGCGCTGATCTGGTCGGAGACCAGGGCCAGGTCCTGGTACAGCGTCTCGGTCAGGCTGACCACGGCATGCTTGCTGACGTTGTAGATGCCCATGTTGGGAGGCGCCAGCAGCCCGGCCATGCTGGCCGTGTTGACGATGTGGCCCTCGAAGGACGGATCGGCCTTGGCGGCCTCCAGCATCATGGGCGTGAACAGCCGCACGCCGTGGATCACGCCCCAGAGGTTGACGCCCAGCACCCACTGCCAATCTTCCAGCGTGTTCTCCCAGACCAGCCCGCCCGCGCCCACGCCTGCGTTGTTGAACACGAAGTGCGGCGCGCCGAACTGCTGGCGCACCTCGTCGGCCAGGGCCTGCATCTGGGCTGCGTCGGACACATCCACGCGCCGCGCCAGCACACGCACGCCCTGCCCTTCGAACTCGGCGGCAGCCTTGTCCAGCGCCTCCTGCTGCACATCGACCAGCACCAGGTTCATGCCCAGCTTCGCGCCAATGCGCGCGCACTCCAGGCCGAAGCCCGAGCCCGCGCCCGTCAGCACGGCCGTCTTGCCCTTGAAGTTCTTGATCATTCCCTTGTCTCCTTGTCTTGTCCTGATGTTCTTGTGGAAGGATTTGGCAATTAACCCTGGCCCGTACACAGCCCTCCCTCCTGGCACTGGCGGAGCCCGCCTCAGGGACACCGAGGAAGGGCCGCCCCGCACCGAGGGTGTCGTCCCCCTCCCTCGCGAAGCGAGTAGAGAGGCGACGTGCCACGGGGGGAAGGCGCGAAGCGACTCAGGGGGTGAGCTTCACAAGCTGCTTTCCGAAGTTCTTGCCCTTGAGCAAGCCCAGGAAGGCCGAGGGTGCGGAGGCAATGCCTTCGGCAATGCTCTCGCGCGGGCGCAGCTTGCCGGTGCCCACCAGGCGACCCAGTTCCTGCAGCGCCTCGGGCCAGACTTCCATGTGCTCGCTGACGATGAAGCCTTCGATGCGGATGCGGTTGATCAGGATGAGCGCGGGATTGGTCATGGGCAGCGGCGTGCCGTCGTAGCCCGCGATCATTCCGCACAGCGCGATCCGCGCAAAGGCGTTGGTGCGCAGCAGCACGGCGTCGAGGATGTAGCCGCCCACGTTCTCGAAGTAGCCGTCGATGCCCTGCGGGCAGGCGTCCTTGAGCGCCTTGGCCATGGTCTTGGTGTCGGGGTGCTCGCGGTAGTCGATGCAGGCGTCGAAGCCCAGCTCCTCGGTGGCGTAGCGGCACTTCTCGGGGCCGCCCGCAATGCCCACCACGCGGCAGCCGCGTGCCTTGGCCAGGGCCGCGAACGCGCTGCCCACGGCGCCCGTGGCGGCGCTGACCACCACGGTCTCGCCGGCCTTGGGGGCGATGATCTTGACCAGGCCGTACCAGGCCGTCACGCCGGGCATGCCCACGGCGCCCAGGTAGTGCGACAGCGGCACATGGGTGGTGTCCACCTTGCGCAGCATGCCGGGCGCATCGCCATCGACCACGCTGTATTCCTGCCAGCCGCCCATGCCCACGACCTTGTCGCCAACGGCAAACTTGGGATGGCGGCTTTCCACCACCTCGCCCACGGTGCCGCCGATCATGACCTCGCCCAGCGGCTGGGGCTGGGCATAGCTCTTGCTGTCATTCATGCGGCCGCGCATGTAGGGGTCCAGGCTCAGGTAGTGGTGGCGCACCAGCACCTGGCCTTCGGCCAGCGCCGGGGTCTCGGTACTGACAAGGCGGAAATTGCTTTCCACGGCTTCGCCCTCGGGGCGGTTGTCGAGCAGGATCTGCTGGTTCACGGGCATGGGAAAACCTCCGGTGGCATCACAAACAATGGAACCAGTTCCCGGTGCTGCCGGGGCTGGCGTGTGGCATTGGGTATCTGGCAAATTCGCCGTGCGGATCAGTCCGTGGCGAGGGTTGTCTCGGCGGCGGCCGGCTTGGCCACGCGCGGCATGTACTTGAACGTTCCGGTCGCATGGCTGCACAGCCGGCCCGAGGCATCGAACACGCGCGCCTCGGTATAGGCCATGGAACGCGTGCGGTGCAGCACCACGCCCTTGGCCACCAGGGGGCCGCGCGCCGGCTGCATGAAGCTGGTCTTCATCTCTATGGTCACGCAGCCCATGTCGCGCTGCAGGCTGCGTGCGGCCACGGCCATGGTCACGTCCAGCAGGGTCATGGTGGCGCCGCCGTGGGTCACGTCAAAGGTGTTCAGGTGCTCGGGACGCGCCTCGAAGCGCAGTTCGGACTCCCCGTCCTCCATGCGGTGCAGGGTGAAACCCAGGTGGTCGACGAAGGGGATGGGGTGGCCAAAATCCAGCACGAAATTCTCCAGTTCAGATCGCAATGCAGGCGAGCATAAGGGCGCCCGAAGGCACCATGGCGCGCGGCGGCCCGATCTGCGGGAAAAACTGTCACCTCGGCAGCAGCGCCGCTGCGGCTCAACCGCCCACCAGGGCGCTGACGCCGCCGTCCACGGCCACCCACTGGCCCGTGATGTGCTTGCCCGCGTCGCTGGCGTACAGCAGGGTCAGGCCCTTGAGGTCCTCGTCGTCGCCCAGGCGGCGCAGCGGGGCGTGGGATTTCATTTCATCCTCGCCCAGGGTCTCGATCAGCACGCTGGCCATCTTGGTCTTGAAAAAGCCCGGGCAGATGGCGTTGACGGTGATGCCATGCACGCCCCACTCGCCGGCCAGCGCGCGCGTGAAGTTGATGACGGCTCCCTTGGAGGTGTTGTAGGCAATGGTCTTCATGCCCAACGGGTTGCCGCCCAGGCCTGCGATGGAGGCCAGGTTGATGATGCGCCCGGTCTTGCGCGGGATCATGCTGCGCCGCGCGATCTGCTGGCTCAGCAGGAAGTAGCCGCGCACGTTGAGGTTCATCACCTTGTCCCAGGCGGCCACCGGGTGCTCCTCGGCCGGCGCGCCCCAGCTGGCGCCCGCGTTGTTGATGAGGATGTCCACCTGGCCCAGGCGCTCCAGGGTCTCGGCGGCCAGGCGCTCGATGTCGGCCTCGTTGGCGCAGTCGGCGGCAATCCAGCGGGCGTCGATGCCGGCGGCCTGCAGCTCGGCAGCGGCTTCCTCCAGGTCGGCGGCCTTGCGCGAACTCAGCATGATCCTGGCGCCCGCCTCGCCCAACGCATGGGCCATCTGCAGGCCCAGGCCGCGCGAGCCGCCGGTCACCAGAGCGGTCTTGCCGGTGAGGTCGAAAAGTTGCTGCACATTGCGAGTCATTCGTCTGTCTCCTGGTCCGGGTCTTGTGTGCCGGTCATGGGTGGAATGGAGGGCGGCCCTCCCTTGCCGGGACGGCCTGCAGCGGCGATTGTGCAAGCCGCCCCGCCGTGCCGCATGTCACATGCGTGTCCGGCCCGTCAATCCCCGAACAGCGAGCGCGTGCCGCCCCAGGCCGCACCCTCGATCTCCAGCATGCGCAGCTTGGTCAGCGCACCTGCGCCGCCCGAAAAACCGCCCGGCTGGGCGCCGGCGGCCAGCACGCGGTGGCAGGGAATCACGGGCGCGAAGGGGTTGAGGCCCAGCGCCTGTCCCACGGCGCGCGACAGGCCCACCTCGCCCAGCTCGCGCGCGATCTCGCCATAGGTGCGCGTATGGCCGGGAGCGATGGCACGCGTCAGCTCGTAGACGCGGCGGTGAAATTCCGACACGCCGTGCCAGTCCAGCGCCAGCTCGGCCAGATCCGGCAATGCCTGGCCTGCGGGCAGCATGCGCCGTGCCCGCAGGTCGGGCAGCACCGGGCCGTCACGCAACTGCTGCGCGCTGGGCGCGGAAGGCTCCACGGTCCATTCGCCATGGCCCGCCATGAGCACCTGCACGCCGGCGATGGCCTGTGCCACGCTGGTCGGCAGGTCCTCGGCGCGCACCGCTGCCGCATAGCTGCCGGGCCTGCGCGATTGCACGCCGCGCAGCATGCGCGTGCGCGTGGCAGCCGGGCCGTCCACCTCGGGCAACTGAAAGGCCGCAAGGCCGCAGTCGCCCCAGGCCACGCCGCAGGGCCCCAAGCGCGTGGCAAACAGCGCATGGCCCGTGGCTTCGGGGTCCCAGGCCGGGCTGCCCGTGGTCGATTCGTTCGTCATGGCGGTGGTTTTCTCCTTGCAGGCGATTGTGGCCGCATGGCTGCCGCCGCTGCCCGCAGCGACCCCACCGGCACGACACTGTAAAAAAACACTGGATAAATACTGGATGTGCAGCCAGTTATTACTGTATATTTCGCCAGTCATCATCCTCATCTCATGAACCATGGACATGCAAGAAGCCGCCTTCACCGTCACCTTGTGTGACTACCCCAACCTGCCCGAGCAGGAACGCAACAAGGCCGAGGCACGCTATGCCCGCGTGCTCGAACGCCAGCTCGGCAGTGCCGAGCAGGTCAGCGAAACCCTGTCGCTTGTACAGGGGCTGGAGGACATGCCTCCAGAGGAAATCAGCGAAGACGCCAAGCTCGCCTTCACCCGCTGGATGAAAGCCGCCCGCGCCGCCACCGAGGCCGGCATGCAGGGCCTGGGCGATGGCGAGTGCAGCTTCTTCGAGGTGCGCCGCGGCTGGCGGCATTGAACCTGCCCGCGGCACCGCTGAATGGGGCCTGAGCCCGGGTTTGCCTGGGCTGGGCCCCAAACTGCATACACTGGCAGACCTTTTCGTCGGCCCCTGCCTGGTTCCAAGCGGTTCCACCGGGCATGCCCGGCACCCCTGCCAGACACAGCCCTTCCCATGCAAGCCCTGCTCGACGCCATCGCCCGGATGGCCCTGCCCTCCGACGCCCAACGCATCTTCCACGGCCGTGGCGGCCTGTACCCGGGCTGCGAGCATCTGGTGCTCGATGCCTTTCCGCCCGTGCTGGTGCTCACCAGCTTCCAGCCGCTGGACGAAGACGCCCTGGCCGCCATCGGCACGGCGCTGTCACTGCGCTGGAGCGAACTGGCACCGGGCCAGCCCCTGAACTGGGTCTACCAGCTGCGCCAGCCCGCCGCGCCCGCCGAAACCCGGCTCATGGCCGGCGAAGTGCCAGACCCGCACATCGTCACCGAGGCCGGCACGCGCTACCGCGTGCAGGTGCTGCGCGGCCAGAACCACGGCCTGTTCCTGGACATGGCCGAAGGCCGGCGCTGGGTGCACGCGCATGTGGCCAACCATCCCGAGCACCGCCATGGCATCAAGGTGCTCAACCTGTTCGCCTACACCTGCGCCTTTTCGGTGGTGGCCCTGCAGGCCGGCGCGCGCCATGTGATGAACATGGACATGGCCCAGGGCGCGCTGGCCACGGGCCAGCAGAACCACCGGCTCAACGATCTGTCGGGCGCCAGCTTCCTGGCCCACGACATCTTCAGCAGCTGGGGCAAGATCACGCGCGGCGGGCCGTACCACCTGATCGTGGTGGACCCGCCCAGCTACCAGAAGGGCAGCTTCGTCGCCACCAAGGACTATGCCCGCCTGATGCGCCGCCTGCCCGACCTGCTGCGCCCCGGCGGCCATGTGCTGCTGTGCCTGAACGCGCCCGAGATGGGCACGCAGTTCCTGACATCGCAGATGCAGGAAGTGGCCCCCGAGCTGGAGTTCGTCGAGCGCCTGGCCAATCCGGCCACCTTCGCCGACATCGACGCCGAGCGCAGCCTCAAGGTGCTGGTCTACAGGGCGCCCGCAACCCCCGCAACACCCGCAGCGGCCGACACGGCTTCCTGACCCGCCCGGCCCTTGAGCGCACGGCGCCCCGCATAGACGGCGGCCGGGCCCAGTTCGCGCTCGATGCGCAGCAGCCGGTTGTACTTGGCCGTGCGGTCGGCGCGCGACAGCGAGCCGGTCTTGATCATGGCGCACTGGGCGGCCACGGCCAGGTCGGCAATGCTGGTGTCCTCGGTCTCGCCCGAGCGGTGCGACATCACCACGCCATAGCCCGCGCCATGCGCCAGGCGCAGCACGTCCCAGGTTTCGGTCAGCGTGCCGATCTGGTTGATCTTGACCAGGATGGCGTTGCCCACGCCCCGGCCAATGCCGCCCTCGAACAGGCCGGGGTTCGTGCAGAACACATCGTCGCCCACCAGCTGGCAGCGTCCGCCCAGGCGCCGGCCCAGGGCCTGCCAGCCCTCGATATCGTCCTCGGCCATGCCGTCCTCGATGGAGACGATGGGGTAGTGCTCCACCAGTTGCGCCAGGTAGTCCACCTGCTGCTGGCGGCTGCGCACCAGGCCCTCGCCCGCGTAGCGGTAGCCGTCCTCGCCATGGAATTCACTGGCCGCAGGGTCCAGGGCCAGGGCGATGTCCCTGCCGGGGCGCAGGCCGGCGCGCTCGATGGCGGCCATCAGGTGGTCCAGCGCCTCGGGCGCGCTGCGCAGGGCGGGCGCAAAGCCGCCCTCGTCGCCCACGTTGACGCTGTGGCCTGCGGCCTTGAGGGCATGGCGCAGCGTGTGGAAGACCTCGGCGCCCATGCGCAGCGCCTCACCGAAGCTGTCCGCCCCCACCGGCAGCAGCATGAACTCCTGGAAGTCCAGCGGATTGTCGGCATGGGCGCCACCGTTGATGACATTGATCATGGGCACGGGCAGCACGCGCGCCTGGGCACCGCCCATGTGCCGCCACAGCGGCATGCGCTGGCTGGCCGCCGCCGCGCGGGCCACGGCCAGCGACACGCCCAGCAGCGCGTTGGCGCCCAGCCGGCTTTTGCCGGGCGTGCCGTCCAGCGCCATCATGGCCGTGTCGATACGGCCCTGGGCGTCGGCCTGCATGCCGCGCAGCAGATCGCGCAGCTCGGTGTTGACGGCCTGCACCGCCCCCAGCACGCCCTTGCCCAGGTGGCGCGAGGCATCGCCGTCGCGCCGCTCCAGCGCCTCATGCCGCCCCGTGGAGGCGCCCGAGGGCACCAGGGCCAGGCCGCGTGCGCCGTCCTCCAGCTCGACCTCGACCTCCACGGTGGGATGGCCCCGGCTGTCCAGCGCCTCATGGGCCGCGATATCGGTGATCTGCATGGAAACTCCTTTTCGTCAAGAAATTGAACTGTGCAAAGGAGCTGGCAAGCCTGCAAAACTCCAATGCACAGGCACCCATGCTAGAAATCACGACGATGCGGGACAATGCAGTTTTTCTGCCCATGCGTCAGTTTTTCTGACGAATTGATTGCCATGAGACAACTGCCACCGCTGGCCGCCCTGCGCGCCTTCGAGGCCATTGCCCGCGCCGGCTCGGTGACCCGCGCGGCCGAGGAACTGTGCCGCAGCCACGGCGCCATCAGCCGCCACCTGCGCCTGCTGCAGGAGCACGCGGGCGCGGCGCTGTTCGAGAAAGAAGGCACGGGCCTGCGCCTGACCGAGGCCGGCGCCGCCTTCCATGCCTCGGTGCGCACGGCCTTCGACCATCTGGAGGCCGCCTATGCCCAGCTGGCGCGCGACGCCCAGGCACCGGGGCTGCATGTGGCCTGCAGCGCCACCTTTGCCATGCGCTGGCTGGTGCCGCAGCTGGCGGTGTTCTACCGCAGCCACCCGCATATCCGCATCCGCCTGTCCATGACCTCGGCGCGCGAGATGCGCCACGAGGGCGCCGACCTGATCATTGCCTGGGACCTGTCCACCTACGGCGAGGCCGACCGCCACCGCGCCATCGAACTGGCGCCCGTGCACTTCGGCGCCGTGTGCACGCCGGCCTATGCCCGGCGCCGGCCCGCCAACCGCGCGCGCATTGCACATGAGTACACGGCCAGCGCCTGGAACCAATGGGAAGCCCTCACGGGCCAGCCCGTGGCCCTGGGCGAGACGCTGGCGTTCCCGCACACCCACCTGTGCATAGAGGCAGCACTGTCGGGCCTGGGCGTTGCCCTCGTGGAGCAGCGGCTGATCGCACGCGAGCTCCAGGAGGGGCTGCTGGTGGCGCCCCATGGCTTCGTGCCCTTCGAGGGTGGCCTGCGCGCCGTGCCCGCTGCAGGGCGTGCGCTGCCGGCCCAGGCGGGGGTCTTCATCGAATGGATGCGCGGCGCGCTGGCCGCCGTGCCGGCATAGGCCGGACGGCCTAAGCCCTGCCCCATTCGCGCAGGCGCCGGTACAGCAGCCCGCGCGAGACGCCCAGCATGCGGGCGGCCTGCGAGATATTGCCCTGGCAGCGGGCCAGGGCCTGCTCGATCAGCTCGCGGCTGGCCTCGCCCAGGGAGGACGGTGCCTCGGACGGCGCCTCGGCGGGCGGCGGCAGGGCCTCGATGGCCGGCAGCCCCTCTTCGACCTGGGAAGATGCCTCATCCAGCCTCGCCTCCATCCACAGCGTCAGCCCCGTGGGCAGCATCTGCGGGCGCGCCTGGCCGTGGTGGGCCAGCTCCAGCAACTGGTTCAGGCCCAGGCCGAAGACTTCCTCTGCCGCCATCCCCTCGGCGGGCCGGCGCGGGCAGTCGAACAACTGGGCGCCCACGCCGTTGAACCACCGCACCATGCCTTCGCCATCCACGGCGGCCAGCCCTTCCAGCGGCGTGCCGAACATGCTGCGGCTGGACTGGAAGCGCAGCAGCAGGTGCATGCGGGCGGCGCCCACCAGCAGCCGGTTCTCGATGCAGGTGGCGTACATGTGGGCCATGGCGCCTGCGTCGAAGCGAAAGGGGCCCGCCTCGCTGCTCAGGTCCAGCATGGCCACGGTGCGCCCGCTGGCATCGCGCACGGGCGCGGCCGCGCAGTGCAGCGAGGCCAGGCAGCGAAAGAAATGCTCGCCGCCACGCACATGGCAGACCTCGCCCGTGCGCACGGCCACGCCGGGTGCGCCCGTGCCCACGGCATCCTCGGCAATGTTCACGCCCACGCGCGCGGCCGTCAGCAGCAGCGGGCCGTCGCCCGGCGTGGGGCGCGAGGCGATCAGCACCACGCCCTCGCTGCAGGTGAGCATGGCGCGCGCCTGGCTGCCCGCGATCACGGTTTCGAGTTCGGCGATGGGGTCGCGCGCCGCCTCGATCAGCGCGCGGTTGTGGGTCAGCAAGGTGGCCGTGCGGATCTTGCTGACCGGGTCGAAGCTGATCTTCTCGTCGGGGCTGCGGCTGGCGCCCAGGCAGCGCGTCCAGGACTGCAGCACGGGCTCGGACACCAGGCCCGATGGGCGCTCGCCGCGCTCGAAATAGCGCTCGCGCGCCAGCGCCACCCGGTCCTGGCGCGAGGCATAGAAGGGGTTGGAGGGCAGTGGGGCGGGAGGCGGCTGTTGCATGACGGACATCAAAACTGCCGCGATTGTTGTTCCGCCACGGCACAGGACAGCACTAGGGAAATCACCCGTGTTGGAACGGATTGCCGGGCTCGGTAACCTCGGGCATCGCCACAGGCCCGCCCGCAATGACACGCTCCCCACACAGCACAAGACACCCCCGGCC